>NZ_CP107996.1:652000-978000 GCF_036088315.1 Streptomyces sp. NBC_00344 | reverse complement strand
CCCCGCTCTTCGTGCCGGCCGGTCTGGCCCGCTGGTGCCGGCGCCGCCGCTTCACCCGGGTCACCGAACTCGACTGGTGGGAGTCGGCCGAGACGGGCGGTGTCCGTTTCGAATTCGTCCCCGCCCACCACTGGTCGAAGCGAACCCTCACCGACACCTGCCGCTCCCTCTGGGGTGGCTGGGTGCTCAGCGACCGCGGCGGACAGCGCGTCTACTTCGCGGGCGACACCGGATACGGCCACTGGTTCACCGAGATCGGGCGCCGCCACCCCGGAATCGATCTGGCGTTGCTGCCCATCGGTGCCTACGCACCGCGGTGGATGCTCGGTCCCGTGCACACCGACCCCGAGGAGGCCGTCGCGGCCTGCGCGGATCTGGGGGCCCGCCGGATGGCACCCATGCACTGGGGCACCTTCCTGCTCTCGGCGGAGCCGGTGCTCGAACCGCTGCACCGGGTCAGGGCGGCGTGGGAGCTCGCCGGGCGCCCGCGCGAGAATCTCTGGGATCTGCCGGTCGGCGGCTCCAGGATTCTGCAGGACGACGCCTCAAGGGTGCTCAGACACCAGCCCTGAGCCTGCGCCACACCGCCGGCGCCCCGCTCACCAGCAGGGTCAGCGCCACCGCGACGACCACGCCCTTCCAGGGTTCGTCGAAGAGCGAGCCGCCCAGGATGCCGATGAGCTGATACGCCGCTGCCCAGGCGAGACAGGCCGTGACATCCCCTCGGGCGAACTGCCGCAGCGGCATCTCGCCCAGCAGGCACGCCAGCATCACCGGAATCCGGCCGGCCGGGACCAGCCGGGAGAGCACCAGGACGGTCCTGCTGTGGTTGCCGAGTTTCTCCTCCGCCTGCGCGAGACGAGCCTGCGGTACCCGCTTGCGGAGCGCCTCCAGCCAGCGGGAGCCGTTCCTGGAGTGCACTCCGCGGCGGCCGAGCCAGTACAGGGCCATGTCCCCGATGAAGGCGGCGGATGACGCCACCAGGAACACCAGGAGCAGCGCGAAGGGCTCGCTCTGGTGGAAGGCGACCACCGCCGCCGTGCTCACCAGGGCCCCTGTCGGCACCACGGGTACCAGGGATCCCAGGGCGACCAGGAGAAAGAGGGTGGGGTAGCCGACGGCACGCTGGGTGGACTCCATGGGCACCTGGCCCACGAGTTCACTGATCACTTGGCCACCTCGGGCCGCACCTGTTCACCGTGGGCGAGCCGGTGCACGGACACCTCGGGCGCCAGCTGCGCGGCCTGCCGAACGAACTCGGCGCCCGGTGTGTGGAATTCATGCGGACGGATCCCGTCCATCCCGACCGGCCAGTACGTGCCGTAGTGCACCGGGACGGCCGACCGGGGCCGCAGCAGCGCCAGCGCCTGCGCGGCCCGCCGTGCGTCAAGGTGCTCCTGGCCGAGGAAGGGGCCCCAGCCGCCGACCGGCAGCAGCGCCACATCGACCTCGCCGACGGCATCCGCCATCGTGTCGAAGAGCCCGGTGTCCCCGGCGAAGTAGGTCCTCGCCTCGCCGCTGACGACGTAGCCGAGCGCGGGGGCGCGCTGCGGCCCCACCGGCAGCCGCCGGCCGTCGTGATGCGCGGGCACCGCCCGTACCAGCAGATCCGCGACGCGTACCTCGTCTCCGGGGGCCACCTCGGTGACGTCAAGGCCGAGCCGGCGCAGACCCGGCACGGCGCGGCTCGCCCCGCGGGGTGCGATCAGCCGGGTGCCGGGTGCCAGCCGGGCCAGCGAGGGGAGATGCAGATGGTCGGCATGCAGATGCGAGACCAGAACCGCCTGGGCGTCGGTGGCGCTCCGCGGCGGAACCGCTCCGCGGCGCCGCCGCAGATGCGCGAGTCTGCGGGCGAAGAGGGGATCGGTCAGCACCCGGACCCCGGAGTCCTCGACCGTACAGGTGGCATGACCCCACCAGGTCACATCGACCGTCACCCGCCGCCTCCTCGTTTTCTGCCCGTACCGCCGTTTGCCGTACGAGCCTATGTGCCCGCCTGCCCGGGCCGCGGCGTGGTCACCTTCCGGCGCTGTGAAAAACTGGCGCAGGGCCCGCCAGGGGTTCCGTTCGGACGGAAGGTGGCACAGGAGTGGCCTCAGGGCGGTGGCGCAGGGCGGGCAGCGCCCTGTTCCGGGTGATCGTGGTGTGGGTGGTCTCGGCGCTGACCATGCTGGTGCTGGCCGGGATCCTGCCGGACTTCCAGCTGGAGTCCGGCAGCGGAGACAGCGCCACCCGGGTCGCGATGACCGCGGGATGGGGCGCCGCCGCTTTCGGTCTGCTGACCGTTCTGGTCTGGCCACTCGTGGTGAGGGCACTGCTGCTGGTGCCCGCCCTGCTTCTCGGGCTGCTGGTCTTCTTCCTCAACGGCTCCCTGCTGCTGCTCGCGCTGCGGCTGATCCCGGACGGGCGCGGAGAATCCAATCCGGAGACCGCGATCGTGGTCGCCGCCGTGATGTCCGCTGTCGCCTCCGCCACCTCCACGTCCCTCGCGGTACGTGACGACGAGGCCTACCGGCGACGACTCTCGCGCCTCGCCGACCGGCGGCGGCGCAGGCGCGGCGACGCCGGCCGGACGGGCGGTCCGCACGGCACCGTCTTCCTCCAGCTCGACGGCGTCGGGCATGCGGTGCTGGTGCGGGCGATGGCAGAGGGACTCATGCCCACGGTTGCCGAGTGGCTGGCATCCACCCACCGCCTCGATGCCTGGCGCACCGACTGGTCCAGCCAGACCGGCGCAAGCCAGCTGGGTATCCTGCACGGTTCCAACCACGACATCCCGGCCTTCCGCTGGTACGAGAAGGACACCGGGAACCTGATGGTCTGCAACCGTCCGGCGAGCGCGGCGGTTCTGCAGCGACGAGCGATCGAACGCACCGGTGACGGCGGGCTGCTGACCGTGGACGGCGCAAGCCGCGGCAATCTCTTCAGCGGCGGCGCCGACCAGCTCGCGCTGGTGCTGTCCATGGCGGCGCGGCGCGGCAGACGCAACCGCTCACGGGCCGGCTACTTCGCGTACTTCTCCGACCCGGCCAACGCCGTGCGTACCGCGATGTCGTTCGTCGCCGAGGTCTGCCGGGAGATCGGACAGTCCTCAGGGGCCCGCGCGCGTAAGGAAGAGCCGCGGGTCAAGCGCGGCGGGCTCTACCCGTTCATCCGGGCCTTCGCGACGGTCGTGGAGCGCGACGTGGTGGTCTCCGCGGTGATCGGTGACATGTTCGCCGGGCGTACCGCCGTCTATGCCGATCTGGTGGCCTACGACGAAGTGGCACACCACAGCGGGCCGCAGAGCCGGGACGCGGCGAAGGTGCTCGAGCGCCTGGACCGTTCACTGGCGCTGATGGCGAAGGTCGCGGAACACGCTCCGCGCCCGTACCGGATCGTGCTGCTCTCCGATCACGGGCAGAGTCCCGGCCGGACCTTCGAGGGCGCGTACGGGCTCACGTTGAAGGAGTTGGTACGGGAAGGCTGCGGGCTCTCGGTGCCGCACAAGCCAGTCCGTACCGGAAGCGGTTCCGAGGCGCGCGGCGCCGTGCGCGTGGTCCTGCACCGGCCGATGCCGGACGGCGACGAGTCACTTCCGCTGCCCGGATCCGACCCGGTGGTGCTCGCCTCCGGCAATCTGGGCCTGATCTCCTTTCCGGACGTGCCGGAACGTATGACGCGCGAACAGCTCGACCGCCGTCATCCGGCCCTGCTGCCCACGCTGGCAGGCCACCCGGGCATCGGATTCCTGCTCGTCGGCAGCGAGGAGCACGGCTCGGTGGTGCTGGGTCCTGACGGGGCAGAGGTTCCGGTCGCGGAACTCACCGACGGCACAGGTCCGCTCGCGCCCTTCGGCGCGGGCGCTGCCGACGCCGTCCGGCGCACCGATACCTTCCCGCATGTCGCCGACATCATGGTCAACTCGATGTACGACCCGGACACCGGTGAAGTGCGCGCCTTCGAGGGGCAGATCGGTTCGCACGGCGGGCTCGGCGGAGACCAGTCACGCCCCTTCCTGCTCTCTCCGCGCGATCTCGGCGCACCGGCGCCCGTGGGCGTCGAGCTGACCGGTGCTGAGCAGGTGCACACCGTGCTGCGACGCTGGCTCACCGCATGCGAGGGGCCGCAGGTACCGCTCGGCACGCAGAAGGCCGGCACGCAGAAGGCCGGCACGCCGGCGGACGGTGGCCCGGCATCCGGCCCGCCGGCGACCGTCCCGGTGACGGACGGCAGGGCGGCGAACGGTGAGGTGCCGGACCTGGCCGGCTGAACCGGCCGCGGCGCGCACCCGGGGTGCTTCCCCCTGGGCACACGCCGCGTCCGGCACAGGACCCACCTGTCCGGTGCCGGATGGAGCGTCCCCGCTCCTCACAGCACGGGGGCCGTCCTTCCGGACGCGGTGACGGGCCCCGCAGCGCTCAGCCGGTGATGATCGCCGGGTCGCTCACCCCGGGCATCCCGTTCTCCACATGCCCGGCGAGCCGGCGCAGGTAGGTGCTGTCCCGGTCGGACACCACGGTCAGGTCGTACCAGCGCTTGGTGGACCTCAGGTCGACGCGGTGCACCACGCTCCGGCCTTTGCGCACAGTGAAGGTCTCGCTGTGCCCGCCGTACGCGTTGGTCACCGTGAGGTGGCAGTCGGAGCTACCGGAATTGGTCATGGTCAGCTCGACGCAGCCGCTGCCCGTCCCGTCGTGACGGGCGCTCACCTCGGGGCCGGCCGTGGACCCCGGGCCCCGGAACGTACGCAGAAAGCCGTTGGGCCCGGACACGGACAGGTCGTACGACCCCTTCGAGTAGGCCGTGTTCCAGGTGTCGGAGATCTTCTTGCCGGCCTCGGTGGTGTACGACCACGGCCCGTCCGAACGGTTCGCCGATGTCACGATGAAGCACGCACCGGCCGCGGGCCCCGCGCCGAACGTGAGGGTGAACCGTCCGGTGGAGGGCGCCGCGGCACCGTCGACCTGCGGAGCGTAGGGCAGCGGCCGGGTGGGCCTGGATCCGGTCTCCTGCTTCGGCAGGGCGGGGTCGGCGGGCGCCTTGGGCACGTAGCTGTCGTGCCGGTCGCGGTCCGGGGGCCGGTAGCCCGCGGTGTCCGGAAGCGGCACATGTCCGGTGTCCTTCAGGCCGAAGTCGAAGGCCGATGTGAGGTCACCGCAGATGGCGCGCCGCCAGGGCGAGATGTTGGGTTCGCGGACACCGAAGCGGCGCTCCATGAACCGCAGGATGGATGTGTGGTCGAAGAGTTCGGAATCGACGAAGCCTCCGGTGCTCCAGGGCGACACCACGATCATCGGCACCCGCTGGCCGAGGCCGTAGGGCCCCGCCGCATAGGCGGGGCTGCCCGGGAACCAGTCGAGCGAGGTGTCCACGGTCGAGGCGCCGCGGTCCGCCGAGGCGGGAGGGAACGGCGGCAGCACATGGTCGAAGTAGCCGTCGTTCTCGTCGTACGTGACGAAGAGCGCCGTTTTGCTCCACACCTCCGGATTGGACGTGAGCGCGTCGAGCACTTGGGAGACGTACCAGGCGCCGTAGTTCGCGGGCCAGTTGGGATGTTCGGAGAACGCCTCGGGTGCCGCGATCCAGGAGACCTGCGGGAGGGTACCGGCCTTCACATCCGCGGTGAGGATGTCGAAGTAGCCGTCGCCGCCGGCGGCGTCGGTGCCGGTGCGGGCCTTGTCGTAGAGCGGGTCACCGGGCTTCGCGTTGCGGTACTTGTTGAAGTACAGGAGCGAGTTGTCGCCGTAGTTGCCCCGGTAGGCGTCGTCGATCCAGCCCCAGGAGCCCGCCGCGTCGAGACCGTCACCGGTGTCCTGGTAGATCTTCCAGGAGATGCCGGCCTGCTGGAGACGTTCGGGGTAGGTCGTCCAGTCGTACCCCGCCTCGGCGTTGCCGAGGACAGGGCCGCCGCCCTTGCCGTCGTTGCCGACATGCCCCGACCACATGTAGTAGCGGTTGGGGTCGGTGGCTCCCATGAACGAGGAGTGATAGGCGTCGCAGACGGTGAAGGCGTCGGCGAGTGCGTAGTGGAACGGAATGTCCTGCCGGTTCAGGTGGGCCATGGTGCCCGCGGACTTGGCGGGAATCCACTGGTCGTACTTGCCGTTGTTCCAGGCCCTGTGCCCGCCGGCCCAGTCGTGATCGAGACCGGCGATGAACTGCATTCCGAGGTCTTCGGCGTCCGGGTGGTAGGGCAATACGTCCTTGGTGCCGTCCGACTGGTACCAGACCGGCTTGCCGCCGGCCGGTGCCACGGGGCGTGGGTCACCGAAGCCGCGAACGCCCTTCATCGAGCCGAAGTAATGGTCGAAGGAACGGTTCTCCTGCATCAGGACGACGATGTGCTCGATGTCGTCGACCGTGCCCGAGCGGCGCTCGGCGGGGATGGCGGCGGCGCGGGCGATGCTGTCCGACAGGGCTGAGAAGCCCGCGGTCGCGCCCGCGATCTGGAGGAAGCGGCGCCGGTTGAGCTGAGGCATGAGTGTGGGGACCTCTCGCGAAGTGAAAGCAGGAGCCAGCCGAGTGTTTCCAGATGAGTGCGTGAAAGGGAAGGGGTAGTGACGTCCGGGTGAATCCGTGCGGCACCCGCGACGAACAACCCGCCCGGTTCAGGCCGGGTTTTCCGGTGGCCGGTCACCGTGACCCGGACCGGTCGGATCGTCCGGGTCCGAGAGGACCGCAGGCCCCCAGGTGTCCGGCAGCGCCGCCGGTATCCCGGGGCCCGCATGAGGGAGCCGGCGACGGCGTCCGCACACGGGGCTTGAAATCCACGGCATGAAACCACTGCCCCAGGGCATCCGAAGATCGACACCCGTCCGAACACATTTCCCCGAGGAGATCACCGTGCTGCTCGCCCATCCCGTCATCATGCGGAATCTCGTCGAGCGCTACGAGGCCCTTTCCGTCCTGCACGCCGGGAGCGGCGCTCCCACCGCCCGACGGGAACTGGACGACGTCGCTTATCTGCTGTGCATAGCCACCGGAACGAGTGATGTCGACGCGGCGCTGATCGCCGCCGCCTGCGATCTGCCCGGGGCCCGGACCGCGGACGACTCGGTCATCGGCGACCAGCTGCCGGCCGGCCGCCCGCGTTGCGAGCCCGCACGGGGCGCGGGAGGGTCATGACAGCGAGCACGAGGAGGCCCGACCCATGCCCATCGCCACGGTGAACCCTGCGAACGGTGAGACGCTCAAGACGTTCGACGCGCTGGGACCCCAGGACATCGAGCACCGGCTTGCGATCGCCGATGCCACGTTCCGGCAGTACCGCACCACGGACTTCTCCGAGCGGGCTGCGCTGCTGAACCGCGCGGCCGACCTGCTGGAGCAGGAGCAGACGGACATCGCGCGCACCATGACCACCGAGATGGGTAAGCCCCTCGCAGCCGCTCGTGCGGAAGCCGCCAAGTGCGCGAAGACGATGCGCTGGTACGCACGGCATGCCGGGGATCTCCTCGCCGACGAACATCCGGCGGACGCGGACGCCCAGGACTCCGGCGCCGTCCGTGCCTTCGTCCGCTATCGGCCGCTCGGTGTGGTGCTGGCCGTGATGCCGTGGAACTTCCCGCTCTGGCAGGTCGTACGGTTCGCTGCGCCGGCCCTGATGGCGGGCAACGTGGGCCTGCTGAAGCACGCGTCGAACGTCCCGCAGACCGCGCTCTACCTGGGCGATCTCTTCCGGCGGGCGGGATTCCCCGAAGGCTGCTTCCAGACTCTGCTGGTGGGTTCCGACGCGATCGAGTCCATTCTGCGCGACCCAAGGGTGGCAGCCGCGACCCTCACCGGCAGCGAACCTGCCGGCCGGTCGGTCGCCGCCATCGCGGCCGACGAGGTCAAGAAGACGGTGCTGGAACTGGGCGGCAGCGACCCGTACATCGTCATGCCGTCCGCGGATGTGGAGCGGGCGGCCGCCGTCGCGGTGACGGCCCGCACCCAGAACAACGGACAGTCATGCATCGCGGCGAAGCGTTTCATCGCCCATTCGGACGTCTACGACACCTTCCTCGACCGCTTCACCACCCGGATGGCGGAACTGACCGTCGGGGACCCGATGGAGGAGTCCACCGATGTCGGCCCGCTCGCCAGCGAGCAGGGCCGCGCCGACCTGGAGGAGCTGGTGGACGACGCCGTCCGTCTCGGAGCCACCGCGCTCTGCGGCGGCGGGAGGCCGCCGGGCTTCGACCGCGGGTGGTACTACGCGCCCACCGTGCTGATCGGGATCACCGACGAGATGCGCATCCACCGCGAGGAGGCCTTCGGGCCCGTGGCCACGGTCTACCGGGTGGACAGCATCGACGAGGCGGTGGAGCTCGCCAATGACACGCCGTTCGGGCTGAGTTCCAACGTCTGGACCCGGGACGACGCCGAAACGGCCAGGTTCGTCAGGGACCTGGCGGCCGGCGGGGTCTTCTTCAACGGGATGACCGCCTCCCACCCCGCGCTGCCCTTCGGCGGCGTCAAGCGCTCCGGCTACGGCCGCGAACTCTCCGGCCACGGCATCCGCGAGTTCTGCAACATCACCACGGTCTGGTACGGGGCCGAACCGGCCGGCTCCTGACGGGGGACGGCAGGGTCAGCGAGCCGATCAGCCGGACACCGCAACGAACACAGCAAGGAAAGTGAGCACGATGGCCGACACCGCCAACCCCAACACCCTGGTCAAGGTGGCTCTCACCGGGCACTCGCACGACGACGCCGCCGCTGTCTTCGAAGCACTCCGCGCGGCCTTCCCCTCCGACCGCGCCGCGTCCGACGTACCGCAGTCTGAGGCCGACGATGCCCGGCCGACCGTCTGGACGGCAAGTTACGAGGTGCGGGAGGCCCCCCAGGGCGAACCGGCGGCCACCAGCCTGAAGGGCAGCGTCACGGCCACGGTGCAGGGCGGCTACCGGGCGGTCGACGTGCTGCGTGGCGTCCTGGAAGGTGCGTTCAGCGTGCAGGAGAAGGGGACCGCGTCCGGCGACCAGGAGAAGGAGACGGAACTCGTGCTGGAGAGCCGGTGACGGGCCTTCACACCCGTTTGGGCAGCCGCACCACGGTGAGGAAGAAATCGTCGATCTGGCGTACCGCCGAGAGAAACTGCTCAAGGTCCACCGGTTTGGTGACGTAGGCGTTGGCGTGGAGCTTGTAGCTGCGCAGGATGTCCTCCTCCGCCGACGACGTGGTCAGCACGACGACCGGGATGTCGCAGAGTTCCGGATCAGTCTTGATCCGCTCGAGCACCTGGCGGCCGTCGTACTTGGGCAGATTCAGATCGAGCAGAACCAGGTCGGGACGCGGCGCGCCGGTGTGGGCGCCACGCCGGTAGAAGAAGTCGAGAGCCTCCTCACCGTCGCGGACCACATGGAGGGTGTTGCGGATCTTGTTGTCCGCGAACGCCTCGCGCGTCATCAGTTCGTCGCCCGGATCGTCCTCGACGAGAAGAACCTCGATGGATTCCATCGGCATGGTCATGCTGTCTCTCCCTGCGATGATGCGGCGACTCGTACGACGGCTACCGGGGCGGGCAGCGCGACCCCGGCCTCGGCCGGGGCGGCGGGGGCCACCGGCAGGGTGAAATGAATGCGCGTGCCCGCGGTGACGCTGTCGTCCAGCCAGATCCTGCCGCCGTGGAACTCGACGATCTTCCGGCACAGAGCTAGCCCGATGCCGGTGCCCTCGTACTCGTCGCGGGCATGCAGACGCTGGAAGATCACAAAGACCTTCTCGGAGAACTCGGGTGGGACGCCGATGCCGTTGTCGGACACCGTGGCGTGCCATTCGTCGCCCTCACGGGTGCAGCCGACGGTCACCACACACGGCTCGTCCCGCCGGCGGAACTTGATGGCGTTGCCGATCAGGTTCTGCCAGAGCATGGTGAGGGCGGTGGGGTCCCCGGTGACCTCGGGAAGCGTGTCCTGGCGGACGACCGTGGCCCCGGACTCCTCGGTGACAGTCGCGAGATTTGCCAGTGCCCGCTCCAGCGGAGCGTCCAGAGGAACCTGCTTCCAGCCGTCGAGGACACGTCCGACCCGCGAGAAGGTGAGCAGATCGTTGATCAGGACCTGCATGCGCTTCGCGCCGTCCACGGCGAAGTCGATGTACTGCTTCCCCCGGGCGTCGAGCTCCGAGCCGTAGCGCTTCTCCAGCAGCTGACAGAACGAGGCCACCTTGCGCAGGGGTTCCTGGAGATCGTGCGAGGCGACATAGGCGAACTGTTCCAGCTCCGAGTTGGACCGCCGCAGTTCCTCGGCCTGTTCGCCCAGCAGGGCTTCACGTTCCTGCGATTCGGCGAGCGCCTCGACCAGCCGCAGGCGCATGTCCTCGACTGCCGCTCCGACGGCCCGGACATCGGACGGGCCCCCCGCAGTGATCCTCCGGTCGAAGGTTCCGCTGCGCACATCGTCGGACGAGGTGCGCAGCGCGTTCAGCGGCCTGCCCACCATCCGGTGCAGCAGCACGCTGAGCGCGAGCGCCATCAGGGCGAAGGCGACCACCAGGGCGATGAGCACCCGGTTCTGGGTCCTGCGCGACTCGGTGAGCTGCTGCCGGGTGTGCACCCTGGCCGTCTCGACATGCTGCTGCTGGAGTGCCAGATCGGTCCGCAGTTCGTCGAAGGCGGTCTTGCTCTGCTGGACCAGCGCCCTGGAACCTGCCCCGGGCCCGTCCTTGCGTACCGCGGCGATCAGCGGTTCGGCCTGCGCGCGACGCCAGTTCTGCGCGGCGAGCCGGATGCGGTCCAGGTCCTGGCCGAAGGGGCGACCGGGGCCCAGGACCCTGCTGATGTCCGCGTGATAGGTCCGCTCGTCGCGCTGGCCCTGCTCGTACGGCGCGAGGAACGATTCGTCACCGCTGAGTGCGTATCCGCGCGCTCCGGTCTCCTGGTCGAGCAGGGACTTCTGCAGCTGGAAAGAGGCGGAGCGGGCCGGCTGGATCCGGTCGACGAGATCGGACGTGTGGTCGTTGGTGCGGGTCATGAAGACCGCGCCGACCGCGGTGCAGCCGCACACCAGCACCACGAATCCGGCGAGAATCAGATGGACCCAGTTCTGCACCGACAGTCCGGTCCTGAAATCCTGCCGTGCCGTGGGGTGTCGTGTTGTTGCGATGTCACTCATGGTGCGTCGATCCCCATCCCAGATGCAGCACGGCCACGTCGTCCGCGAGGCCCCCGTAGGGTGCGGCGCCCTCGGTCGCGCCGTGGACCAGGGCGTCGACGAACGCGTCGGCCGACAGCCCCCCGTGTCTTCGGGCGAGTTCCAGAAGACCTGTCTCACCCAGCCGGGAATCGGTTCCGGTCCTTCCTTCGAACAGTCCGTCGGTGAAGAGCACGATATGGCCGTTGCCCGGCAACGGGATCTCGGTCTCGGTCCACTGAGCGGCGCCGGGCAGCAGCCCCAGGGCCATGCCACCTGCCGGTTCGTCCCAGGTCACTTCGGTGCCATGGCGCATCATGAACCCGGGGTGCCCGGCCCGGGTGACACGCACATGCCCACCGCCGGGCGGCAGTGCAAGCGAGGTGACGGTGGCGAAGATGCGCGGATCGGACCTCTCGGCGACCAGGATCTCCTCGAGGAGCCGGATCTGCTCCAGGTGTTCCATCCCGCAGAGAACGGCGGTGCGCCATGCGACCCGCAGGCACACTCCCAGGGCGGCCTCCGCGGCGCCGTGCCCTGAGACGTCGCCTATCACCGCGTGTACCGTCCGGTCCGCCGTCTGCACCACGTCATAGAAGTCACCGCTCAGCAACCCGTGCGCCCGGCCCGGTGTGTAGCGCGCCACCACCTCGAAGTCCCGTCCGCGCAGCAGAGGCACCGGGAGCAGGCCGCGCTCCAGCCGGGCGTTCTCCTCGGCGATCAGCCGGTTCGCCTGGAGAGCGGCAGCCGACCGCTCGACCTGCTTGCGCTGGAGGGCATACCGGACCGCCCGGCTCAGCGACTCCGGATCGAGCCTGCCTTTGACCAGGTAGTCCTGTGCGCCGGTGGCGACGGCAGCGAGCCCCGCCTCGGACTCGGAAAGCCCGGTGAGTACGACGATGGCCGCGTCCGGAGCCGTGCGCACGATACGGGTGACCGCTTCCAGCCCCTGCACGTCCGGCAGATGCAGATCGAGCAGCACACAGACCGGCGTGGGACAGGTACTCAGGAAGGTCTGGGCCTCAGCGAGCGACTTGCACCAGTTGACGCGGGAATCCAGATTGCTGTCGATGAGCATTTCCTCGACGAGCAGCGCGTCGCCGGCGTCGTCCTCGACCAGCAGCATGACAGCGTCGGCATCCTCAACGGCGCCTCCGTCTGTGGTCAGGAGCTCTTGGCGAGTCCTTGTCGCAGGCACCGCGGGACGCGCCGAGGCTGTCACGGACGTCTCGTACACACTCCACCCCTCACCCCGACGGCGCGGGTTTCAGGGCGCCGTACCGGCGCGAAGTCTATGCGACCCGGGCAGCGGTGATGCCCGAAGGGGCGGCCTCCGGCCGTCGCCCGGCCCGGGGCGGCCGGTCGCGGCTGCCCCGGGCGGGCGCCTGCCGTACGCCGGAGCGCGGCGCCGTACGGGAGGGTGTACGGGGACGGATGGAGGCGTGCTCCCCGGGTAGGCGACCGGCGAAGAAGCCGAGCGGGGACGGGGCTGCCACGTGACCATGGATGACGCGCCCAGCCACGGACGCGACGAGACCGAGGAGGAGCGGGCCGACCGGAAGTGGACGGATCTGCTCCAGGAACTGCGGGTCGCGCAGACCGGTGTGCAGATCCTCTTCGGCTTCCTGCTCACCGTGGTCTTCCAGCAGCGGTTCACCGGACTCTCCGGGACGGACCGCGGCATCTACACGGTGACGGTCGTGCTGGGCGCGGCCACGACGGGCGCCCTCATCGCACCGGTCTCGCTGCACCGGCTCCTCACCGGCCGGCAGCTCAAACCCCAGGCCGTCGTCTGGGCATCCCGGCTGACCCTGCTCGGGCTCGCGCTGCTGCTGTGCACGATGGCGTGTTCGCTGCTCCTGGTCCTCCGGGTCGCCCTGCACAACACCACCGCGCTGTGGCTCGTCGGCGTCATGGTCGGCTGGTTCGTGGTGTGCTGGGGCGTCATCCCCCTCTGGGCGCGGCATATGAGCCGCGATCAGGACGGGTGTGAGAGATAGCGGGGAAACCGGGGCTGCTCGAACACGAGCTGGAGGCCGTGGTCCGAGCGCCGGCGGTCACCAGTGCGGCCGTCGGCCCGGTACCCCTCAAGACCCGGGGCCACCAAGCCGGATGTGCGGGCCGCTGGTGTCGCAGCAATGGTTGGGACAGCATGCGGCGCATGGACTTGATGCCTCTGCTTTCCACGCTGACCGGTGCTTCCATCGGCATCGCTGCCACCCTGATCGCCGATCGCAGCAGATGGCGGCGCGAGGAAGCACGTCACGCTCTGGAAGTGCGGCGCGCCGCGTACGGCGAGTACGCCTCCGCCCTCAAGGACGCGGGGGAGGAGATACGGGCCGTCGCGCTGGGCGATCACAGGTCCGAGTCGGCGCGTGATGCGGCGGTGCGCGAAGTCTTCCGTGGGACCGGATTGCACACGGCGAGCGAGCAGCTCTGACTTGTGGGCCCGCCGCTCGTCGTTGCGGCCGGGAACGAGGCGTTCCACAGCCTGCGCCGGATGCGCGACGCCTATGCCCGCGGGGTCGAGGTGGGCTCCGCCGAGGACGTGGCCTTCGTCCGGCAGCGCCGCACGGCCATGGCCGAGATGCGCCGCCGTATGCGTGAGGATCTGGGCATCGGGCCCCTCGGAATCGAATGACGTCACCGCGCGTGCCCACCGCCACGACGACCACCCGGCGATCTGTGCGCTCTCGGCACCGGCAGCCGCACCGGCCGGCGGCCGCCTCGCAGCTCAGCGAGGCGGCGCACCGGGTGCGCCCGCTACGGCTTCATGGACTGCAGATAGCTCACCGTCGCCGGATCCGCCGGCAGGAACGTTTCGATGGCCAGCTCGGCCACCGTCACATCCATCGGGGTGTTGAAGGTGGAGATGGAGGACACGAAGGACAGCACCCGTCCGTCGTGTTCGATCCGCAGAGGAAGCGCGAAGCACGGGTAGGGGGCCGGATCCTGCCGGTCGTCCGGATCGTGGGACCCGGCAAGCGGGTATCCGCTGACCTCTTCGTACAGGCGGCGCAGCGGCTCGGAGCGCGCCAGCGCGACCTGGCGTTCCATCTGGTGCAGCAGATGACCGCGCCACTCCCGGAGATTGCGGATGCGCGGGGCGAGCCCGGACGGATGCAGGGTCAGCCGCATCGCGTTGAGCGGCGGGGTGAGCAGCTGCCCGGGTACCCCTTCCAGCAGCATGGCGATCCCGCGGTTGGCGGCGACCACGTTGTACATCCCGTCGACCACCAGCGCCGGATACGGTTCGTAGCCCTGCAGCAGCTGCTGGATTCCCTCGTGCAGTGCGCCCATCGAGGGGTCGTCGAGAAGCGTTTCGGCGTATCGGGGGGCATAGCCGGCCGCCAGCAGCAGCGCGTTGCGCTCGCGCACCGGGACGTCGAGGTGTTCGGCGAGGCGCAGGATCATCTCCTCGCTGGGGCGGGAGCGGCCGGTCTCGACGAAGCTGATGTGGCGGGCGGACGACTCGGCACGCAGAGCCAGCTCCAACTGGCTGATCCGGCGCTGCCGGCGCCAGCCGCGCAGCAGTGTCCCTACCCCTGTGTCGAGCGCGACAGTTGTCATACCCAGACCGTAACCTCGCAGTCACCGCTACCTGGAAGGAGCCCCGCAATGCCCGCTGCGCCGCTGTCGCGGAAGGACATCGAGGACCGGCTGCACGAGCTGCCCGGCTGGTCACTGGAAGGGGACAGGATCGCCCGTTCCTACCGGTTGCCCCATCACTTCGGGGCCACCGCGCTGGTCGTCCACATCGCCCAGATCCAGGAAGAGCTCGGCCACCACTCCGATCTGATGCTCGGCTACAACACGGTCCGGCTGACCGTGAACTCGCACGACGCCGGCGGAGCGGTGACCGAGAAGGACTTCGAGCTGGCCCGGCGGGTGGAGGAAATCGCGCCCGGGCACAGGGCCGGCTGAGCGGCCGTCGCCGTCGGACACGCGGCAGGCCCCCTCCGCCCGCCACCGGGCACCGCGGACGGCGCGAGGGCACGGATGCCCCGGCGCACCGTCCGCGGTGTTGTCCGACGGGCCGGGGTGGTCACGCGCCGAGGCTCATCGTGGCCGGGTCGGCGCCCAGTCGCTTGCCCTCGTCCAGCGCGGCGATCGCCGCCAGGTCGTCGGCGTCCAGCTCGAATCCGAAGACGTCGAAGTTCTCCCTGATCCTGGAAGGTGTCACGGACTTGGGGATCACGACGTTCCCGGTCTGCAGATGCCAGCGCAGCACGACCTGGGCAGCGCTCCGGTCGTGCTTGCGGGCAATCGCGAGGATCGTCGGAACATCCAGCAGTCCCTTGCCCTGGCCGAGCGGCGACCACGCCTCGGTGTGAATGCCGCGCTCGGTGTGGAAGGCGCGGGACTCGGCCTGCTGAAGCTGCGGGTGCAGTTCGATCTGGTTCACGGCCGGAACCACGGACGTCTCGCCCAGCAGCCGCTCCAGATGCCCGGGAAGGAAGTTGGAGACGCCGATCGCCTTGGCGCGGCCGTCGGCGTAGATCTTCTCGAAGGCCTTGTAGGTGTCCACGTAGGCGTCCTTGGACGGCACCGGCCAGTGGATCAGATACAGGTCGACGTGGTCGAGGCCGAGCTTGGCCAGCGAGGTGTCGAAGGCGCGCAGCGTGGAGTCGTAACCCTGTTCCGCGTTCCACAGCTTTGTCGTGACGAAGAGCTCGTCACGGGCGATCCCCGAGGCCGCGAGGGCCTTGCCTGTGCCCTCTTCGTTGCCGTAGATCGCAGCGGTGTCGATGCTGCGGTAGCCGGCCTCCAGAGCGGTGCCGACGGCCTCGGTGGCCTCGGCGTCGGCGATCTGCCAGACACCGAAGCCCAGCTGAGGCATCCGGACGCCGTTGTTGAGGGTGATGAAGGGGACCTTGCTCACGAGCGGTCGGCTCCTATGCGTGTCGGTTTCAAACGTGTTGGCTGATTCGTCCAGGGTGAACGATCAAGCGGCCCGCCGAATTCCCGCTCCCGCGTACGGGTCCGGTTGCCGCCTCAGTGATACAGGGCTTCGACCTCGTCGCTGTAGGCCGTCTCGATCGCCTTGCGCTTGAGCTTGAGCGACGGGGTGAGCAGCCCGTGCTCCTCGGAGAACTGATGCGCCAGGATCCGGAACGTGCGGATCGACTCGGCCTGCGACACCAGGGTGTTGGCCGCGACCACCGCCCGTCTCACCTCTGTCTCCAGATCGGGGTCGCGGACCAGTGCGGCCGGAGCCATCGACGGCTTGCCGTGCATCGAGAGCCAGTGCTCGACCGCTTCCTGGTCGAGAGTGACGAGTGCCGCGATGTAGGGCCGGTCGTTGCCGACAGCCAGACACTGGGCGATGAGCGGATGGGCTCTCACCCGCTCCTCCAGCGCCGCCGGTGAGACGCTCTTGCCGCCGGACGTCACCAGGATCTCCTTCTTGCGCCCGGTGATGGTGAGGTAGCCGTCCTCGTCGAGGGAGCCCAGATCGCCCGTCGCGAGCCAGCCGTCGTTGAGTACGGCGTCGGTGGCCTTGGGGGAGTTGAGGTACCCGGCGAACACGTTCTGGCCGTACACCCACACTTCCCCGTCGTCGGCGATATGCACCGTGGAGCCGGGGATCGGCTGGCCGACGGTCCCGTAGCGGGTGCGCTCGGGAGGGTTGGCTGTCGCTGCCGCCGAGGACTCGGTGAGTCCGTAGCCCTCGTAGATGGTGACGCCGGCGCCCTCGAAGAAGAGTCCGAGGCGCCGGTCCATCCCCGAGCCGCCGGACATCGCGTGCCGCACCCGGCCGCCCAGGGCATCCCGCACCTTCGAGTACACGACCTTCTCGAAGAACTGGTGCTGCATCCGCAGCCCCGCCGACGGCCCGGGGCCCATGCCGAACGCCTTGTGCTCCATGGCTTCCGCGTAGCGCACGGCCACATCGACCGCCTTCTCGAAGGGCCCGGACTTCCCGTCGGCCTCGGCCTTGCGCCGGGCCGCGTTGAAGACCTTCTCGAAGATGTAGGGCACCGCGAGGATGAAGGTGGGCCGGAAGGCCGCCAGGTCGGGCAGCAGGGCCCGGGCGGCGAGCTCGGGCTGGTGACCGAGTTTCACCCGGCCACGGACCGTGGCGACCTCGACCATGCGTCCGAAGACATGTGCCAGCGGAAGGAAGAGCAGCGTCGACGCCTCGTCGCCGCGCTTGGAGTGGAACACCGGCTCCCAGCGGGAGATCATGGTGTCGCCCTCGTACATCAGGTTGGCGTGGGTGATCACACAGCCCTTGGGACGTCCGGTGGTGCCCGACGTGTAGATCACGGTGGCAACGGAATCGGGGGTCACCGCCCGGCGGTGGCGGTGCACCACCTCGTCGTCGACCTGGGCGCCCGCCGCGAACAGTTCATCGAGGACACCCGCGTCCAGCTGCCACAGACGCCGCAGGTTGGGCAGCCGGTCGATCACCGAACCGATGGTCATGGCGTGGTCCTCGTGCTCCACCATGCACGCGGTGACCTCCGAGTCGTAGAGCATCCAGAAGACCTGCTCGGCGGAGGACGTCGGGTAGACCGGTATGGGCTGGGCGCCCACGGCCCACAGGGCGAAGTCGAAGAGGGTCCACTCGTAGCGCGTGCGGCACATGATCGCCACGCGGTCGCCGAAGCGCACACCGTCGGCGAGCAGGCCCTTGGCCAGGGCCAGCACCTCGTCGCGGAACTCGCCGGACGACACGTCGTGCCAGCGCCCGTCCTTCTTCCGGCCGAGGGCGGGCCGGTGTGGATCATCTTCGGCGTGATCGAACACGACGTCCGCCAGTCCGCCGACCTGGGGCGCCGTCACCATGGGTGGGACAGTGAACTCGCGCAAGTGACCTGCTCCTATGTGACGCTCCGCACAGCGCCGTGACGCTACCTCACGGTGAGGTTCGGCGGGAGAGGGCTCGGAGGGTCGGGGATGTGGCGAATTGACAGGTGTCGTCGGGTGAAATGTACCCGCATGGGCACGCCCCGGGCGCTCCTCTGACCGAACAGTAAGTTCCGGGAGCCGGAATCTCCACTGAATCTGTACGGAGAAGGCACGGCTGCCGCTCAACCCCTGTGACCTGCGCGTGACCGGTACAGGCCAACTTTTGGCCGGACGGCCGTGAGGGTGCCCGCGCGCTTCCGTGCGGACACCCTCTGTGACCCGGCTGTGCGTGGCCTGTGCGGCCGGCCCGGTCCGGGAGTTCCGGCCCTTTCCGCGACACCTGGCGCGGGCACTCACCTACGAGGAGCGCCGCCGCGCGGCGCCGTAGCAGGCGGCCCCGCGACCCGCGGCCGCTTCATGCCTGGCGGTGCAATCGGTCGGCCCCCGCCAGAATCGCCGAGGCCAGCGCGTCGGCCGCCTCCTGTGCCCGTCCTCCCTCCCGTCCGTGCAGCAGCACGAAGTCCACGTCGCCCAGGTCCGGGAGCCCCGCCCTGGCCGGGATCTGGCTGAGCCCGGGCGGGATCAGCCCCCGGGTGTGAGCCATGACGCCGAGCCCTGCCCGCGCAGCCGCGATCAGACCGCTCAGGCTGGTACTCGTGCAGGAGATGCGATAGGGGCGACCGTCTTTTTCGAGTACTTCGAGGGCGCGTGCGCGGGTGATCCCAGGAGGCGGGAAGAGGATCAGCGGGAGCGGCCGTTCGGGGTCGATGTGCAGCCGGGGGGCGCCGATCCAGGTGAGGGCGGAGCGCCACACGAGTTCCCCGTGGCTGCGGTCGGTGCGCCGCTTCGCGAGGACCAGATCGAGCCCGCCCGCGGCGAGCTGCTCGTGCAGCGTGCCCGACAGCCCCACGGTGAGCTCCAGGTCCACCTCGGGGTGTTCGGTGCGGTAGGACTCCAGGATCTCCGGCAACCGGGTCAGTACGAAGTCCTCCGACGCGCCGAAGCGCAGCCTGCCGCGGGGGCGCGACCCGGCGAAGAAGGCAGCCGCCCGTTCGTGCGCGCCGAGGATCGTACGGGCGAATCCCAGCATCGCCTCACCGTCCTCCGTGAGTTCCACGCTGTGGGTGTCCCGGGTGAAGAGCGTGCGGCCGGTCGCGTCCTCGAGGCGGCGGACGTGCTGGCTCACCGTGGACTGCCGCAGGCCGAGTCGCTGCGCGGCCTGGGTGAAGCTCAAGGTCTGCGACACGGTGAGGAAGGTGCGGAGTTGTGCCGGGTCGTACATGCTCCGAGGTTATAGCGTTCCGTGATATCAGTCAGAGTGGTATGCAGGATTCCCGATCATGGGCGCAGCGTGGACGATGGAGAGGGCACGAGCCGACTTCCGAGAGCAAGTGGAGCACATGAGCCGCCGCACGCTGCAGTTCCCGTCCTGGCTGCCGATCGACCCGTACATCCTGGCTCTGATCGGGACGGTGATGGTGGCGGCGCTGCTGCCGGCCCGCGGCACGGCCGCCGACGTGGCCGGAGGCGCGTCCACGGGGGCGGTGGCCCTGCTCTTCTTCCTCTACGGCGCGAGGCTCTCCACCGGCGAGGCGATGGAGGGACTGAAGCACTGGCGGCTCCACCTCACCGTCATGATCTGTACGTTCGTGGCGTTCCCCTTGCTCGGCCTCGCCGCCAGAGGGGTCGTCCCGGTGATCCTCACGCCCCAGCTTTACCACGGTCTGCTGTTTCTCTGTCTGGTGCCTTCGACGATCCAGTCGTCGATCGCCTTCACCTCCATCGCGCGCGGCAACGTGCCCGCTGCGATCTGCGCGGGCTCCTTCTCGTCGCTGGCGGGCATCGTTCTCACTCCGGTGCTTGCCGCCATGGTTCTCGGCAGCAGTGGTGGCGGGTTCTCGGCCGACTCCTTGCTGAAGATCGTGCTGCAGCTGCTGGCGCCCTTCCTGGCGGGCCAGTTGCTGCGGCGCTGGGTGAGCGGCTTCCTGACGAAGAACAAGAAGGTGCTGGGCTACGTCGACCGGGGCTCGATCCTGCTGGTCGTCTACACGGCGTTCAGCGAGGGTATGGTGCGCGGGATCTGGCATCAGGTCAGCTTCGTGCGGCTGCTGGGGCTGCTGGCGGTGGAGGCCGTGTTGCTGGCCGTGATGCTGTCGTTCACCTGGTACGGGGCCAAGCGGCTCGGGTTCGGCAGGGGTGACCGGATCGCGATCCAGTTCGCCGGTTCGAAGAAGAGCCTGGCGGCCGGACTGCCCATGGCGAGCGTGCTGTTCGGCGCGCAGGCCTCGCTGGCTGTGCTGCCGCTGATGCTGTTCCACCAGATGCAGCTGATGGTGTGCGCGGTGATCGCCAAGCGGCGGTCGCGCGATCCGCTTCCCGCGGAGGACGCCCGGATCTCCGTCACCCACGACGGCGGGTCGTCGGCCGAACCCGAGGCCGCTGTGCGGTGACCAGAGCGACCTTGCCCAGACCGGCGCGCGACTCGATGAGTTCATGTGCAACCGCGGCGCGGTAGTCAAAGAGCTGCGGGCCGGAGAGCTCGCGACCGGGCTGAGCGGCGCGGCCGGCTCAGGCCCGGCGCGGCGACGCCAGCAGATATGCCGAACCCGCCCGCCGGTCCGCATGCGCCGACGTCTGCCAGCCTGCCAGCTCCAGTGCCCCGGAGTACGCCCCGGAATCGGGTCCGTCCACCCGGACCGCCTCGGGCTGGACGGATTCGCTCACCAGATAGCCCCGGCAGTGACCTGCTTCCAGAGCAAGTGCCGCGGCCTGGGTCAGATGCGTGCGTTCCCACGGGCACGGACGCTCTTCCGACCGGTCGGGATTGGTGACCCGCCGCATCTCGATCAGGCCCTGCCAGGCGCTGCGGACCTCGCGCTCGCGCTCAGGGTCTCCGGCGGGATCGTCCTCGCTGCCGGTCCTGGCGCTGAACACCCCGGACGGCTCCGACGGTTCTGACGGTGCCGGGGACGGCACCAACTGGACCGGTTCGGAGGCAAGTTGCTCGCGCAGCCGCTGACCGGCCGGGGTCAGGTAGTGCCGGTGCGGAGGCCGTGGGTGGCGCAGCGCCAGACCTGCGGCCACCAGGGCGGCAAGGGCCGTGGAGGGTCCCTGGAGCAGCCCCGATTCCGGGTCGGCGGTGCGTACCACCCGGCGCTGGGATGCGGGCGGCTGATGCGTCATGTTCTCGACCGTACTGCCGGCATACGGCTCTCGTGGAGGGATGGTGCTGCGATGTGTGCACCGAACCCCGGCCCCGGTTCCAGTCCCATGCTGTGACCTTATGGCTTGTCGGCGCGGTCGGACCCCGTCGGACCGGGCCGGGTCCGACAGGATCCGGCGGGTGCAGGGGAAGCGGAGACCGGCACGGGCCCGGGGCCGGCCGGCGCAGGGGGCGCTCCCCGCCGGCCGGTCCGCCGACCCGTGCCGCGGGGCGCGTCAGACCCCGGTGTGCAGGGCGACCCGCTCGTCGCCCGCGTACACGTTCATGGAGGACCCGCGCAGAAAACCGACCAGCGTGAGACCGGTCTCGGCGGCGAGATCGACGGCCAGGGAGGACGGTGCCGAGACAGCGGCGAGAACGGGGATGCCGGCCATCACGGCCTTCTGGGCGAGCTCGAAGGACGCACGCCCCGAGACCAGCAGAATGGCCTGGGAGAGCGGGAGCCGGTCGTTCTGCAGGGCCCGGCCCACCAGTTTGTCCACCGCGTTGTGCCGGCCGACGTCCTCGCGGATGTCCAGCAGCTCACCGTCGGGGGTGAAGAGCGCCGCCGCGTGCAGGCCACCGGTACGGTCGAAGACCTGTTGCGCGGCCCGTAGCCGGTCGGGGAGGACGGCAAGCAGTTCCGGCTCGACGCGGACCGGGGGATTGTCGGCGATCGGGAATCGAGCTGTGGTCCTGACCGCGTCCAGGCTCGCCTTGCCGCACAGACCGCACGAGGACGTGGTGTAGACGTTGCGCTCCAGGGTGATGTCCGGCAGCTCCACGCCCGGAGCGAGCTTCACATCGACGACGTTGTAGGTGTTCGAGCCGTCCGCGGTGGCCCCCGCGCAGTAGACGATCGACTGCAGCTCGTCAGCCGATCCGAGCACACCCTCACTGACCAGGAAGCCCGCCGCGAGCGCGAAGTCGTCACCCGGAGTGCGCATGGTGATGGCGAGCGCCTTGCCGCCCAGCCGGATCTCCAGCGGCTCCTCGGCCACCAGGGTGTCCGGCCGGGTCGTCACCGCCCCGTCCCTGATGCGGATGACGCGGCGGCGTTCGGTGACCCGTCCCATAGGAATCAGTCCCACCCTTCGGTCAGTGCTGCTGTACGTGCTGGAAGCCGAATCGGCCCTTGATGCAGAGATTGCCGTGCGTCACCGGGTTGTCGTGCGGTGAGGTGACCTTGACGATCTCATTCTCCTGGACATGGAGGGTGAGGTTGCAGCCCACCCCGCAGTAGGCGCAGACAGTGGTGGTCTCGGTCTGCGCCGACTCGTTCCAGGTGCCTGCGTCGCGCATGTCGAACTCCGACTTGAAGCTGAGCGCTCCGGTCGGGCAGACCTCGATGCAGTTGCCGCAGAACACACAGGCGGAATCGGTGAGCGGAGCGTCGTGTTCGGTGGAGATGCGGGCGTCGAACCCCCGGCCGGCCACCGATATCGCGAAGCTGTTCTGCCACTGCTCACCACAGGCATCCACGCACTTGTAGCACTGGATGCACTTGTCGTAGTCGCGGACGTAGAGATCATTGTCGATTTTCGGCGCCTCGTTCAGCCGCGCCGCACCGGCTCCGAACCGGCCCGGCTCGGCCTGGTACTCCTTGATCCACTCAGCGGCTCGCGGCGTGGTCGACAGATCCGTCGACGAGGCGAGCAGTTCGAGGACGATCTTCCGGCTGTGCCGGGCGCGCCGGGTGTCGGTCCGCACGTCCATGCCCGCCTCGGCCCGGCGCGAACAGGCGGGGGCGAGAGTGCGGGCCCCCGCCACCTCCACGACACACACCCGGCAGGCGTTCTTGGGTGTGAGAGTGTCGCCCTCACAGAGCGTCGGCACGTCCTTGCCCGCCGCCCGGCAGGCGTCGAGAATCGTGGATCCCTCCGGAACCCGGGTCTCCCGGCCGTCGAGGGTGAACTCGATGAGCCGCCGGGGCGGCTGAAGCGGTACGGCGGTCATGTGGTGCTCCTCTCAGGATCTGCTGCTGCGTAGACACCCAGCCGGTCTATGGCCGACTCGACGGCATTCCAGGCGGTCTGTCCCAGACCGCAGATCGACGCGTCCTTCATGGCGCTGCCCACCTCGCGCAGCAGCGCGACGTCGTCGGCGGCCTCGGCGCCCCTCCGATCGAGGATCCGGTGCAGTGCCTCCTCCTGGCGGACGGTCCCGATCCGGCAGGGCACACACTGACCGCAGGACTCGTCACGGAAGAACTCGGCGATGCGGAGCAGGATCCGGGGCAGCTCGACGCTGTCGTCGATCACCAGGACCACCCCCGAGCCGAGCGTGGTACCCGCAGCGCGGGTCCCTTCGAAGGTGAGCGGGATGTCCGTCTCGTCGGGCCGTACGAACCCGCCCGCGGCACCGCCGAGCAGCACGGCCCGTATCGACTCCGGCCGGCCGGCCAGTTCGAGCAGCTCGTCGAGTGCCGCGCCGAACGGCAGCTCGTAGACCCCTGGCCGCCGCACACTCCCCGAGACACAGAAGAGTTTCGGCCCCGTCGACGTCCCGGTCCCGACAGCGGCGTACGCCTCCGCGCCCATCGTGAGGACAGGCAGCACGTTGATCAGCGTCTCGACGTTGTTGGCCGCCGTCGGCTTCCCGAAGAGTCCCTTCTCCACCGGGAACGGTGGCTTGGAGCGCGGTTCTCCGCGATATCCCTCGATCGAGTTGAAGAGGGCGGTCTCCTCGCCGCAGATGTACGCGCCCGCACCGCGCCGCAGTTCGATGTCGAAGGCATAACCGTGGCCCAGCACGTTCTCGCCGAGGAAACCACGGGATCTGGCCTGGGCGATGGCGTGTTCCAGCCTCGCCACCGCGCGGGGGTACTCGCCCCGGATGTAGAGGTAGCCCTGATGGGCACCGACGGCGTACCCCGCGATGGTCATGGACTCGACCAGCGCATAGGGGTCGCCCTCCATCACCACCCGGTCCTTGAAGGTGCCCGGCTCGGACTCGTCCGCGTTGCAGACCAGGTAATGCGGGTGGTCCGGCTGGGACGCGGTGGCCTGCCACTTGCGCCCGGTCGGGAACGCCGCGCCCCCGCGTCCGAGCAGACCTGCCTCGGTGACCTCCCGGATCACCTCGGCAGGCCCGATGCCGAAGGCCCGGCGCAGTGCGGCGTAACCGCCGTGGGCGCGGTAGTCGTCGAGCGATGCCGGGTCGACGACGCCGACCCGCTTCAGCAGCGTCAGATCCGGCCGGCCGGCCTGTGGCACCGCCATGGCGGCGGGAGGTTCGCCGGGTGCCGCTTCCGGGGCGGTGGCAGCGGAGGCGACGGTGCCGGCGGTCGCGGGGGCGACCACCGCGGAAGTCCGGCGCCGTACCACCTCGGCGGCTGCCTTCCGCGGCCCGCTGTGGAGCGGGGAGGGTGCGCGGCCCGCCGCGGACGCCGGCTCACCGGCCTGCAGCACCAGCGCCGCCGGAGCCCGCTCGCACAACCCGAGACAGGGACTCTGCTGCCAGGTCACATCCCCCTCGGTGGCCCCGGCAGCACCCAGCCGTTCCTCCAGGTCCGCGCACAGGGCTGCCGACCCGCGCACCGCACAAGCCAGATCCGTGCAGACATGAACGACTCTCGCGGGACGCGGTGCGACCGCGAACATCGCGTAGAAGGTCGCGACCCCGTAGGCATCCGCCGGCGGAATCGTGAGCCGGCGGCACAGATAGTCAAGGGCGCCCTCGCTGATCCACCCCACCCGGTCGTTGATCGCGTGCAGCCCCGGCAGCAGCTGGTCGCGCCGCTCCCGTGCGTCCCGCCCACCGCGGGCCCACCGCAGGTCCGTTTCGCTGCGGTCGTCCGCACCTTCCCAGGGCGACGAGGCAGGGCCGAGCAGTGCGTCGACCGCCGCCCTCTCCTGGTCCGTCGGCTTGCCGTCACCGAAGTGCAGGTCCACTGCGTCAGCTCCTCACGGCCGCGACAGGCAGCTTTTCGATCCGAATCGCCGATGCCTTGAACTCGGCGGTCCCCGCGATCGGACAGTTCGCCTCGATCGTGAGCTGGTTGGTGTCGACCTCGTCGGGAAAGTGCATGGTCATGAAGGCGAGCCCGGGACGCAGCCCGGGGTCGATCCACACCGGGGCGACCACCGACCCGCGCCGGGAGGTGATCCGCACCTCCTCTCCGGCCTTGACCCCGTGGGCGGCCGCGTCCTCCGGACAGAGTTCGATGTACTCGCCCCGCCGCAGCGGTGAGGCGAAACTGCCGCTCTGCACACCGGTGTTGTACGAGTCGAGCCGACGGCCCGTGGTCAGGCGGATGGGGAAGCCCTCGTCGGTCATATCGACCGGTGGGTCGTGCTTCACGATGCCGAAGGGAGCGAGCCGGCCGCGTCGTGCCGGATCGGCGTCCCACAACCGGCCGTGCAGGAAGCTCGGTTCGATCCGATCGGTGTCGGGACACGGCCAGCGGATCCCCTGATGCTCTTCCAGACGCTCATACGTCATGCCCCAGTGCTCCGGGGACACCGAACGCAGTTCGTCCCAGACGGACTGGGCACCGCCGTACTTCCAGTCGTGACCGAGCCGGACGGCGATATCGCAGATGATCTCGATGTCCTCGCGCGCCTCACCCGGCGGATCCACCGCCTTGCGCACCCGCTGCACCCGCCGTTCGCTGCTGGTCGTGGTGCCGTCCGTCTCGCACCAGGCGGCGGTCGCCGGCAGCACCACATCGGCCAGTTCGGCGGTCTTCGTCAGGAAGATGTCCTGCACGACCAGGCAGTCGAGCCGCTTCAGCCGCTCCACGGCCTGCTCGCTGTCGGCCTCGGACTGCGCCGGGTTCTCGCCGATGCAGTAGACGGCCCGGAGATCGCCACTCTCCATCGCCTCGAACATATGGGTGAGGTTGAGGCCGTACGCCGGCTGGATGACGGTGTTCCAGGCGGCCTCGAACTTGGTGCGCACCGCAGGCTCCAGGAGGTCCTGGAAGCCCGGCAGCCGGTCGGGGATGGCCCCCATGTCGCCGCCGCCCTGGACGTTGTTCTGACCGCGCAGCGGCTGGACGCCGGAGCCGTATCGCCCGACATGCCCGGTGAGCAGCGCGAGGTTGATCAGGGCCCGCACATTGTCGGTGCCGTTGTGGTGTTCGGTGATGCCGAGTGTCCAGCAGAGCTGGGCCCGTTCGGCGCGTGCGTAGGAGTGCGCCAGATCGCGGATCGCCTCGGCGGGTACGCCGGTGACCTTCTCGGCGGCCGACAGGGTCCAGGGCTCCACGTCTGCCGCGTAGTCGTCGAAGCCGGTGGTCGCCCGTTCGATGAACGGCATGTTGTGCAGTCCGGAGTGGATGATCTCGCGGCCCACCGCGTGCGCCAGTGGGATGTCGGTGCCGACGTTCAGCCCCATCCAGCTCTCGGCCCACTCGGCGGTGGAAGTGCGCCGCGGATCGACGGCGTACATCCGGGCGCCGTTCCTGATCCCCTTCAGCACATGGTGGAAGAAGATCGGGTGCGCGAACCGGGCGTTGGAACCCCACATCAGGATCAGGTCGGTCTGCTCGACCTCTTCGTAGGAAGAGGTGCCGCCACCCGATCCGAAGGCGGCCGAAAGCCCGGCGACGCTGGGGGCGTGACAGGTGCGGTTGCAGGAGTCGACGTTGTTGGTTCCCATCACGACGCGGGCGAACTTCTGTGCCACGTAGTTCATCTCATTGGTGGCCCGGGAGCAGGAGAACATCCCGAAGGCCCCGCTCGCGGCGCTGAAGCCCGCCGCTGCCCTGCTGAGCGCTTCGTCCCAACTGGCCCTGCACAGCACGCCCTCGTCGTTTCGGACCAGTGGGTGGGTGAGCCGGGCGTATGTCTTCGGCGTTCTGTCTCGCTTCTTCACGCTTGCGCTCCTCATGGTGATGATCAGCGCTCATTGCATACAGTATTCTGTAGTCGGTCCCTGAACGGAAGCCTCGCGCCAGAGGTTTGGGAATCAGGCGGCCGCGGACATCGAGCGGCCCAGCAGATCGGCGATCGCGTGCACGGTCCGCAGGGTCGGCACCGGCACATCCGTGACCCCGGCGAGTTCCACCACCGCGGCCAGCAGGACGTCGAGTTCGAGCGGCTTGCCCTTCTCCAGGTCCTGGAGCGTGGACGTCTTGTGCTCGCCGACGCGCTCGGCGCCGGCCAGTCGCTTCTCGACGGTGATGGCGGGACGGCTGCCCAGGGCGGCCGCGACCTGAAGTGTCTCGTTCATCATCACTTCGATGACCTGCCGGGTGTCACGGTGTACGCACATCTGGCGCATGGTCGCCCGGGTGAGTGCGCTCAGCGGGTTGAAGGAGATGTTGCCGAGCAGCTTGATCCAGATGTCGTCGCGCAGATCGCCCTCGACCGGGCACCTGAGCCCTCCGGCCTCCATGGCCTCGCTGAACCCGGTGCAGCGCCGGGAGACAGTGCGGTCCGGTTCGCCGATCGAGAACCGGGTCCCTTCGAGGTGCCGGACCACTCCGGGCCCGGCGAGTTCGGTGGCCGCGTAGACGACACAGCCGATGGCACGTTCGGGCGGCAGTACGGCACTGACCGCCCCGCCCGGGTCGACGCTCTCGATGCGCCGGCCCTCGTGCGGTCCGCCGTACCGGTGGAAGTACCACCAGGGGATGCCGTTCTGCGCGGCGATCACCGCGGTGTGCTGCCCGAGCAGCGGCTGGACCAGCGGCCCGCACGCCGCATAGGAGTTGGCTTTGAGGCCCAGGAAGACGTAGTCGACCGGACCGATGTCGGACGGGTCGTCGGTGGCGTGCGCCAGGGAGGTGAAGTCGCCGCGGGGGCTGAGCACCTGCACTCCGTGCCGCCTCATGGCCGCCAGATGGGGTCCGCGGGCTATCAGATGGACGTCGGCTCCTGCGCGGTGCAGCGCGGCTCCGACATAGGCGCCGATTGCTCCGGCGCCGAGAACTGCGACCTTCACGAGGGCTCTCCGTTCGGTCGAGGGTACCGATGGAAACCGAATGAATCCGGCGAACCGGAAGAAACGGGAAAGCAGTCGCACTCTGTCGACAAAATATTGTCTACAGTATGGAGCCTTGCTCGACAAGGGTGGGCGCAGCCCCTTCCGTTCGCCGGGCTTCTTCCGGCTCTGCATTCCGGCCTGTGATGTAAAGCCTCCAAGAGGAACGCCCGAATCTTGGTGCTTTACGTGCCGTCGTACCCATCGGTTGCTGACAAGACTGGAGAGCTCCAGCCATCAGCAGCAGAGGGGTCCCGGTATGACCGGTACACGCATCGCCGCACTCGGCCACTACCAGCCTGCCAAGGTGCTGACCAACCACGACCTCGCAGCTCTGGTCGACACCAGTGACGAGTGGATCCGCTCCCGGGTGGGCATCAGGACCCGCCATGTCGCAGGCCCGGAGGAGCCGGTCGACGAGCTCGCCGCGCAGGCCGGAGCCAAGGCCCTGGCATCGGCTGGTGTCGTTCCCGGCGACATCGACCTCGTCCTGGTGGCGACGTCGACGGCGATCGACCGCTCCCCGAACATGGCGGCCCGGGTGGCCGCCAAACTGGGTATGGGCTCGCCCGCCACCATGGACGTCAACGTGGTCTGCTCCGGCTTCACCCATGCGCTGGCCGTCGCCGACCACGCGGTGCGGGCCGGGTCCGCCGGGCGCGCGCTTGTCATCGGCGCGGACAAGATGGCGGAGATCACCGACTGGACCGACCGGTCGACCTGCGTCCTGGTGGGTGACGGGGCGGGCGCCGCCGTCGTCGAGGCATCCGAGGAGGAGGGCATCGGACCTGTGCTGTGGGGCTCGGTGCCGGAGATGGGGCACGCGGTACGGATCGAGGGCACACCGCCGCGCTTCGCCCAGGAGGGGCAGTCCGTGTACCGCTGGGCCACCACCCAGCTGCCGCCCATCGCCCGCAAGGTCTGCGAGAAGGCCGGTGTCACCCCCGAGGAACTCGCGGCCGTGGTGCTCCACCAGGCGAATCTGCGGATCATCGAGCCGGTGGCCGCGAAGATCGGTGCGGTGAACGCCGTGGTCGCCCGGGATGTCGTCGACTCGGGGAACACGTCGGCCGCCAGCATTCCGATGGCGCTGTCCAAGCTGGTGGAACGCCGCGAGATCCCCTCGGGCGCCCCCGTCCTGCTCTTCGGTTTCGGCGGGAACCTCTCGTACGCGGGACAGGTCGTTCGCTGCCCCTGACGCGCCCCGTGGGAACCAGCCGCGTGCCCCCAGGTGATGCGGGCAACATCACCTCGCGGCATACTGGCCATTGTGCTCGGTAGACTGTAGACGATAGCCAATTGCTCTACTGTCTTATGCCGAGGCGCCGTTGGCTTCCCCGAGGGGCCAGGAGGGGGACCGTCATGTTGTCCACAGGACTGCCGCAGGGAGCCGTACCGAAGCTGGAGCGGCCCGGACCACTGCGTGAGCGGGTGTACGAAGCGCTGCTCGAACTCATAACGACACGGGCGCTGGTGCCGGGCCAGCATCTCGTCGAGAGCGAACTCGCCGGCCACCTCGGAGTCTCCCGGCAGCCGGTGCGCGAGGCGCTGCAGCGGCTGAACACCGAGGGCTGGGTCGATCTGCGGCCCGCCCAGGGCGCGTTCGTCCATGAGCCCACCGAGCAGGAAGCCGACCAGCTGCTCTCGGTGCGTACCCTGCTGGAGGCGGAGGCCGCGCGGCTCGCGGCGGCCAACTCGGGCACCGCGGGAATCGCCGCGCTGGAGGATCTCTGCGCCAAGGGGGAGCAGGCGGTCACCGACGACGATGTGGACTTGGCGGTCGCGACCAACGCCGAGTTCCATGCCAAGGTCATGGCTCTCGCCGGCAACGTCGTTCTGGCGGAGCTGGCCGGGCAGGTGGACCGCAGGGTGCGCTGGTACTACCAGCCGGTCGCCAGGCAGCGAGGCAGGCAGTCCTGGATCGAGCACCGGGAGCTCATCGCGGCGATCTCGGCCCGCGACGAGCAGGCCGCGACAGCGATCATGCGGGCGCACACGGAGCACACTCGCACGACCTATCACCAGCGTGAGAAGGACTGATCACCAGCTGAGGAGGACTGAGCCCGCGGCGGGCGGCTCAGCGGAAGGCTCCGGCGTGGGTCTCGGCCCACTGCCGGAAGCTACGTGGCGTGCGACCGGTGAGCTCTGCGACGGCCGGCAGAACCGGTGACTCGTCCAGGGTGCCTTCCGCGTAGAAGCTGAAGAACGCGTCCACGTATTCCTGCGGCATCTGTGCGGACATCTCCGCCCTCGCCTCGTCGTCGGACAGCCCGTCGAAGTGCAGCTCGCGGCCGAGCGACTCACCGAGAATGCGCAGCCGGTCGCCGGGCAGCAGCGAATCGGGCCCGGACAGGGCGTAGGCGTGCCCCTCGTGATCCGAACCGGTCAGCGCGAGGGCCGCGACCGCCGCGATGTCGTACGGATCGATGTTCGCGACCCGCACGCCGGGAAAGGCATCGCGCACCGTGTCCCCGTTCCTCAACTGCGGGATCCAGCGCAGAGTGTTGGACATGAACCCGGCCGGGCGCAGGAAGGTCCAGGGCAGACCGGACTCCCGCACGGCCGTCTCCGACTCGATCATGTAGCGGGCGACGGCATTGGAGAGGTCGCCGCCCGGCACCGAGCTGCTGGAGAGCAGGACCACCCGCTCGACACCCGCCTCGCGGATTCGTCGCAGGGTCTCCGGCATGTTGTCGTATCCGGGGAGCAGGAACACCGCGCGCACATCGTCCAGTTGGGATGCCACGCTCACCGGGTCATTGAGATCACCGGCGGTCGAGCGGCTGAACTCCCGTACCTTCTCACCCGATCCGGTCAGCTGCCGGACAAGCTCGGAGCCGACATTGCCGGTGGCTCCGGTTACCAGAATCATAGGTTGCCCCTCGGTCGCTGTGCCGGCTCCGTATCCGCCTCATGTGTCCGGCATCGTCATTATTACGGGCTGTTGTCATCTCTGCGCCCGCGCTTTCGGCGACACGCTCGGCTGCGGTGGGCAGGACCACGGCAGCGGCCCTCCACGCGGCTCGAACAGAGCCGTGGGAGGGCCGCTTGCATGTCATCGTGCGGGCATCGGGTGCCGGACGGAGATCAGACCACTTCTCGGCTGACCGGCATCGGGTTCGGTGCGATGTCCAGCCTCCGCGGCCGTCCCGGCTGCCGCAGGAGCAGAGCGAGTGCCGCAGCCGCCATGGACACGCCACCGGCCAGCGCGTACGCACCGTTGTATCCCCAGGCGTCGACGACCATCGATCCCAGACCGCCGCCGAACAGCCCGCTGACGAGCTTTCCGCTGTAGACCAGCCCGTAGTTGGTGGCGTTGTAGTTCTCTCCGAAGTAGTCCGGTGTCATGGCCGCGAACATCGGATAGAACGCTCCGCCACCGAATCCGGAGAGGAAGGCGAAGAACAGGAACAGCCACTCGCTGTGCAGATCGCCTGCCCAGATCACACCGAACTGGGCGAGACCCAGGACGACGATCACGAAGAACAGGGTCAGCTTGCGACCCCAGAGGTCGGAGAGCCAGCCGACCACCGCGCGTCCGACGCCGTTGACGACGGCCATGACACCCATCGACGAGGCGGCGACCAGCGGCCCGAAGCCGACCTCCTTGGCGAAGTCCACCTGGAAGGAGATTCCGAAGATCGAGACACCGGCGGTCATGACCACGGTGATCCACATCAGCGGGAGCATCCCGCTCCGGACGGCCTCCTTCGGCGTGAACTGCTTCACCGCGGGTGGGTTCTTCGCCAGGCTCCTGGCGCTTTTCGTGTTGCCGGCGAAGCTCAGCGGGTCGATCTCCGACGGCCACCAGTTCTTCGGCGGGTCCCGGAAGAACCAGCCGCAGATCAGCACCGCGATGAGGACGTACACACCGATGAGGTCGAGCACCTCGTCGAAGTTCCCGGTGTCGAATGCGTAGTTGAAGATGAATATGAAGGGCAGCGAGCCGTATGCGAAACCGCCGTTCACGAAGCCCGTCTTCGCGCCACGCCGTTCCGGGAACCATTTGCCGACCATGTTGATACAGGTCGCGTAGATGAGCCCGGAGCCGAGGCCGCCTATGACACCGAATCCGCAGATCGCCAGAAACACATCGTCGAGATGGGCGAGTGCCACGAACCCGACGAGACAGAGCGCCGCCCCGAGGAACATGGCCCTGCGGGCGGTGAGTATCCCCTTCTCCCGCATCCAGCCGGCCGGGAAGGCGATACCCGCCTGGAAGAAGACCCAGACACTCAGGATCCAGAAGGTGTTGCTCTGCGTCCAGCCATGAGCATCGGAGAGAGTGTCTTCCGCCGAACCGTACGCGTACTCCGACACGCTGATGGCCATCATCGCGACCCACGGCAGATACACCATGAACTTGCGGGAGCGGCCCAGGAGATCCCGGTCCGTCTCCCCGACCCGGTAGACCCGGCCCTTGCTGTCCGTCACTTCCCGGTAGGCGACCGAACCGGTCGCCGACCGCTCGTTCTCTGTACTCATTCGTGGTCCCCTTGGTTTCGAAAGAACTGGCCAGCGCCCCCTGTCCAAACCTTTCGCTCAGAGGAGCCGGGGTCAGCCGAGCACCCCGGCGGCTCGCGCCCATCGGTACTTCGCGCCGAGCACTTCAACCGGCTTCTCCGTCGTGTACGGATAGGCCACGACACCCCGCTCGAAGAGGTACTGGCAGGCCTCCTCCACCTCCACATCCCCTGCCAGGGATGCCACCACCGGCTTCTCGATACCGCGCTCCCGGAACTCCGCCACCACGCGCGCCGTCAGCTCCGCGAACACCATCGGGGGAGTGACGATCGTGTGCCAGTAGCCCAGAACCAGGGCATGGATCCGGGGGTCCTCCAGGCCCAGCCGGATCGTCGCCTCGTAGGTCGACGGCGGCTCACCGCCAGTGATGTCGATGGGATTCCCCGCCGCTCCGAAGGGCGGGATGAACGCCTTGAACGCCGCGTCGAGATCGGCCGGGATCTCCATCAGGGAGAGCCCGTTGTCGACGATCGCGTCGGACAGCAGCACACCGGACCCGCCGGCCCCGGTGATGACGACGACGTTGTCGCCCTTCGGGGCGGGCAGTACCGGCAGTGACCGCGCGTACTCCAGCATGTCGTTCAGCCCTGGTGCGCGGATGACCCCCGCCTGCCTCAGGATGTCGTCGTACACCGCGTCGTCGCCGGCCAGGGCGCCGGTGTGCGATCCGGCGGCCCTCGCGCCCGCACCGGTACGGCCCGCCTTGAGGACCACGACCGGCTTCTTCGGAACGGTCGCCCGCGCCGCGTCGACGAAGGCCCGTCCGTCCTTGAGGTCCTCCAGATGCATCGCGATGCACTCGGTGTGGGGATCCTCCCCGAACCAGGTGAGCAGGTCGTCCTCGTCGAGATCCGACTTGTTGCCCAGCCCCACGATGGCGGAGACCCCGGTCTTCGTCGTCCGTGCGAAGCCGAGGATCGCCATCCCGATGCCCCCGGACTGCGAGGTCAGCGCGACACCGCCCTTGACGTCGTACGGGGTGCAGAAGGTCGCACACAGGTCCTGCCACGTCGAGTAGTAGCCGTAGATGTTGGGACCGAGAATCCGTACCCCGTACCGTTCGGCGATCGCCACGATCTCTTCCTGCAGGGCCTGTTCGCCCGTCTCCGCGAAACCGGAGGGGATCAGCACGGCGTTCGGTATGCCCTTGCGGCCGGTCTCCTCGAGAGCGGCGGCGACGAACTTCGCGGGGATGGCGAAGACCGCCACATCCGGCTCGCCGGGGACATCCATCACGCTCTTGTACGCCTTACGGCCGAGTATGTCATCGGCCCTGGGGTTCACCGGGTGGATCTCTCCGGGGAATCCGCCGTCCACGAGGTTGCGCATCACCGAATTGCCGATCTTCCCGGCCTCGTTGGACGCGCCGATCACGGCGACCGAACGGGGCTCCATCAGCCGCCGCATAGAGGTGAGGATCTCGGCCCTGCTGTACGTACGACGGGGCTTCACGGGCTGCGGGTCGAGGAGGATCCGCACATCCGCCGCCATCACGCCGTCCGCCGAAGCGAAGACCGGGTTGAGGTCGATCTCGGCGATCTCCGGGAAGTCGGCGGCCAGCCGGGACACGCCGACGATCAGCTCGGCCAGCGCCGTGCGGTCGACGGCCGCGCCGCCGCGCACCCCGCGGAGGATCTCTGCCGCCCGGATCGAGTCGAGCATGGAGAGCGCGTCGTCGCGGGAGGCGGGTGCGAGCCGGAAGGTGATGTCCTTCACCACCTCCACGAGTACTCCGCCGATGCCGAAGGCCACGACCTTGCCGAAGGTCGGGTCGGTGACCGTTCCCACGAGCACCTCGGTGCCGGCCGGCACCATCTGCTGGACCTGGACCCCCTTGATCTCGGCGGCCGGATCGTAGGCACGGGCGTTGGAGACGATCGAGGTGAAGGCGGCCCGCACGGCGGCGGCCGTCGCGAGTCCGGTGCGGACTCCGCCGGCGTCCGTCTTGTGCACGATCTGCGGAGAGACGATCTTGAGCGCCACCGGGAAGCCGATACGGTCGGCGAGGGCCACCGCCTCGTCGGCGCACTCGGCCAGAGCCTCGGCCGGAACGGGAACGGCATACGCGTCCGCGATCAGCTTGGCCTCGGGGGCCGTCAGCGCTTTCCGGCCCTTGGCCAGGGCGGCGTCGAGCACTGCCCGTACGACCGCTTTGTTCTGCTGCGTCATCAGATGACCCCGTTCGTCTTCAGCAGTCGCAGTTCCTCGTCGCCCAGGCCGAGTTCGCCGACGTACACCTCGGCGTTGTGCTCCCCGAGCAGCGGGGAAGTGCGCACATCCACGGGGGAGTCGGAGAGCTTCAAGGGGGAACCGACCGTGGTGAAGGTGCCTCGTTCGGGGTGCTCGACCTCGACGACGATCCCGTTGGCCGCGAGTGACGCGTCCTCGATGATCTCCTTGGTGGAGAGGATCGGTCCGCAGGGCACGTTGTGGGCGTTCAGCTGCTCGAGGACCTGCCATTTGGGCAAGGTCGACGTCCACTCCTCGATCAGCTGGAACATCTTGCCCAGCTTGGGGAGGCGGGACTCCGGGGTGGCCCAGTCGGGGTCGTCGGCCAGTTCGGGCCGGCCGATCAGTTCGCTGACCGGCTTCCAGCCGACCGGCTGGACGATCACATAGACGTAGTCATTGGGCCCGCCGGGCGCGCACCTGACCGCCCAGCCCGGCTGGCCGCCACCGCTCGCGTTGCCGCTGCGCGGCACCTCGTCGCCGAAGTCCTCGTTCGGATACTCCGCCAACGGACCGTGTGCCAGGCGTTGCTGGTCGCGGAGCTTCACCCGGCAGAGGTTCAGCACAGCGTGCTGCATGGCGACATTCACACGCTGCCCACGGCCGGTGCTCTCGCGCTGGAAGAGCGCTGCGAGAATCCCCGCGACCAGATGGACCCCGGTGCCCGAGTCGCCGATCTGCGCACCGGTGGCGAGCGGGGGGCCGTCCTCGAAGCCGGTCGATGTCATCGAGCCGCCCATTGCCTGGGCGACCACCTCGTACGCCTTGAAATTGGTGTACGGGCCCTGCCCGAAGCCCTTGATCGAGGCATACACCAGCCGGGGATTGATCTCCTGGATCACCTCCCAGGTGAAGCCCATCCGGTCGACGGCGCCGGGGCCGAAGTTCTCCACCATCACATCCGACCGGCGGATCAGCTCGGTCAGGATCTCCTTGCCGCGCTCCGACTTCGTATTGAGGGTGATGCTGCGCTTGTTGCAGTTGAGCATCGTGAAGTAGAGCGAGTCGACGTCGGGCAGGTCCCGCAGCTGCTTACGGGTGATGTCGCCGTGCGGTGCTTCGAGTTTGACGACGTCGGCGCCGAGCCAGGCGAGCAGCTGGGTGGCCGAAGGACCGGACTGGACATGGGTCATGTCGAGGACACGTACGCCCTCAAGAGCCTTGGTCATGACAGGGGCTCCCTACTTGTACATGGTCTGGTTCATGGTTCCGGGGGCGTACGCGTCCGGGTCGACCCAGACGTTGATCAGCGAGGGCTTGCCCGACTCGCGGGCGCGCCGCAGGGCCGGGCCGATGTCGGACGGGTCGCGGACTTCCTCGCCGTAACCCCCGAGCATCTGGGCGAACTTGTCGTAGTGCACATCGCCGAGGGTGTTGCCGATCCGCTCCCGTTCCGGGCCGTACTTCTGTGCCTGGCCGTAACGGATCTGGTTCATCGAGGAGTTGTTGCCGATGATCCCGACGAAGGGGAGGTCGTAGCGCACCAGCGTCTCGAAGTCCCAGCCGGTGAGCGAGAAGGCCCCGTCGCCGAAGAGAGCGACGACCTCCTTGTCCGGGCGGGCCTTCTTGGCGGCGAGTACGAAGGGGATGCCGACGCCGAGCGTGCCCAGCGGGCCCGGGTCCATCCAATGGCCCGGTGAGCGGGGCTGCACCACCTGTCCGGAGAACGTGACGATGTCGCCCCCGTCGCCGATGTAGAGGGAGTCCTCGGTGAGGAACTCATTGATCTCGCTCACCAGCCGGTACGGGTGGATCGGCGAGGCGTCCGACTTCAGTGCGGGCAACCGCTTCTCGATCGCGGTCTGCTCGGCCGCGCGCAACTCGTCGAGCCAGGCCTTCCGTTTGACCGCGCCGCCGTTGAGCCGGCCGCTCGCGGCTTCGGTGACGGACTTGAGGATCAGTCCGGCGTCACCCACCAGTCCCAGGTCGATGTCACGGTTCTTGCCGACCGTGCGGTAGTCGAGGTCGATCTGGACCACGGTGGCGTCAGGCGAGAGCCGCTTCCCGTATCCCATCCGGAAGTCGAAGGGGGTGCCGACGATGATGATCAGGTCGGCGTTGGAGAAGGCGTAGCGCCGGGAGAGCTGGAAGTGGTGCGGGTCGCCGGGCGGAAGCGTCCCGCGTCCGGCGCCGTTCATGTAGGCCGGGACGTTGAGGGTTCGTACGAGCTCGATGGCGGAGTCGGTGGCACGGGTCGTCCATACCTGGCTGCCGAGCAGGATGGCCGGTTTCTCGGCGTGCACCAGCAGATCCGCGAGCTTCTCGATGGACGCGGGATCGCCGGCCGAGCGGGTCGAGGCCCGGTACCGGCCGGCCTGCGGGACGCGGGCCTGCTCCACGGGCACCTTGGCGTCGAGCACATCGCGGGGGATCTCCAGGAAGGAGGGCCCCGGGGCGCCGTTGTAGCACTCGCGGAAGGCCATCGACACCAGGTCGGCTGCGCGCGCGGTGTGCGGCACGGTGGCCGCGAACTTCGTGATCGGCGACATCATGTCGACGTGCGGGAGGTCCTGGAGCGACCCCATCCTGTGCTGGCTGAGCGCGCCCTGGCCGCCGATCAGCAGCATGGGCGACTCCGCCCGGAAGGCGTTGGCCACACCGGTCACCGCGTCGGTGGTGCCGGGGCCCGCGGTGACCACGGCGCAGCCCGGTTTGCCGGTGATCCGTGCGTAGCCGTCGGCGGCATGGGCGGCGACCTGTTCGTGACGGACATCGACGACCTCGATGCCCTCGTCCACACAGCCGTCGTAGATGTCGATGATGTGGCCGCCGCAGAGGGTGTAGACGACTTCCACACCTTCGGCCTTGAGCGCCTTGGCGACCAAGTGCCCACCGGAAATGAGGTCCTGGCTGGGGTCGGGCATAGCGAAGTCCGTTCCCTTCGTAGGGGTGCTGGAGTTCTGTCGCGGTAGATTGCATACAGTCGACGAATACTGTATGAACCTTGTTATCCCGCATCCGGTGGGTGGTGTCCAGGGGGCGTACGGCACTTTCCTTCACAGCGAGGAAGGCAGGGACTCGTCATGGATCTGTTCGAGCACCAGGCAAGGGAACTCTTCAAGGCCCACGGCATCGCGGTGCCGGACGCCGCAGTGGTCGAAGCTCCCCGCGAGGCACGGGCGGCGGCTGAACTCCTCGGCGGTCGGGTCGTCGTCAAGGCGCAGGTGAAGACCGGCGGCCGCGGTAAGGCGGGCGGAGTCAGGATGGCGGCCGACCCGCTGTCGGCAGAACTGATTACCCGTCAGATGTTGGGGACGGACATCAAGGGCCACACCGTCCGCTCCGTGATGCTGGCCCAGCCGGTCGGCATCGAGGCCGAGTTCTACGTCGGCTACGTCCTCGACCGTGCGGCGGGCACCTTCCTCGCCATCGCGTCCGCCGAAGGCGGCATGGACATCGAGGAGGTCGCGGCCACCCGTCCGGAGGCGGTGACCCGCATCCACATCGACCCAGCGGAGGGGGTCACCGAAGCGAAGGCGGCCCGGATCGCCGAAGCGGCGAACCTCCCGTCCGGGACCGGCCCGGTACTCCAGCGGCTCTGGCAGGTGCTGACCAGAGAGGATGCCCTGCTGGTCGAGGTCAACCCGCTCGTCCGCACCGTGGACGGCCGGCTCCTCGCCCTCGACGGCAAGGTCACCCTGGACGACAACGCGGGCTTCCGCCAGCCGCGCCGGGGCGCCGGCCGCACCGATCCGCACGGCGACCCGCTGGAGGCCGCGGCCGCGGCCAAGGGGCTCAACTACGTCAAACTCGACGGCCGGGTGGGGGTCATCGGCAACGGCGCGGGACTGGTGATGTCCACCCTGGATGTGGTCGCGGGCTGCGGTGCGGCACCGGCGAACTTCCTCGACATCGGCGGAGGCGCGTCCGCCCAGGTGATGGCGGACGGGCTCGGCATCATCCTGTCCGATCCCGACGTCCGCTCCGTTCTCGTCAACGTCTTCGGCGGAATCACCGCATGCGACGCCGTCGCCGACGGCATCGTCCAGGCCCTGGAGGCGGTCCAACTGACCAAACCGCTCGTCGTGCGCCTCGACGGAAACAACGCCGAGCAGGGCCGGGCCATCCTCGAAGGCCGTGCCCATCCCCTCGTCCAGCAGGTCGACACGATGGACGGTGCTGCCCGCCGGGCCGCCGTCCTCGCCGAGCAGGGAGTCTGAGATGGCCATCTTCCTCACCGCGCGGAGCAAGGTCATCGTCCAGGGCATGACCGGCGGCGAAGGCTTGAAGCACACCCGGCGGATGCTCGCGGCGGGCACCGACGTCGTCGGCGGGGTCAACCCGCGCAAGGCCGGCCGCGCGGTCGCCTTCGACGACCGGACCGTCCCCGTCTTCGGTTCGGTGCGTGACGCCGTCCGGGCCACCGGCGCCGACGTCAGCGTCGTCTTCGTCCCGCCGCCCTTCGCCGGAGCCGCGGTCATCGAAGCGGCCGACGCGGGGATCGGACTCTGCGTGGTCATCACCGAGGGCATCCCGGTGCACGACGCCGTGGTCTTCCGGGCCCACGCCGCGGCCCGGGGCACCCGCGTCATCGGCCCCAACTGCCCGGGTCTGATCAGCCCCGGGCAGTCCAACGCCGGCATCATCCCCGCCGGCACGGCCGGCAGGCCGGGCCGGATCGGCCTGGTATCCAAATCCGGCACGCTCACCTATCAGCTGATGTACGAACTCCGCGAAACCGGCTTCTCGTCGGCGGTCGGCATCGGAGGCGACCCGGTCGTCGGCACCACCCACATCGACTGCCTCACGGCCTTCGAGGACGACCCCGACACGGATCTGATCGTCCTGATCGGCGAGATCGGTGGAGACGCCGAAGAACGCGCCGCCGCCCATATCGCGCAGCACATCACCAAACCCGTCGTCGCCTACATCGCGGGCTTCACCGCCCCCGAAGGCAAGACCATGGGGCACGCCGGAGCGATCGTCTCCGGCTCATCGGGCACCGCGCAGGCCAAGAAGGACGCACTCGAAGCGGCCGGCGTGCGCGTCGGCTCGACACCGACCGGGACGGCCGAACTCGTACGCGGACAGCTCGCGGCCCGGCGTGACGTCGCTCATACTTGAGGGCGGGTGCGTATCGGAACCGCTCCGGCCTCACTAGCTTCACCGTACGGCCGCCGCCCGGTGCGAGGGCGGCATGCCGTGCACCTGGAAAGCCACCACCTGCCCCGCCCCACACGAGCGGAGACCCAACGATGGCACCCACCCTCATCCTGAAACCCGGAACCTCCTGGTCGGACGCCTGGCAGCGCTGCCGGGCGATCGCCCCCGAAGCGTTCAGGGACGACCGTGTGCTGAACCTCTGGAACGGCCAGTGGCAGGCCGACGGCCGCGCCCTGCCCGCGACCAGCCCGGTCGACGGCAGCCCCATCGCCGGCCCGCCGCGCCTCGACACACGCACGGCCCAGCAGGCGGTCCGGGCATCCCTCGATCAGCACCGTGCCTGGCGGCACGTCCCGCTGCCCGAACGCGAAGCCCGTGTATCCGCCACGCTCGACGCCCTCACCGAACACCGCGAACTGCTCGCGCTGCTGCTCGTCTGGGAAATCGGCAAGCCCTGGCGGCTGGCCCAGGCCGATGTGGACCGGGCGATCGACGGAGTCCGCTGGTACGTGGACAACATCGGGCGGATGGTCGAAGGCCGTACACCCCTCGAAGGCCCGGTCTCCAACATCGCCAGCTGGAACTACCCCATGTCGGTGCTGGTCCACGCGATGCTGGTGCAGGCACTCGCCGGAAACGCCGTCATCGCCAAGGCGCCCACCGACGGCGGGGTCGCCTGCCTCACGCTGGCCTCCGCCCTCGCCGTACGTGAGGGCATCCCGGTCACCTTGGTCAGCGGCAGCGGAGGCGAGCTCTCCGAGGCGCTGGTCCGCTCCACGGAGATCGGCTGTGTCTCCTTCGTCGGCGGGCGCGACACCGGCGCGCGGATCGCCACGGCCGTCGCCGACCTCGGAAAGCGCCACATCCTCGAGCAGGAAGGTCTGAACACCTGGGGGATCTGGAACTACACCGACTGGTCCGCACTGTCGGCCGTCATTCCCAAGCTCTTCGACTACGGAAAGCAGCGCTGCACGGCCTACCCGCGCTTCGTCGTGCAACGCAGCGCCTTCGACGAGTTCCTCGCCGCCTATCTCCCCGCCGTCCGCTCACTGCGCACCGGACACCCGCTCGCGGTCGAGCAGCCGGCGGACGACCTGCCGAAACTGGATTTCGGCCCGCTGATCAATGCGGCCAAGGCCAAGGAGCTGGGTGACCAGGTGGCCGAGGCGATCGACCGCGGCGCGGTGCCGTTGCACCGCGGATCCAGCGCCGACGCCCTGTTCCTGCCGGGCCAGGACACCTCGGCCTACCTCCAGCCCGTCACCCTGCTGAATCCGCCCCCGTCGTCCCCGCTGCACCATGCGGAACCCTTCGGCCCTGTCGACACCATCGTCCTGGTTGACACCGAGGCGGAGCTGCTGGCCGCCATGAACGCATCGAACGGGGCGCTCGTCGCCACTCTGTCGACCGACGACGAGGAGACATACGAGCGGCTCGCCCCGCAGATCCGCGCCTTCAAGATCGGTCGCTCCAAGCCCCGTTCGCGCGGTGACCGTGAAGAGCTCTTCGGTGGCTTCGGCGCATCGTGGCGTGGCGCCTTCGTGGGCGGCGAACTGCTTGTCCGGGCGGTCACCGATGGCCCCGGGGACGAGCGGTTGCCGGGCAACTTCCCGGACTACCACCTGATGCCATGACCGGGCAGGAGCCCACCACGGTGTCGTCGCTCGGCGCAGCCGTGCGGTAGCGCACAGTGGTCCGTGGTGTGTGCGGGGTCCCCGGACTGCCGCACACACCACGCGAGCTGCCCCGCACCCGCCACTGACCACGGGAAACGCAGGTGAGACCCACCGCAAACCCCTGGTATTGTTGTCCTTGTCGCCGCGGGCAGATCAGACGTGGCCGACACACACCTGGTCCGGGTGGCGGAATGGCAGACGCGCTAGCTTGAGGTGCTAGTGCCCTTTATCGGGCGTGGGGGTTCAAGTCCCCCCTCGGACACCATGGAACGACATCGATGCGGGCCGGGAATCATCCCGGCCCGCATCGGTCGTTCAGAAGGTCGGCGGCGGGTTGACCGCGGACTTGCCGATACCGGTGCCGGGTACCTGCCATTTCCTGAAGATCTTCGCGTAGTCGCCGTTGGCGATGAGCTTGTTCACGGCCGCGCTCAGTGCCCCGGCGACCGGTGATTTCCGTGCGGTGACGAACCCGACCGGGGTGGTGCTGATCTCGCCGAGGTACTTGGTGTCGGGCACCTGCCTGGCGTCGTACCTGAGCCCCAGGGTCGGCCCGAACATCACATCCACCTTGCCGTTGGCCAGCCCCAGGAAGATCGGCGCGGCGTCCGCGAAGTACTGCACCCGGTACGGCTTCTTCCCGGCCGCGGCGCACTTGGAGGCGCCGTCGGTGAGAATCTGCTGGAAGGTCGACCCGGGGGTGGTGGCGACGGTCAGCCCGCACAGGTCGGTGAGCCCGGTGACCTTGTTGATTTTGATGTCCTTGGATCCGAGGAAGGACTGGCCGTCATTGAGGTACGTCGCGAAGTCCACCACCTTCTCGCGGGCCCTGGTGACACCGAAGTTGTCCTGGCCCACGTCGTACTTGCCGTTCTGTACGCCGGGGATGACGGTGGCGAACGTCCCGTTCTGCACCCTCCAGCTGATGCCGAGCACCTTGGCCACCGCGTTGCGCAGATCGACGTCCAGGCCCACCTTTGTGCCGTCGGGGGTCTCGCCGCCGTGCGGCAGGCCCGCGGTTCCCGGGTTGAAGGTGGTGCCCAGGGTGAGTGTGCCGCTCCTGCGCACACCGGCGGGCAGCTTCGCCTTCAGCGCGGGATCGGTTACCACCGAGGAAACGACGTCCTCGGTCGGGATGGCCGGGGACTTCGCGGCGGCGCCGGGTTTCGCGGCTACGCCCGCCGCGGCCGTGCCGGAGGAATCGCCGCAGGCGGCGAGCAGGGCCAGCCCCGCCGTCGCGGCGACGGTGGTGACAGCCAGGCGCCGGATGCGGTGGGCGAGGACTCTTACGTTGATCACGTGGTGCCTTTCGGAGGGCGGGGAGGGGTGGTGGTGGGTCACAGAACTGCCGAGAGGAAGGCCCGGGCCCTCTCGTGACGGGGGTTGGCCAGCATGTCGGCCGGGGCGCCCGTCTCGATGATGCGGCCGCCGTCGAGCAGCACCATCGTGTCGGCGACCTCCCGCGCGAAGCCCATCTCATGCGTGACCACGACCATCGTCATCCCGCTGAGTGCCAGGTCCTTCATCACCGTGAGGACCTCGCCGACGAGTTCGGGGTCCAGGGCGCTCGTCGGCTCGTCGAACAGCAGCAGTTGGGGCTCCATGGCGAGAGCACGGGCAATCGCCACGCGCTGCTGCTGGCCGCCGGACATCTGGCGCGGGTAGGAGTCCTCCCGCCCGGAGAGGCCGACCCGGTCGAGGAGTTCGCGCGCATGGGCGACCGCCTGCTTCCTGGGCGTGCCCCGTACGGCGACCGGTGCCTCCGTGATGTTCTCCAGCACGGTCAGATGCGGGAAGAGGTTGAACTGCTGGAAGACCATCCCGACCCGGGCCCGCTGCTGAGTGACCGCCTTGGGACGCAGCTCGTGCAGTCTGCCTCCGCTGTACCGGAAGCCCACGATCTCGCCACCGACCTCGACGAAACCGCCGTCCGGCCTCTCCAGATGATTGACGCAGCGCAGCAGGGTGGACTTCCCGGAGCCCGAAGGGCCAAGCAGGACGGTCACTTCACCCTCGTTCACGTCCAGATCGACACCGTCGAGGACGACGTTCGTGCCGTAGCTCTTGCGCAGCCCGCGGATCCTGACCAGGCTCTGTCCGGTGCCGCTCATGACAGCCCCGCCAGGTTCGCCTTGGTGGTGGCGAACAACGGGATGTTGTCCCGGGTGATCCGCCAGAGACCGCGGCCGCCACGACCGCCGCCGGCCCGCGCGCTGCCGCGGGCGTAGTGCCGTTCGACGTAGTACTGGCCTACGGACAGCAGCGTGGTGAGGACGATGTACCAGAAGGTGGCCACCAGCAGCAGCGGCATGATCAGGAAGTTCTGGTTGTAGATCAACTGGGCGGAGTACAGCAGGTCCTGAACGGCGATGATGCTGACGATCGATGTGGCCTTCAACAGTCCGATGAGCATGTTCCCGGACGCGGGGATGATCGCGGGCATGGCCTGCGGCAGCACGATCCGGCGGAAAATCCGGCCTCCGCCCAGGCCGAGGGCCTGAGCCGCCTCCGCCTGGCCCCGGTCGACAGCGAGGATGCCGCCCCGGACGATCTCCGCGGAGAAGGCGGCCACATCGATGGTGAGTGCCACGTACGCGGCGAGGACTCCGCTGAAGAGGTGCGCCGTGCGGAAGGTGACGAACTCATGGCCGAACGGGATGCCCAGCGACAACCGCGGGTAGAGGGAGGCGAGTTCGTACCAGAAGAGCAGCTGTACCAGTGGGGGCACCGACCGGATCAGCCAGACATAACCGAAGCTCAGCGTCCGCAGGATGCGGTTGCCCGACAGGCGCATCGCCGCGATCCCGATGCCGAGCAGATAGCCGCTGACCATGACCGCCGCAGTGAGCCAGAGCGTGAGCTCCAGGCCGTGCACGATCGATCCGCGCAGGAAGTAGCTCCCCACCACGCCCCACTGAAACCGCTCGTTGCCGACCAGGGTGTGCACGAACATCGCACACAGCACCAGCAGGGCCAGGGCGGACACCCATTGCCCGGGACGGCGCAGCGGTACCAGCTTCGCGGCGAGCAGCTGCTTGTCCGACTGCCCCTGAACCAGTGGGCGTTCGGACCCCGCGCGGGGCGGTGGAGCTCCGTCGGGTACCGCTTCGGGCGGGTCTTCCACCGGTTTGCGCAGGGATGTTTCCGGAGTAGCCATGGTGTGTGCTTCCCGTTTGGTAGGGGCGCGCGGCAGCGCGGTGCAGCGGTTGCGGGCCATGCCGCAGCGACGGGCCGGCGACCATGGAGCATCGCGAATCGGCTCGGTATGACTGGCTTGGCTGTAGAGGACCGAGGGGCGCTCCGGTCGTATCGGGCACGCCCCGGGGCGCGGCTGACCGGACCTCAGCGCCGTTCGGCGCCGTTACGGTTGGCGGTCAGCGGGCCGGGGTTGCGCCCGGACACAGCGCGCTGCTCACCCGCAGCAGATCCACATGGCGCCGGCTCACCCGCAGCTGGAAGGACCCGCCAGGGCATCGGTTGGTGCCGCAGCGTCGTGCTCGCATCTCCGCCCCCTCGATCTGGTCCGGCCTCTCGGGGCCCGCACTTACAGGACATCCGTCCTGCCCGGTCGTCACCTGGAGCACCCCACCACGGACGAGGGTTGCCGGTCAGCAAGCCAGGGCTTGACGCTGACACTCGTAACCGGCCACCACCGTAATTGCCGGGTGACGTGCAGACAATCCCTCTGGGTGTGACGGGCGTCGCTCGACGGCCTGCCGGTACGGTCCGGGGGATGCCGGGGATTGTGCCGGGCGCGGATGCGGAGTTACCGTGCTGCCAGGTTATGAGCGACAGCGAAAAGCCCTGGCTTGCTGTCCGGCAACCCTCCCGCGCGGCGGGGTGCTCCAGGTGACGACCGGGCGGAGCCGACGACGGCTCCCGCAAGCGCGAGCTCGGACCGGTGTCGGGCGATCGAGACGGAGGTGACGGCAGTGCGGCGAGTCTCCGACATGCCCGTCATCACCAAGGTCCGCAGGCGTGCCACCACGACGTACTCCAGGCGCCACATCGACCTGCAGCGTGTCGCGGGTGCGCTGTGTCCGGCGTACGCGACCGCCGCGCACTGCGGTATCTGATCCCGCTGCCCCGAACCCTCTGAGGCCGCACCACAGAACCCGGCCCGGTCCCGGTACCGGCGCTCGGCGTCGGTGTGTCTGCCTCCGAGTCCGTGGGGCATTCCCGTCCGACAGCTCTGCCCACCCCGTGAAGGGCCACCCCCGCGAAGGCCCGGCGCGGCCGCGGCGCTCCGCACAGCAACCGTCCGAGCAGGAAGCGGTACCGCCCATGTCCCGATCACCTTCAGCCCCTCTCCACCTGGCCGTTGCCCTGGACGGAGCGGGGTGGCATCCCGCGGCCTGGCGGGAGTCCGGTGCCCGCCCCCGAGAGCTGTTCACGGCGAGGTACTGGGCCGACCTGGTCACCGAGGCCGAGGCCGGTCTGCTCGACTTCGTGACCATCGAGGACTCACTCAGCCTGCAGTCCTCCCGCTACAACGAGCCGGACACGCGCACCGACCAGGTGCGCGGCCGGCTGGACGCCGTGCTGGTCGCGGCCAGGGTGGCACCGCTGACCCGGCACATCGGTCTCGTCCCGACCACCGTGGTGACCCACACCGAGCCGTTCCATGTCTCGAAGGCGATCGCCACCCTCGACCATGTCAGCACCGGACGGGCCGGCGTGCGGGTGAAGGTGTCCGCGCGGGGCGACGAGCCCCCGCACTTCGGGCGCCGCACACTGCCCCGGCTGCCGGCCGGAGGATGGGAAGAGCCGGCCGGGCAGGCACTGATCAAGGAGCTGTTCGCCGAGGCGGGCGACTACGTGGAGGTGCTGCGCAGGCTCTGGGACAGCTGGGAGGACGACGCTGAGATCCGCGACGCCGGCACCGGCCGGTTCATCGACCGGCACAAGGTGCACTACATCGACTTCGAGGGTGCGAGGTTCAGTGTGAAGGGGCCGTCCATCACCCCTCGCCCGCCGCAGGGACAGCCGGTCGTCGCAGCGTTGGCGCACCGCGCCGAACCGTTCCGGCTGGTCGCCGGATCCGCTGACATCGGCTTCGTCACCCCGCACGACAACACGGAAGCCGCGGCCGTCGTGGCCGAGATCCGGGCCGCTCAGGACGGAGCGGGGCGTGCTGAGGCGACGGTGCGTCTCTTCGGCGACCTGGTGGTCCTCCTCGACGACGATCCGGCGGCCGCCACCGAGCGCAGGGCCCGGCTCGACGAGCGTGCCGGCGCCGCGTACAGCAGCGACGCCGAGATCTTCACCGGCACACCGGGCGCACTGGCCGATCTGCTCCTGGACAGAGCGCGGACCGGGCTTTCCGGATTCCGGCTGCGGCCCGCCGCGCTGCCCCAGGACCTGGAGCAGATCACCCGCCGCCTGGTCCCGGAACTGCAGCGCCGAGGCGCCTTCCGTACCGCATACGAAGCGGACACCCTGCGCGGGCTGCTCGGTCTGTCACGCCCCGTCAGCCGCTACGCAGCGGCCTGACGTCCGCCCCGCAGCCGACGCCCGCAGAGACGAAGGACGCACCCCGATGAGCAGGCCCGTCAAGCAGATCCATCTCGCCGCCCATTTCCCCGGCGTGAACAACAGCACGGTCTGGAGCGACCCGGCAGCCGGAAGCCAGATCGACTTCAGCTCCTTCACCCATCTGGCCCGTACCGCCGAGCGTGCCAAGTTCGACTTCATCTTCCTTGCCGAAGGGCTGCGGCTGCGCGAGCAGAACGGGGAGATCTACGACCTGGACGTCGTAGGAAGGCCGGACACCTTCACCGTGCTCAGCGCGCTGGCCGCGGTCACCGACAGACTCGGACTCGCCGGGACCATCAACTCCACTTTCAACGAACCCTACGAGGTGGCACGGCAGTTCGCCTCGCTCGACCATCTGTCCGCCGGCCGGGCCGCCTGGAACGTGGTGACCTCCTGGGACGAGTTCACCGGGCAGAACTTCCGCCGCGGCGGCTTTCTCGCGCAGGAGGACCGCTACGAGCGGGCCAGCCAGTTCCTGGCTGCGACCTGGGAGCTGTTCGACTCCTGGCACGGCGACGAGATCGTCGCGGACAAGGAGTCCGGGGTCTTCATCGCGGACCCGGCGCCGGGCAGGTTCGACCACCAGGTCAGCCAGTTCGACATCAGCGGGCACTTCAATGTCCCGCGCAGCCCCCAGGGCCGGCCGGTCATCTTCCAGGCCGGGGACTCCGAAGAGGGCAGGGAGTTCGCCGCGTCGGCGGCCGACGCCATCTTCACCCGGCACGGCACCCTCGAAGCGGGACAGGCCTTCTACGCGGACGTCAAGGGGCGCCTCGCCCGCCATGGCCGCACCCACGACCAGCTGAAGATCCTTCCCGGCGTCACCTTCGTGCTCGGCGACACCGACGCGGATGCCCAGGAACGAGCGGAGGTGATACGACGTCAGCAGGTCAGCGGCCAGACCGCGATCAAGTTCCTGGAGCAGCTCTGGAACCGCGATCTGAGCTCCTGCGACCCCGACGGGCCGCTGCCCGAGGTCGACCCACTGGTCGGGGAGAACACCATCGCCCGCGGCCGGGCCAGTGTACGCATGCACCGCGATCCACTCGCCACCGCAGCACAGTGGCGGGCGCTGGCCGATGCGAAACAGCTGTCGATCCGCGAGCTCATCATTGAAGTGACGGGGCGTCAGTCCTTTATCGGCAGCCCGGCCACGGTCGCGGAGTCCCTCAACGAGTTTGTGCAGAGCGACGCGAGCGACGGGTTCATCCTCACCCCGCACCTGACCCCGGGTGGCCTGGACGAGTTCGCCGATACCGTTGTGCCGCTGCTGCAGGAACGAGGGGTGTTCCGCACCGATTACGTGGGTGGAACCCTGCGCGACCACCTCGGGCTCGGAGCGCTCGGCGCCACGCGGTCCCACCGGAGGGCGCAGGCATGAGGTTTCTGGCCATCACGCTGATCGTGCACGCCCCCGACCCCGTCACCGGTGGGCGGAAGTCCACCCAGGACCGCTTCCGGGAGGTGATCGACGATGCCCTGCTCGCCGAGGAACTGGGCTTCGACGGCTTCGGTGTGGGCGAGCGCCACGAGCGACCGTTCATCTCCTCCGCGCCGCCCGTGGTGCTCAGCCACATAGCGGCTCTCACGCGGCGCATACGGCTGTTCACCGCAGTGACCACCCTGAGCCTCCTCGACCCGGTACGCGCCTACGAGGACTACGCCACTCTCGACCATCTCTCCCGCGGCCGGCTCGAACTGATCATCGGCAAGGGCAACGGCACTGCCCAGCGCGAGCTGTTCCGGGTGACCCCGGACGACCAGTGGGAACGCAACGCCGAGTCCTACGAGCTCTTCCGGCAGATATGGCGGAACGACAGAGTCACCGCGTCGCCCGTGTTCCGCCCGGAACTCAAGGACGCCGAGGTCCTGCCCCGGCCCTACCAACAGCCGATCAGGGTCTGGCACGGCAGTGCGACCAGCCGCGAGTCGGTGGATCTGGCGGCACGCTACGGCGACCCGCTGTTCTCCGCGAACGTGACCAATCCGATCGAGCCGTACGCCGAACTCGTCCGCCACTACCGGCAGCAGTGGGAGCGCTACGGCCACGACCCGGCACTGGCCACCGTCGGTGCCGGATCTGCGGGCTTCTTCGCCGCCCGCACGACACAGGAGGCCATCGCGGCCTACCGCCCGGTGTTCGAGGGGAACGTGGCGTTCCAGAGGCAGCTCGGAGCCCAGCCGGTCTTCGCCACACTGGAAGACTTCGTCGAGCGCAGCTCCGCACTGATCGGCAGCCCGCAACAGATCATCGACAAGGTGCACCGCTACCACGAGCAGTTCGGCCACAGCGTGCTCCATCTGCAGGCCGACGCCGGTGGTCTCACCCCCACCCAGCACCGCGGGAGCCTGGAGCTGTTCCAGTCCGGCATCGCCCCCACGCTGCGCCGCGACATCCCCGATCCGCCGTGGGCCTGGGGACCGGCCGCATCCGATGAGAGCTCCGCCCCCGCGACGGGCCCGGCGCTCACCGACCACTGACAAGGAGCGCCATCATGTCCGACACCCCGCTCGCGGTACTCGACCTCGTACCGGTCTCCTCCGGGTCCACTGCTGCTCAGGCGCTGGGCAACAGCGTGGATCTGGCCCAGCAGGCCGAACGGTTCGGCTATGCCCGTTACTGGTTTGCCGAACACCACCTCAATCCCGGGGTGGCGGGCACATCCCCCGCGGTCGTACTCGCCCTGACAGCGGCCGCCACGTCGACCATCCGGCTCGGCGCCGGCGCGGTACAGCTCGGGCACCGCACCGCGCTGTCCACCGTCGAGGAGTTCGGTCTGCTCGACGCCGTGCACCCGGGCCGCTTCGATCTGGGCCTCGGCCGTTCCGCCGGCAGACCCCCGGCCGGCCGGGAGCCGGCTCCGGATGCCGCCTCCACCGTCGTCGACGGCAGGGCACCGAACGGGCTGAGAATCCCGGCCCCGTTCTCCTTCGAGCGTCTGCTGAGCTCTCCGCGCTTCGCCCTGCACAAGAACCTGCTCCAGCAGCCGAAGGCGGAAGCACCTCCCTACGAGGAGCAGATCGCCGACATCCTCGCCCTGCTGGCCGGTACCTACGCCACCGACGAAGGCGTCGAGGCCCACCTGGTCCCCGGCGAGGGCGCAGACGTTCAGGTCTGGATACTCGGCAGCAGCGCCGGGATCAGCGCGAGGACCGCAGGCGCCAACGGCCTCCGCTTCGCCGCGAACTACCACGTCACTCCGGCCACCGTGCTGGAGGCGGCCGAAGGCTACCGTGCCGCGTTCAAGCCATCGGCCGAGCTCGACCGCCCGTACGTCAGCGTCTCGGCCGATGTGGTCGTCGCCGATGACGAGGCCACTGCGCGCGAACTGGCCACCGGCTACGGCCTGTGGGTGCGCAGTATCCGCAGTGGCGAGGGCGCCATCCCCTTCCCCACCCCCGAGGAGGCCCGTGCTCACACCTGGACGGCGGAGGACCGGGCGCTGGTCGCGGACCGCACCGAAACCCAGTTCGTCGGTTCGGCGGGGCAGGTCGCCGATCAGCTGGAAACCCTGCGTGATGCCACCGGCGCCGACGAGCTGATCATCACCACCATCACCCACGATCATGCCGACCGGGTCCGCAGTTACCAGCTGCTGGCCGAGGAATGGAGGCGGCGATGACCGTTGTCACGGGCGTCGGGCGGGTACCGCGGGAGCGTGCGCACACCGCGCCGCTCCACGCCGGGTTCGAGGCCGATGCGCTGGACCCCGCCGAACTGCGCAGGGTTTTCGGAGCATTCCCGACCGGAGTCACCGCGATCGCTGCGCTGGTCGACGGCGCCCCGGCCGGTCTCGCAGCGAGTTCCTTCACCTCGGTATCCCTGAGTCCTCCGCTGGTCTCGGTATGCATCGCGCACGACTCGACCACCTGGCCCCTGCTCCGCGACCGCCCCCGGCTGGGAGTCAGCGTGCTGGGCGTCCACCAGGAAGACGCCGGCCGGCAGCTGGCCGCGCGCGGCGGTGACAGGTTCGCCGGGCTCGACTGGCGTGCCACCCCCGAGGGGGCGGTGCTGGTGGGTGGCGCGAGTGCCTGGTTCGACTGCGGCGTCGAGCAGCATGTCCTCGCCGGCGACCACGACATCGTCCTGCTGCGGATCCACGAACTGGACGCCGATCACTCGGTGGGACCCCGGATCTTCCACGCCGGCGGATTCCGCGGTCTCGAGCCGGCGCTCGCAGAACAGGCGCCGGGCGAACACCGCCCCGCCGGCACCACAGCGAACGACAAGGAGTCGACATGACCGTCCAGGAGACCGGTACGGACACCGGCAGGCACCTCGGCACAGACCTCGACAGGGCGCAGTTCGTGCAGCAGTGGGAGCAGTGGCACGACGAGCAGGAGCGGCATCTGACCGCCCCGCACGGATTCCTCGCCGTCACCAGCCTGCGGTGGCTGGACAGCGAGCCCGCCCGCTTCCCCGACGCCCCCGGCGCCTGGTCCAGCACCGATGAGGGCGTGGTGGTGCACCTGGACGAAGGCGAGGAACTGACCGTGGACGGCACTCCGGTGCACGGGCGCCACAGTTTCGGAATCCTTCCCGAGCGGGCCAGTGTGTCGGCGGTGACGGGCGACGCGGTGATCGAGGTCGCCAAGCGGGGCGGGCACGACATCGTGCGCCGCCGCCACCCGGACAGCAAGCTGCTGGCCGACCACACCCGAGCCCCGGCGTACGCCCCTGACCCGCGCTGGGCACTCCCGGGCCGCTATCTGCCGTTCGACGAGCCCCGCCCGGTGACGGTGGGTGCCGCTGTCGAAGGGCTCCAGCATGTGTACGACGCCCCGGGGCAGGTCGAGTTCGAACTGGGCGGACACACCCATGCGCTCACGGCGTTCGGCGGTCGGGACCCCGGCAGCCTGCTGGTGCTTTTCACCGACGCCACCTCCGGAGTGACGACCTACGCGGCCAACCGCTCCGTTTCGATCGCCGCACCCGACGCGCACGGAGGGGTGGTCATCGACTTCAACCGGGCGGTCAACCTGCCCTGCGCCTATACCGATCTGGCCACCTGCCCGCTGCCGCCGGCCGAGAACAGGCTGCCGGTCGCCGTCGAGGCCGGGGAGCGGATTCCGTACGAGAGGCTCGGCGGCGAGCAGGCCGCGAACAGCTGAGAGAGTGGGCGGCGCTGCGGGGGCCATGGTGCCCGCAGCCCCGGAGCCACGGCTGCCCCGTCCTCAGTGTGGAGGCAGGGCGGCCCGGACGGCTCACTCATTCGGTACGTAGTAAGGGGATCAGGATGCCGGTCTATGAATCGGTTGTGGACGCGATCGGCGGGACGCCCCTGTTCCGGCTTTCCCACCTGGGTGAGGGGATCGCCGCACCCATTTACGCGAAGGCGGAGTTCCTGAGTATCGGCGGGAGCGTCAAGGACCGCGCCGCGCTGTCCATGGTGGAGGCGGCCGAGCGCGAAGGGCTGCTGGGGCCGGGCGGCACGATCATCGAGGCGACATCGGGGAACACCGGCATCGGGCTGGCCATCCTGGGCCGGCAGCGCGGCTACCGCGTGGTCGTGGGGGTGTCCGACAGGTCCGCCAAGGAGAAGAGCGACATCCTCAAGGCCTACGGCGCCGAGGTCGTGCTGGCTCCGACGTCCCTCTCCAAGGAGCACCCCGACCACCTCTTCCATGTGGTGCGCCGGCTCGCCGAGGAGATTCCGGGAGCCTGGCTGGCGAATCAGTACGACAACCCGGCCAACCCCGACGCACATGTGCGCACCACGGGCCCGGAGATCTGGGAGCAGACCGAGGGCCGGGTCACGCACTTCATCGCGGGCGTGGGCACCGGCGGGACCATCAGTGGTACCGGCACCCACCTCAAACAGGTCTCCGGGGGGAAGGTCACCGTGGTCGGGGCCGACCCGGAGGCGTCGGTCTACAGCGGCGGGGACGGCAGCCCCTATTTCGTGGAGAGCATCGGCCACTTCGTCCATCCGGACACCCCCGAGGACATCTGGCCGGAGTCCTACCAGCGCGACGTGGTGGACCGCTTCGAGCGGATCCCGGACCGGGAGTCGCTGCTCACCGCCCGGCGGATGGCACGCGAGGAGGGGCTCCTGGTCGGCCCGTCGTCAGGGACGGCGGTGGCCGCGGCCCTGCGGGTCGCGCGTGAGCTGGGCCCGGACGACCTTGTCGTCGTTCTGCTCCCCGACTCGGGTCGTTCCTACCTCTCCAAGGCGCTGAGCGACGACTGGCTGAGGAACTGGGGCTTCCTGGAGGAGCCGCGCAGCCCTGACGACGACGAGCCGACCGTACGCTCCGTACTCGCCGGCACCGCGTCCCTGCCCGGCAGCCTGGTCACCGTCCCGGCCTCCGCCTCGCTCGGCGAGGCCCTGTCGATCCTGCGGGGCGGCGGCGCCACTGCCGCACCTGTTGTCGTCGTGCGCCCGGAACGCCCCTACGGGGTCAGTGCCACCGAGATCACCGGTTCCGTCACATCCGCATCTATCGAAGCCGCGCTCACCTCTGGGAAGGGCACGCCGGACGGTCCGGCACTCGACTGGTTCGGCGAAGCTCTGCCGACCGTCGGTGTGGGCCAGCCGCTGTCGGTCGCACTCGACGCGCTGGGCCCGGATGCACCGGCCGCGCTGGTGCTCGTTGACGGTCGGGCGGTCGCCTCGGTGCGCCGGGAGGAATTGCAGGCGGCCCATGAATCCTGCAGTCCGGCTCCCGCCGTTTCCCGCTGACACCGCGCCGAGCGATCACTGAGGACGGTCCGTCTCGCCGCGCGGACGGCGCAGACACAGCCGGCGCCGAACCGGGGGTGATCCCGGATCGGCGCCGGCTGCCCTCCGTCATCACGGCCGGCTGCCGACAGGCGACAGGGATGACCGCGGGTCCCGGATCACTTCGTTCGTCGGCCGGCTCTCATCCCTACCCCTGCGCAGAGCAGGCCGAGCAGGATGGTGAGGCCGCCGATGACCGCGTTGTTCCAGATGATCCCGCGGTCCGGATTGCTTCCCACGATCCACGGAGCGATGATCATCCACACGCCGATCACGCTCATGGCCCCGCCGAGCCCCATCATCCTCCCCGGGGCGATGGTGATGGCGAGAGCCATCAGGCCAATCGCGATTCCCATGATCAGATTGTGCGTTGCGAGCGCCGACTGATTGCCCGTGAAATGCAGTATCCAGGGTGACGCCGCGCAGTACAGCCCGACGAGGAACACCGGCGCCTCCACGGGCATCACCCGGCCCCCACCGAGCATCTGCGCGTACCTAGCCTGCATCTCCGGAACATCCGGGTGACTGCCGAGATCCCCAGTGGCGTGGGGGTGGCTGCCGAGATCTCCCCTGCTGTGCGAGACGTCGGCCATATGACTCGCCTCCTTCTCTTCGCAAGTCCAACCGCATTACGCGGCCTTTTCGTCATGCAATGACCAGTTTGCGCCTATTTTTATCTTTTGTGTAGGTCGGGCGGTGGCTCGATTTCCGTGTGCACCCGATGACGGTCCGTCGCTGTTCCGCGGAGGACGGGGTGGGGCACAGGGCGGGGCCGCTCACCGGTCCGCGCCATTGCGGGGCCGGACCCGGATCGGCGTTGCCCCGGCCGATGATTCTTCACGCCGGCCGGAGTCGGACCTCCCGTACGCACTCTCACAGAGGTGGACCGATGACCGATCTGAACGACACCCTGAAGACGCGTTCCGGCGATGGATCCGGGCCGGGAGCGGTGGGCCTGGTGGCTCGCGGTGACCAGCTCGAGGTACGGGCCGTCGGTTCGGCCGATGCCGACGGCACGACCCCGATGGCCAGGGATTCGATCTTCCGCGTCGCTTCGCTCACGAAGCCCGTCGTGGCCGCGGCGGTCATGATGCTGGTCGAGGACGGCCGGATCGCGCTCGACGACGCTGTCGAACGCTGGCTGCCCGAACTGGCCTCACCCGAGGTCGTCCGTACGCCGTCCGGCGCGGTCGGCGACGTGGTTCCCGCCGCCCGCCCCATCACCGTGCTCGATCTGCTCACCTCCCTTGCCGGATACGGCTTCTCGTCCGATTTCTCGCTGCCGGCGACGGGGCTGCTGTTCAGCGAACTGAAGCAGGGCCCGCCGCAGCCGCAGCACGTCCAGGAGCCGGACGCATGGATGGCGGCGCTGTCCCGGATTCCTTTGCTGCATCAGCCCGGTGACACCTGGCTGTACAACACCTGTTCCGACATCCAGGGCGTGCTGATCGCCAGGGTCTCGGGGCGTTCGCTTCCCGAGTTCCTGGCGGAGCGGCTGTTCGAGCCGCTGGGCATGACCGACACCGGATTCGACGTACCGGCAGGGAAACTCGACCGGTTCACCCACTACTACCGGACCGGCCCTGACAGCGGCCTCCAGCTCGTCGACGCGCCCGACGGACAGTGGAGCAGCGTGCCGGCCTTCCCGTCCGGCGCCGGCGGTCTGGTCTCGACCGTCGACGACTGGCACGCCTTCGCCCGGATGCTGCTCGCCGGCGGCACATCCGGCAACCGTCACCTGCTGTCGCCGGGCTCGGTGAAGCAGATGACCACCGACCACCTGACCCCGTCCCAGCGCCGGGCCGGCACGCTGTTCCTCGAGGGACAGGGCTGGGGATTCGGCGGCTCGGTCGACGTCGCGGAGACCAACCCCTGGAACGTGCCGGGGCGCTACGGATGGATCGGCGGAACGGGGACGGCGGCCCACATCATTCCCGCCACCGGAACGGCGACCATCCTGATGAGCCAGCTGGAACTGACCGGACCGACGCCGCCCGCGAGGATGCGCGACTTCTGGCGGTACGCCGCGGGTGCGTGAGGTGCATGCGAGCGGATTTCGGCGACCGTCGATGACGTGTCCATGCTTGTGCGGGTGGCGGCCTTCCTCTCGGTCACGTTGACCTGCCGGGCGCCGAAGCGTCACGGCGACCCCGACGGCGCCAGCGGTAGACGTCGCGCGCGGTTTCGGAACGCTGCCGGCTTCGCCGGTGGCGGTGGACGCCGGCCGGCGCGCCGACGAAGGCGCGCGGGGCACCGCGGCGGTCGCAGCAGCGGTCGGTCACCAGTCCGGACAGCGGCCCAACCAGTGGGGATCCCAACCCTCGGTGTATCCGGCACCGCTGGGCAGGCCGGTCGCCTCGGTCAGCAGATCACGGGCCAAGGTGTCCCGAACCCAGGCCAGTTCGTGACGGCTCACCAGGCCGAGCGCCCTTGTGACTGCCGCGCACGCAGGCCCGGATGCCGCCCTCGGCGGTGAAACAGGCAACCTGGGTACAGACTCCGGCGCGCAGCGTGCCGGCAGCCGGCAGGTCGCCCCGTGCGCCGCCCAGCGTCTCCCGAGCGCCATCCCGTGCATCAAGCCCGCGCAGCCGTGACTCGGTCCGTGCGGCGATGCGCCTTGCCTGGTGCTTGTTCATGTCGGTCACGTCGGTGTGCTCTCACTCGGGGCCCGGTGCTGCTGCTCCACGCCGGTGGGGGACACGAAGAGTGGTGTGACTCCAGCCGGCCGGAGCGTTCCGGTCTCCGTCCCTTTCACCGTCGCGGCCGGAAGCCGCGCACCTTTCTGTGTCCGGCCTCGCCCCAAGGAGTTCGGGTGCCGGGAGACCGGTCCGGTGTCCTGGCGGCCGTCGACCGCGGAATGCCCGGTTCGTACGTGCGGAAGTCCGCCTTCGAGTGCCGGCTTCCCGTCAGTCGGCCCCGGTTCGTTGGCCGTCGGGATGCCCTGACACACCGTGCCCACCCCGAAGGTGTACGTTCCGGCTCCGCATGGCATCGTTGGGCGCTCACGTGCCCGCGGCATGCCCGCGGTGGAAGCCCAGGGGGGTACCTGGATGAAGCTCTGCTTCCTCGTCGAGGAGCAGTACCGGCATGACGGTATGCCCCTCGACGTGGTCCGAAAGCTCACCGCGTGGGGTCATCGGGTCGACGTGGTGCGGCCGGGGGGCTCACTGCTGCGGATCTCGGAGACGGTGCGGGCAGGGACGCACGACGCCTGGGTGCTCAAGACCGTTTCCGGTGGGCCGGGGCTGACTCTGCTCGAGGCGGCGGCCGCCGTCGGTCTGACGACCGTGAACGATGTGCGGTCGATCCGCTCGGTGCGTGACAAGGCGCTCGCCGCGGTCATCGCCCGGCAGCACGGGCTGCCGGTCCCGGTGACCTACACGGCGCCGCGGGCCGCGTTGTTCGCCGACGTCCCGGGGGACATGTTCCCGCTGGTCGTGAAACCCGCCGAGGGAAGTGCGGGCCGTGGGGTGCGGCTGGTGGCGAGCCCGGAAAAGCTTGACGAAGTAGACGAGGAGCTGGCGGGCGAAGGGCGCCTGATCGCCCAGCCGTACGTGTCCAACCCGGGGTCCGACCTGAAGGTCTACTGCCTGGCGGGTGAACTGCACGCGACGGTACGCCGTTCACCGCTCCATCCTGACCAGCCGGTCGACGAGAGGAGTGTGCCGCTGCCCGCCGAAGTGGCTTCGGTCGCCGCTCAGGTCGGCGCGGTCTTCGGGCTCGACCTGTACGGCATCGATGTGGTGCTCGGCCCCGACGGCCCCGTGATCGTCGACATCAACGACTTCCCCAGCTTCCGTCGCGTGCCCGATTCGGTGTCCCGGGTGGCCGGCGCCATTCTCGATCTGGCGAAGGCGGGCAGCACCCCTCGCGCCGGCCTGGTGGTCCCGGCGCCCCGGCGTTCCGCGGCCACGGGCTCCGACGCGAGCGCGCTGATGTCCACGGCGGGCGGCACTGCCACATGAGGGTGACCGTGCTGACCGACAAGCCGGGCCACCCCCTGCTCGCCGCGACGGCGTCCGTACTGGTCGGGGCGGGGCACCAGGTGGAGTTCCTGGACCCCGGCGCCCCCGCTCCCGGCGCCCCTGCCGGTGGGGAGGACGACGGGGTTGCCGACGTCTACCTCCTCAAAGCGCACACTCCGGAGGCGCTGGCGCTGGCCCGCGGCCTCGAAGAGCGCGGAGCCCTGGTGGTGAACTCAGCAGGGGCGACCGAGTTGTGCCAGGACCGGAACCGGATCGCCATGACGGCCGAGGCGAACGGTCTGCCGATGCCCCGTACCAAGCTGCTGGACTCGTTGTCCGGGCTGCTGCCGGATTCGGGCGGGCCGTCCTTCGGCTACCCCTTCATGGTCAAGAGCCGTCACAGCCGGCGCGGCGACCTGGTGGCTCGGGTGGATCACCCCGCCGCCCTGCGCGAACTCGCCGTGGCCTGGCACGACGAGCCCGTGGTGGCACAGGAGTTCATCGCGAACAGCGGCTGGGACCACAAGGTGTGGGTGATTGCCGGGCAGGTGTTCGCCGGGGTGCGCCAGGCCCCGGTGGGGGCCCCACCGACCGGCGCGCTGTCCGCACCCGTGGTGCGCGAGCTCCCCGGCGAGTGGGCGGCTCTCGCCCTGCACGTCGGCGAGGTCTTCGGCCTGGACGTCTACGGTGTCGATCTGCTCGACCGGGAAGGCGATCCCGTCGTCGTCGACATCAACGCCTTCCCCGGCATCCGTGGTCCCGAGGGGGCACCCGAGGCTCTGGCAGCACTGATTCTGACGGTGCGTCAGCGCAGTGTGGCGTAGACGATGAGGTTGTTCACCGGGTGCCCTTGAGCGTCGAATGAGCCGTCGCAGGTGACGAGACGCAGGGCGCGGTCGTTCGTCCTGCCGTAGACCTTCTCGGTGGGGAACGCCTTCTTGCTGACGCTCTCGGTGCCGGTGACGGTGAAGTGGGCGTTCTTCCCCTGCTCGTTGCGGATCACGATGTCCGCGCCCCTGCCGATCTTCTTGAGGTCGTGGAAGACGGCACTGCCGAAGCGTGTGTCGTTGTGGCCGATGAGCACGGCGGCTCCACGCGCGCCGGGGGCCGGGCTGCCGGTGTACCAGCCGGCGGTCATGCCCTTGTCGGCAGGCGGGACTTCGACGGTGCCGTCCTTGTTCAGGCCCAGCCGCATCAGGGAACTGGATATGCCGATGGAGGGGATGGAGAGGGTTCGGGGAGCTGCGGGGTGGTCGGCGGCGGGACCGGCCGCCCGACCGGCTGCGGGGGAGGAGCCGGCCGGCGCGCCCGAACCGGCGGACGAAGCACCGGAGGAATGCACGGACTTGCCGGAGCCGGAGGTCTTGGCCGTACCGGACGAGCAGCCGGTGAGCGCGGCGAGGGCGAGGCAGCCGACGACCGGTAGTGCGGTGAATCGCCGCATCGGGTGGTGCGTACGGGACACGTGGGCTCCAGGGTGGCTTGCTTACGGACGCGGGGCGAGCAGAGAGCGAGCAGGCAGTGGCGCCACCCCGTCGCGCGGGGTGGCGCCACTGCCACAGGTGTGATCAGTTGCCGCGATGGGCGGCGGTGCGGCGCCGTACGACGACGGTGACCGCGCCCGCGAGGACGACAGCAGCGGCGGCGGACCCGGCGAGAGCCGTGGTGCCGCCGCTGTCCCCGGCCGGGCGCTCACCGGCGGCGACGCCGCCCCGAGGTGCGGGGGCCGGTGTGGCACCGGTCCGCACGGACGGGGCCGTCCTCGCAGGTGTGGGTCGCGCGGAGGGCTCGTCGCCGGCGGCCACGCCGCCCCGGGGGGTCGCAGCACGCGCGGTGGCCGGCGCGGGGGTCGGCGAGTCGCTGTCAGCCCTGGACGGCGCTGCCACCCGGCTCTTTCCGGGCGTGGACACGGGCTTGGGGGTGTCGGAGGCGAACGCCGCGCCGACCGGGGCGAGTACCGCGCCGGTCGCGACGGCGGCGAGCACAGCGGTACGCAGGGAAACACGGTGGGACATAGATGACTCCAGTTCCAGCTCGGCCTGGGTGATGCCTGGGTGCTCGTACGCACCAGGCGCCGGGCATGCCGGAAGACTGGCAATCAGTTATGAAGAAGCTGTCAGAACGCTGTGGTCATCGCATCAGCGCGTTGCTTCCGTCCCCGTGGTGCCGGTGCCGCTCGTCGCCGTAGGACCGGCCGGCAGCCGGAGCGTGAAGACCGAGCCCTTCCCCTCGGTGCTCACCGCGCTCGCCGTGCCCCCGTGTGCCTCGGCGAGTTTGCGGACGATCGCCAGACCGAGACCGCTGCCGCCGGTGCGGCGGTTGCGGGACTTCTCGGCACGCCAGAAGCGGTCGAAGACATGAGGGAGGTCCCCGGCCGGAATACCCGTCCCGGTGTCGGCGACCTCGATCACCACCTCGTCACCGGTGCCGTGGGCGCGCAGCGCCACGAGCCCGCCCTCAGGGGTGTGGCGTACCGCGTTGGAGACCAGGTTGCCGACCGCCTGCCGCAGTCGTACCGGGTCGGCGGCCGCTATCGGAACGGGTGCGCCGGGCTCCGCCGCGGTGACCGTCAGCGTGACACCTGCTGTCTCAGCCCTGGCCTGGTGGGCCGAAGCGACCTGTCCGAGCAGGTCCCCGATCCGTACCGGTTGCGGATGCAGGCGCAGCGCGCCCGCGTCGGCCGCTGCCAGGTCCTGGAGGTCGTCGATGATGTGCTGCAGTTGCACGGCCTCCTCCAGCAGTGAGGAGACGAAGGCCGGATCCGGATCCGCGAGACCGTCCTGCGCCGCCTCGAGCCAGCCGCGGATATTGCTCAGCGGGGTACGCAGCTCATGGGCGACGTCGCTGACCATCGCCTTGCGCTGCTCCTCCAGCCGGGCCCGGTGCGCGGACATGTCGTTGAAGGTGGTCGCCAGCCGGCCGATCTCGTCGTCCGCTGTGACCCGCACAGGTGTCGAGTCCTCGCCGTCGCGCATCCGTTGAGCGGCCCCGGTGAGCGCCTGCAGCGGTCGTACCAGCCTGGCGCCGGCCAGGATCGACGCGCCGACCGTGAGAGCCAGGACGAGAGCGGCCACCCCCGCGATACGGGCCGTGTTCGCCGGAGACAGATTGAACCCGGGAACGGTGGTGTCGCCCGCGTCGCCGATGAACAGCAGCGCGGGCGAGGCGACATACGAGCTGAGCTGTTCGCGGCGTGCGGTGCCTACACAGGACGCGGCGGCCCTGTCCGCCTCGCTGCTTCGGGCTGTTGCGGCGGGAGCCGGCGCGTAGGTGGGCACGGGGACGGGCGTCGCGACGCCCGTCGGTTGGTCGATGCCCCGGACCGGCTTCTGCTCAGCGGCGGAGCCCCACGACAGGTTCAGGTCCAGCTGGACACCCGGGCGGCCCTGGCGGTCCAGGCAGGCGTCGACCAGATGATTGAGCGAGGTGAGCGCCTTCTTCTCGGTGCGGGTGGGCCGGTCCAGGGCGTCGGTGCTGCACCGGGTGCCCTGGATGCGCTGCGGATCGTTGCCCGCCACCTGGATTCGGGGCCGTCCGCTCGGTGCCAGGACCACGTCGGACGCGATGCCGTAACCACTGAGGCAGGACACACTCCGGTCCGCCGCATGGCGCAGAGTGGTGCGTTCCGCCGTGGGCAGCCTGAACGGTCCGACCGCCCTCGGATCGACCCGGTCGGCGGCGGCGCCGGTGTCGGCGGCCCCCGACGACAGAGCGGAGTCCACCGAGAGGGGGTCGACGACCGCCGATGGCTGGGGCGGCAGCGCGGGCGGGGACGCGTGGGTGTCGGAGTCGGCGACCGGCAGTCCGCCCTGGGTGGTCAGCGCGATCCTGCGGCCGGACCGGTGCGCCAGCGCGCGCACGGTCCCACCGACACCGTCCCAGCGGGGGTGGCCGGCCGCGTAACCGAGCAGGGTGTTGTAGATCCGCGTGTCCGCGGTGAGGTTCTGACCCTGTTCCTGCTTGATGGCACCGGAAGTGGTCTGTACTGCGAGCCAGGCGGTTGCCGCCACGGAACAGGCCGCCACCAGCGCGGAAACGGCAAGGAGCCGCCCGAAAAGGCTCTTGTGGAGCGGTACCCGTGCGCCGCTCGTGGAGCGTCCTCTACCGCGATGCAAGCCGGGCACCCCCGGACGGGTCGGTCAGTTTGTAGCCGACGCCGAAGACGGTGAGCAGCCGGGTGGGCCGCCTCGGCGCCGCCTCGATCTTCTTGCGCAGATTCATGATGTGCACGTCGACCGTGCGGTTGCCTATGTACCGGTCGAAGCCGTGCAGTTCCTCGAGGAGCTGCTGCCGGGTGAAGACCCGGTCCGGTTCGGCGGCCATCGCGGCCAGCAGCCGGAACTCACCCGGGGTGCAGTCCACTTGCACGCCGCCGACCGACACCAGATGCCGCTGCGGATCGATCGCCAGCGCACCCACCGACAGGACGGCGGCCGTCGCCGGACTCGGCTCCACCGGGGGCCGCTGGGCGCGACGCAGCAGCGTACGCACCCGGGCCATCAACTCCCGCGGGCTGTAAGGCTTCGTCATGTAGTCGTCGGCCCCGAGGTCGAGACCGAGCAGCAGATCGTCCTCGGTGGAGCGGGCCGTCAGCATCAGCACCGGAAGTTCCCTGGACTCGGGCCGGGGTTCGGCACGCAGTACCCGGATCACGTCCAGGCCGTCCGCCCGCGGCATCATCACATCCAGGACCAGGAGGTCGGGTGACCGGTGCCGTACCGCTTCGAGCGCGGCAAGCCCGTCGCCGACGACCGTGACCGTGTGACCTTCGCGTTCAAGGTAGCGGCGTACCAGTTCGGCCTGCTTCTCGTCGTCCTCGGCGACGACCACATCTGCGCACACCCGGCCGATCGTAGATGAGCCGGCCCTACGGCCCCTTACCGCAGGGGTCGTACGGCCCGTAGCAGCTCCTGGACGCGGGCCCCGCCAGCCGGCCGGTCGGCTTCGGGCATGGCTCAGGGGCGAACACGCTGTTGCCCGGCGCGGCAGCACCGCCGACGGGGCAGGGCCGCGTGCCGCGGAGTCTTCGTCCGACGTGCGCCCCGGCACTGTGCGGCGCGAGGTGCGCGGCAGCCCTTCACGGCCCGACTTCGGCGAGCCGGCGGGTCAGGTAGTCGCGTTCGGCATCGCTGGTGGCCAGTTCGGCCGCCTGCCGGTAGGCCTGCGCCGCCTCGTCCCGCCGGTCCAGACGGCGCAGCAGGTCGGCACGGACCGCCGCGACCAGGTGGTAGCCGGCGAGCGTCCCCTTCGCGGACAGATCGTCGACGAGCGCGAGGCCGGCGGCAGGGCCTTCCGCCATCGCGACAGCCACCGCCCGGTTCAGCATGACGACCGGGGACGGCATCACCTCGGCGAGCCTGCGGTAGAGGTGCGCGATCGCGGCCCAGTCGGTCTCGGCCTCCGAACCGGCGGTTGCGTGGTACGCGGCAATGACGGCCTGCAACTGGTAGGGCCCCACGTCTGCGTGGTCGAGTGCGGACTCCAGCAAGACGACCCCTTCGTCGACTTCGCCGCGGTGCCAGCGCGACCGGTCCTGATCGGCCAGGGCGACGAGCCGGCCGGTGCCGTCCTCTCGGGCGTCGCGGCGGGCATGGTGCAGCAGCATCAGCGCGTGCAGCCCCAGCACTTCGGGCTGCGCAGGCATGAGCATGCCCAGCAGCCGCGCCAGCCGGATCGCCTCGGCACAGAGGTCGGGGCGCAGCGGGTCCGGGCCGCCTGCTGCTGTGTAGCCCTCGTTGAACAGCAGATACAGCACCGCAAGGACCCCCGGCAGCCGCTGCGGCAACAGCTCTGCGGGCGGGACCCGGTAGGGGATGCCCGCGTTCCTGATCTTGCCCTTCGCACGGACCAGCCGCTTGGCCATGGTGGGTTCGGAGACCAGACAGGCCCGTGCGATCTCGGCGGTGGTCAGGCCGGCGAGCGTCCGCAGGGTCAGTGCCACCCGTGCTTCGAGCGGGAGTGCCGGGTGACAGCACGTGAAGATGAGCCGGAGGCGGTCGTCGCCGATGCCGCTCGGATCGGCGGGCACGCCGGCCGGGCCGGCCCTCATGCCGTCCATGGCCAACTCCCGCAGTTTGACGGACTCGACGCTGCGCCGCCGCAGCCGGTCGAGTGCCCGGTTACGTGCGGTGGTGACGATCCACGCACCCGGCCGCGCCGGAATGCCGTCGCCCGGCCACCGTGCCAGGGCCTGTGCGAACGCGTCCTGCGCACACTCCTCCGCCAGGTCCCAGTCACCGGTGGTACGGATCAAGGTCGCCACCACACGTCCCCACTCCGCGCGGAAGGCCGTCTCGACCGCCTCCTCGACGCTCATCCCCGGAACGGCCGGATCTCGATCACCCCGCCCAGGGCCACCGGATGCCGGGCCGCGATGGCGATGGCCCCGTCCAGATCCGCGCACTCGATGATGTCGTAGCCGGCGATGACCTCTTTCGTCTCGGCGAACGGCCCGTCGCCGAGCAGCACCTCGCCGCCGCGTACCCGCACGGTCGTGGCATCGTGATACGGGCGCAGTTCGTCGCCGTCCAGCCGGACGCCGGCCGCGTCGAGTTCGTCGGCCCACGGCATCGGCGCGTCCTGGTCGACCCGCTCCCGCGCGTCGCGCTCGACGAGGGCGCGGTCCACACAGACGAACAGCATGAACTTCATCGCTCGGTACCTCCGGTCATGGCCCGCAGGGTCATCGTCATGTTGCGGCGCAGCTGCGCCAGCCGCCCCGTGAGCACATCCTTGTCCGGGTTGTCGGCAGCACTCTCGCGCAAGCCGGTCAACCCGGGCCCATGGGTAAACGTATGCCTCACCCGGGTGTCTTCGCCTGCCGCTCGCAGCTCGTACCGCCAGACCGATCCGGGACGGTCGACGGCACCCGTGTCGTCGAGCACCACCCAGGCGAAGACGTAGGGACGTTCCGCCTCGGTCACCACGCACTCCACCGTCGCGGCGAACCCGTCGGCGTATTCGTTGCGCGCTGTGAAACGGTCTCCCGCGCGCGGTGTGCCACCCGCCCGTTCCGTCCATGCCGCCCGGACGCACTCCGGGCTCCATTCCCCGATCCGGGTCACATCGCTGATCAGATCCCAGGCCCGCGCCGGGGACAGGCCGACGGTCAGTTCCACCTCGGTCCCGGCGCCTGCGACGAGGTCGTCCATGGTCATCTCCGTTCGTAGTCGTGTCCACACTGCCCCTACGACGAACGGCAGGCCACGGGATGGACACCTGCCGTCGCACGGATCAGCCAGAAGGCTCCGGACACCTGCAAGGACGACCGCTTTACGCTGGGCTCAGACGAAAGGGGGAAAGGGACGTGGACTCGTACCTGAGCCTGCCGGAGGTGGAGGCGCTGGCGCGCACTGCGCATGCTCAGCAGACCGACAAGGCCGGTGAGCCGTATGCCGTGCACCTCGCCGCCGTGGCGGACGGTGTGGCCGCACGCGGAGGGTCGCAGGACCAGATCGCCGCCGCCTGGCTCCATGACGCCGTCGAGGACGGGGCGCTGTCCCGGGAATGGCTGGACCGGGCCCCGCTGCCGGACGCCGTCAAGGATCTGGTGCTGGCCATGACGAAGCGCGCGGGGGAGGGGCCCGAGGCTTACGCGGCTCGCATCCGCGCCGTACCCGGCGCACTGCTGATCAAGGAAGCCGATATCGCGCACAACGCCGATCCGCGGCGACTGGACGTGCTGGACCCGGCCACCAGGGAGCGGCTGACCGCGAAGTACGCCCGGATGCGGCTGTTGCTGGGGCTCGCCGGCGGCTGATGCCCGTGCCGGCCGGACGGGCGCCCCCGGGCGCGGGCCGGCCGGAGCAGGCCTGCCGGGGGCGGTGCCGCACGGATCAGAACGGGAGGTTGAGCCAGGGGCTCGCCGGGTCCGTCATCAGGATGCGGTGCGGGGTCAGGGCCGAGGAGTACATGTGGCCGAACGACTCCTCGTCGAAGCGGAGGACCCGGCCGAGCATGTACCCGGCCGAGAACTCCTGCCACGACGTATAGGTCCTGCGGCACAACTCCCCGGCCCGGACCGTCACTTCCGCGACCTCGGCCTGCTCGGCGAAGCGGGCGCCCAGGCCCCAGCGGGCGTAGTTGACCGCACGGCCGTAGTCGTAGCCCAGCGCCGAGGTGACGAAGCCGTCCGGCGGCAGGATCCCGTCGGCGCGGAAGCGGGCCTCGTAGCGGACGATCTGCCCGATCACGGCGACAACCTCACGGATCTCGGGTTCGCCGGCCCCGCGTGCGCTCAGAGCATCGACGGCCACCCCCTGCCAGACCTGCGGGTCGGTGTGCGCACCGGGATGACTGACGGCGAGTTCGCGGCGCACCGTGAGTGCGAACTCCGGTTCCGGCGGGCTGTTGCGGCCCTGCAGCAGGTAGGACAACTGTGCCTGCCAGCCGGCCCGGTCGGTGGTGCCCCAGGAGTCGCGCAGCACCTCGGCATCGTCGAGGTAGTCGACACAGACGTCCCCGATGTCGTTCCAGAACACCTGGCGGTGCACGGCCAGATGCGTGCCGCAGGCAAGGCCGTGGGCGAGCGGGCCGTGCAGGGGACCGGTGTACTTCGTGATCAGCGCGTCGTCGTCGTGGCCGCGTTGCGGAACGTCTTTCTTGACCGCCTTCCACTTACGGCGCAGGCGGCGGGCGTCCGGGAAGCAGGCTTCGGTGGGTGTCCCAGGATTGACGAGCAGGCCGTTGTGGTCTCCACCCCACCACTCCTCGGCCGGGAGCGGCAGCGGCAGCGGGCAGGCGACGACGTGGGGGCGGCGGGGAAGCAGTTCGCCGCGGGTGAAGACGGCGAAGTACTCCTTGCCGTCAGGCGCGCGATGAGGGAGCCAGTCGGTCACCCGCTTCTTGCTGTCGACCTTCTCCCGGAGCGCGTACCCGAGTGTGTCGGCGCCCAGCAGGACGCGCAGGTATCCGTCCCAGTCGCCCCGTGACTTTGCTTCGAAGAGTGCCCGCTCGACATCTGTCGGCGGTATCCAGGCGGGTGTGGCGCCTGCTGATCCTGTGGTCGGTGTCCCCATGAGAGGTAGATCGTAATGAAGCAACCCGACGCAGTGAGCCCTGGCCCCGGAAAGGGACGCCCTCACGTTCTGTGCGCCCAGGGCGTCTACCGGGTGTGAGGGGCGGTTCGGGCCTCCTCAGCACAGCAGGAAGGAGAGCGCCGCCATGACAAGCACGGCTGCATCCACGGCCACGGCCCGGCAAAGGTTCCGAAGATCGTTCTCAGAGGTGATGCGTTCAAGCGGCGCCTTTGGCGGCTGCTTGAGGACATTCCCCACGGCGAGGCCCGGACCTGCGGCGACTTGGCGCGGCAGCTCGGAGATCCGGCGCGCGTCCGGGGGGCCGGCGCGGCGGACGGACGCAATCCGTCGTCCGCGATCGTTCCGTGTCACCGTGCGGTGGGAGCCGACGGCAGCCCGGTCGGCCGCGCGGGCGCTCTGGACCGCAAGCTCTTCGTCCTGGTTCGAAGAGCCGCCCAGGACGAAGAAAGCACGGCGTTTCCGAAGCAGAGCCTCACGTTCCGGGCCGCTGAGACGTTTACAGGATGTGACCATGCAACCTTTCGAGCAGATCGTGACCGACCACGGGCCGGTGGTCCTGCGCGTATGTCGTGCCGTGCTGGGGCCGCAGGACGCGGAGGACGCCTGGTCGGAGACGTTTCTGGCCGCCCTGAAGGCGTATCCCGACCTGCCTCAGGACGCGAACGTCGAGGCGTGGCTGGTGACGATCGCCCACCGCAAGGCCATCGATGTGACTCGAGCCGCCGCGCGCAGGCCTGTGCCGGTGGACGAGCTGCCGGAGCGTCCCTCTCGCAGCGGACGGCCCGAGGACTGGGACGGCGACCTCTGGAACGTGCTGCAGCAGCTGACGTCCCGCCAGCGTCAGGTCGTCGCCTACCACTACCTCGCCGGCCTTCCCTACAAGGAGATCGCTGTGATCTGCGGCGGCAGCGTGGAAGCCGCGCGCAGAGCGGCGGCCGACGGGATCAAGGCGCTGCGCACCATGTATCCCGCGGCCGACGACACAAGCGGCGAATCCGCAGTCGCGGCTGCTGATGACCACAGAAAACTCGAGTCCAGATCGACCGACCGGAGGGGAGCACCCCGATGATGACCGCATCCGAACCAGAGGTCGGGCGCCTGTTCGCGCCGCTTCCCGACCAGGACGAGCAGGCGATGCAGCGTCTGCACTCCCGGCTCGCGGGCCACGCGCAGCGCGAGGGTGTGCTCGACGTCGCCTACACCACGCTGGACACCCCCGTCGGGAACCTGCTGCTCGCCGCCACTGATCAGGGCCTGGTCAGGGTCGCCTACGCCGTGCAGGACCATGAGCTGGTCCTGGAACAGCTGGCCACCGGCATCAGCCCCCGCATCCTGCGGGCACCGGCCCGCCTGGACGAGGTACGACGGCAGATCGATGAGTACTTCGGTGGACAGCGCACCCGCTTCGAGCTTCTGCTCGACTGGCGCCTGTCGAAGGGCTTCCGCCGCGAGGTCCTTCACCACCTGCCCGACATCACCTACGGGCACACCGAGAGCTACGCCCAGGTGGCCGCCGCGTCCGGCAGCCCCAGAGCGGTCCGGGCGGTGGGCACCGCCTGCGCCACCAATCCGCTGCCGGTCGTCGTGCCGTGCCATCGAGTGGTGCGCTCCGACGGTACGGCGGGCGGTTATGCGGGCGGTACGGAAGCCAAACACGCCCTGTTGGCCTTGGAGGCAGCAGCATGACCACCACGGAACAGAGAGCCACGGCAGATGTGTACGCCCGCCGGGTCGCCGCAGCCGACTGGGAGGCGGTCACCGAAGAGGTCGACGCTTACGGGTGCGCTCTGCTGCCACAGTTGCTGACGCCGCGTCAGTGCGCCGAACTGGCCGGAATGCACGAGGACACGGAACGATTCCGTTCCACCGTCGATATGCGGCGCCACCGGTTCGGCAGCGGCGAGTACCGCTACTTCGGCCACCCGCTCCCCGAAGTGGTGCAACGGCTGCGTGACGAGCTGTATCCACGGCTGCTGCCCATCGCCCGCGACTGGTACCGGCGGCTCGGCCGCGACGCCGAATGGCCGGACACCCTCGACGAATGGCTGAGGATCTGCCACGACGCCGGACAGGTGCGGCCCACCCCGATCCTGCTCCGCTACGAGACCGGTGACTGGAATGCCCTCCACCGGGACATCTTCGGCGAGAAGGTCTTCCCGCTGCAGGTCGTCATCAATCTGAACGCCCCGGGCGAGGACCACACCGGCGGTGAGTTCCTGCTGGTCGAGCAGCGCCCCCGAGCCCAGTCCAGAGGTACGGCGACTCTCATCCCGCAGGGTCATGGGCTGGTGTTCACCACGCGGGACCGGCCAGTGATGTCACGGCGCGGCTGGTCGGCGTCACCGGTACGGCACGGGGTATCGGCGATCAGGTCCGGCCGCCGACACACCCTGGGCCTGGTCTTCCACGACGCGGCATGACACCGGCTTCGCGACGGGCGGCGACGGAGAGGAGAAGGACAATGCCGGACGACGACACACCGGCGGGCAGCTGGTCGCCGAAGGCCCGGCGCACGGCCCCCGGCGCGCCGCCCCGGGCGCTGACGGTCGCGGAGTGTTCCGCGCTGATGCGGCTTGCCGTGTCGCGGCGGCCCCGGCCGGTCACGGTCGTGCTCGGCTCGTCCCGCGACGGAGTGTCCCGTCGGGCCGCCGGGCAGCTGGCGTTGGCCTGGGAGGAGCAGGGCGGTGAGGTGCTGGACACCGTGCACTGGCCCGAGCAGGCCGCTTCCTGGCTGCGGCAGGCCCGGCGGTTCACGGCCGGACAGCCCGACCTGTGGATCGTGACCGGTACGCCCGCCGGATGGGTGCAGATGGGGCGCCGGCTCGCGCTGTCCACCGACTGGGCTCCGGCCCGCACCCTGGCCACCGCTTCGCTCGCCACCGACGAGCTGATCGCCTGCGGGGGCATCGGGACCTTCGATCAGCTGCGCGGAGTCCGCCGCGACGGAAGCGGCTGGGAGATCGTGCGTACGCTGTTCGTCGACCGGCCCGCCATGCCGTGAACTGCCCGAAGGCGGGGACCGTGTGCTCGGCGGACGGCAGGCGGCGCTCTCTCCCGTGATGGCTGTTGCCGGGGGCTGCCCGCACCGGACGGCCCCCGGCAACGCCGGGCGGCTAGGTGCGGGGCCGGTGCCCGTGTTCCTGCTTCGGGAACCGCTGGTCGGCGCCGGGCAGGGTCGGCTTCGGCAGGGTGGCCACCTCTTCCTTCGCCTGATCCAGCTGCTCTGCCGTGTCGTCGGGCAGGCGGGGCGGACGGCGGTGGGTGTCGGAGAAGCGGAAGGCCGATGTCAGGTCGCCGAAGGTGCGGCGGCGCCACTGGCTGATGTTGGTCTCCCGGATGCCCGTGAAGCGCTCCAGGAACTGGAGCACCGAGGTGTGGTCGAAGGCCTCGCCGGCGACCCAGCCTCCCACAGTCCAGGGTGACACGATGATCGAGGGGACCCGGAAGCCGCCACCGATGGGCAGGCCCTGGACGAACTCGTCGACCGCGCCCGCCTTCGGGGTCGGCGGAGCCACATGGTCGAACAGGCCGTCGTTCTCGTCATAGTTGAGAATGAAGGCGGTCTTGGCCCACACCTTCGGGTTGGAGGCTATGGCCTCGATCTTCTGCGCCACGAAGTCCGCCCCGGCCGCGGGGAGGTAGTCGGGGTGCTCGGACTGGTAACTGGTGGGCATGATCCAGGAGACGGCCGGCAGCCGGTCGTTGCGGGCGTCGTCCTCGAAGGTGCCCTCGGGCTGCGGGCGTACGCCTCGCTCGTAGAGCTCATCGCCCGGCTTGGCGTCCTTGAAGGACTGGAAGTTCTCCAGCATGTTGCAGCCGTAGTCGTCGTCCTGCTGGTAGACCTTCCAGCTGATACCCGCAGCCTGCAGGCGTTCGGCGTAGGTCATCCACTGATACGGCTTGGGCGCGGTGTTGTTGAGGATGGGGCCGCCCTTGGTTCCGCCCGGATCTATGGTGCCGGTCATCCAGTAGAGACGGTTCGGCCAGGTGGGGCCGAAGACCGAACAGAAGTAGTTGTCGCAGATGGTGAACGTCTCGGCCAGGGCGAACTGGAAGGGGATGTCCTCGCGGGTGTAATAGCCCATCACATACGGTCCGTTGACGCCGTCCGCCTTGCGGTGCGCCGGCAGCCATTGGTCCATCCTGCCGTTGTTCCATGCTTGGTGCTGCACCGACCAGGCATGGCTGGTCGACGGAATGGCCTGGGCGCTCGTGGTGTGGGTGTCCAGGTGGAACGGCAGCAGATAGCCGTTGGGGTTCACCGTGTCGGGCTGGTAGAAGACCGAACGGCCGTTGTCGAGCTTCAAGGCGTCGGGGTCACTGAAGCCGCGTACGCCGGAGAGCGTGCCGAAATAGTGGTCGAAGGACCGGTTCTCCTGCATCAGCAGGACGACGTGTTCGATGTCGCGCATCGAGCCGTGACGCGGCGGGCCCGCCGCTACGGCCTTCTGCACGCTGGGCGGGAGCAGCGACAGGGCTGCCGCTCCGCCCACGGCGCCCGCCGCTGATCCAAGGAGTCTGCGTCGCGTCAAATCGGCCATGAGCGTCTCCTTCTCGAGCTCGTTTCGGCCCGGGTGCCGGGCCGATCCGCACTCTTCAGGGCGGACGGTGTGTGGCGGAGGATGGATTTGATGAACATGCGGCCAATGGGCAGCAAGCGCTTCACCAAGGGCCTGAGCCGGTCGGGGGCAGTTGCGGACGCCGAGCGGCGAAGACGTCAACGAGAGATCACATTCCGTAGCTTCGCCGGAGTTGTGATCATCTATGCACTGCTGTCGGTCGTTTGTGATCACTGAAAAGACACGGAGAGTTCTCAAAGGCAGGAGAAGCGTCACCACGCTTCCTTATAGTGGGCACGCGTTGATCGTCCGGCCGCAACGCGTGAAGCCGTCGCCTCAGGAGTCCGAACGATGACGAGTCCAACTTCCTCCACGCCCACGTCCGGTGGCGGCTGCCCGGTGCGTATCGGGTCCGAAGCGGTGCCGCTCAGCGGGCCCGGATTTCACGTCGACCCCACCGGCCTCTACCGCGACATGCGTCGCGATCACGGTCCGGTGGTCCCGGTCGAACTGCCGGGTGGATTTCCCGCCTGGCTGGTCATCGGCTACCGAGAAGTCCACCAGGTCACCAGCAACCCCGAGTTGTACCCCCGGGACGTCGGGCTCTGGAACCAGTGGGAGCACATCCCCGACGACTGGCCGCTGCTGCCGATGGTCGGGCAGCCGATGCCGTCGATCTACTTCACCGCCGGGGCCGAACACCGTCGGCACTCCGCGATGGTCGTCCCTGCTCTGGAGAACGTCGATCCCTTCGAACTGCGCAGCCACTGCGAACAGTTGGCCGACCGGCTGATCGACGGGTTCTGCGACCGGGGTAACGCCGACCTGGTCGCCGACTTCGCGGTGCTGCTGCCGGTGCTGGTACTCGCCCGGCTGGTCGGCTTCCCGGACGGCGAAGGGCCGCAGATCGCCCGGGTGCTGAACGCCCTGGCCGATGGTGGGCCCGGCGCGCAGGAGGCTCACCGGCGGTTCGGCGAGCACATGCAGAACCTGCTGGCGGTCAAACGCGCCGTGCCGGGCAACGACATCGCTTCCTGGATGCTCGCGCACAAGGAGCCGTTCACCGACGAGGAATACGTCCTTGACCTGATGGCCGTCACCGCCGCCGGTCATCTGCCCACCGCCGACTGGATCGGCAACTCGATCCGGCTGATGCTCACCGACGACCAGTTCGCCGCCGCACTCTCCGGCGGCCTGCACAGTGTCCCCGAGGCGATGAACGAGGTCCTCTGGGAGGACACCCCGACCCAGATCCTCGCAGGGCGCTGGGCGGCCCGGGACACCCGGCTCGGCGAACGGACCGTCAGGTCCGGTGACATGCTGCTGCTCGGTCTGGGAGCGGCCAACACGGACCCCCTCATCCGGCAGCAGCTTTCGCTCACCGGCCTGCCGGGACAAGGCGGCAACAGCGCGCACATGTCGTTCAGCCACGGCGAATACCGGTGCCCCTTCCCGGCCCAGGAGATCGCCGAGACCATCGCCCGCACCGGCATCGAGGTGCTGCTCGACAGACTGCCCGATCTCGATCTGGCGGTGCCCGCCGATGAGCTGGTCCGGCGCCAGTCCTCCTTCCTGCGGGGGATGACATCGTTGCCGGTCCGATTCACGCCCGTACGCATGACAGGAGATCTCTCGTGAACTGTCCTCATGCCGCCGCCGCCCCCGCCACCGGCCCGGGTACCGGGACGCTCGTCATCGACCCGATGGTCCAGGATCTGGCCGGCGAGACCGCGCAGCTCGTCGCCGGCGGCCCGCTGGCCAGGATCGAACTTCTCGGTGTACCGGCCTGGACCATCACCAGGCACGCGGAGGCACGCGCACTGCTCACCGACGCGCGCCTGGTGAAGGACCTCGACGCGTGGGGACTCTGGCGCAGCGGGGTGGTGACCCGGGCATGGCCGCTCATCGGCATGATCGATGCGGGGCGTTCCATGTTCACCGTGGACGGACCCGCCCACCGCCGCCTGCGCACCAAGACCGCGCAGGCGCTGACTCCCCGCAGACTCGAGGAGATGCGCCCGGCCATCGAGCAGCTGACCGATGAGCTTCTGGACACGCTGGCCGAGCGTGGCGCCGACGGTGTCGTGGACCTCAAGTCGGTCTTCGCGCAGCCGCTGCCGATGCGGGTGGTCGGCAGCCTGATGGGGGTGGACCGGACCGATCACCCCCGCCTCGAGAAGGCGTACAAGGCCTTCTTCTCGATGCTCACCCCGCACGAGGAGCGCATCGCGCTGCTGGAGGAACTCGACGTCTTCTACACCGAATTGGTGCGTGAGAAGACGGCGAGACCCACCGACGACCTGACCAGCGCGCTGATACTCGCCGACGAGGGCGGGGAGCCGCTCACCGAGGAGGAGGTGGTGGGCAATCTGAAGGCGATGGTGGCGGCCGGGCACGAGACCACCATCGGGTTGATCATCAACGCGGTGCAGGCGCTGCTGACCCACCCGGATCAACTGCGCAAGGTGCTGGACGGCGACATCCCGTGGGAAACGGTGATCGAGGAGACCCTGCGCTGGGACACTCCCACCACCCATCTGCTGATGCGGTTCGCCACCGAGGACATCCGGGTGGGTGACGGTGTCATCCCGAAGGGCGATGGTGTGGTCATCTCCTACCGGGCCATCGGTCACGACACCGGCCAGCACGGCCCGGAGGCGGGGGAGTTCGACGTCACCCGGAAGACCCCGATCCGTCATATGACCTTCGGCCACGGCCCGCACATCTGTCCCGGCGCCGGCCTGTCGCGGGTGGAGGCCGGGATAGCCCTGCCCGCGCTGTTCGCACGATTCCCGCGGCTGAGGCTCGCCGTGCCGGACGAGGAGATCCGCAATCTTCCGGTGATGACCCAGAACGACAAGGAGTCCTTCCCCGTTCTGCTGCACGGCTGAGGCGCACCGGATGTCCGGTGCCACCCGGCGGTGGGTGGCACCGGACACCGTCGCCGTTCAGCGCTCGGACGGTTCGCGCGGGGCGCGCCAAATCCGGGTGCACACACGGCGCCGGTGTGTGAGGATCCCCGTATGCAGATCACCCGAAAGGCCCATGGGGCGTAACAGCCCGGCGCGGGTCCGCTCCGCGCGGACGCCGATACGCCCCGCCACCCGTACGGTTGCCGACCATCTCGACGCGGCCGCGCAGCGCGATGTCATGGCTCTCGAACGGTCCTCGCTGGGACCGGGGGCCGTTGCTCTCGCCCTGCGGAGCTGGAAGAAACACGTGCACGGCCCCGCGCGGCAGGTGAGCGTGGTGGCCGACGGCTGCCCCTGCTGTCACGCCGGATACAGCCGGGACGTACTGGAAACCGCCCTGCGCGCGCTGCCCCGCGGGAGCGCACGGCAGCTCAGGGCGCTCGTCCAGCCACTCGACGAGACGTTCCTCGCGCGGACCTGGCCCGACCCGACGGCACCACTGGACCGGCCCTGGTGGGAACGCCGCTCCTAGGGTCCTTTCGTCTGGATCAGGGTACGCAGGCCCGGCAGGATCCAGACGAGAGGCACTGGGCGCGCAACTCGGGCCGCGCACGCACAGAACCCGCCAGGACGGGGGTCCGGCGGGCTCTGTGCGTTGCGTGGGGCGCGGGCCGATCACCGGCCCGGGAGTCCCGGACGGGCCGTCAGTTCACCGGGGCGGTGGACCGCGCGGCCGTGCCGTCCCGGCCGCGCTCCGCTGCGGCGTCCGGTACGAGCAGCCGCTCCGCGAGATGCCCGAAGACCAGCCCGAAGGACATCCACAGGACCAGCTGAATGGCGAGTGCCGACAGGCGGAACTGCCAGAGCAGCGTGGCGGGGAAGTTCTTCGGCACCTCGTTGATCGCGGGCAGGAACGCGTACGCGAGACCGACGGCCACCAGGAAGGCGGCTGAGGCGACGACCGTTGCGTTCCAGTTGCCCAGACGCGGTGCGAGCCGTCTGCCGAGGATCACCGCGGCGACGGACAGCAGCACGCTGAGCACGATCATCAGGAAGTACAGAGTGGTGCGCTTGCCGATGGTGCCGGGGTCGCCGACGGACGGCGGATTGGCCGGGTACTTCAGGAAGGGCACGGCATAGACGGCCACCAGTGCGCCCGCCGAGATGAGCGCGGCTGTCGCCCTCGGACCGAATCCACCGATCCGGCCGAGTGCGAAACAGAACGCCAGAGCGGCGATACCGCCCACCGCCACACCGAAGATCAGGACGCCGGTCGCCAGCCCGGCTGTGGACTGCAGCGAGCGGCTCACCACTTCCATTTCGTGCTCATGGCTGTGGGCGTCCTCGAAGGCGATGGCGGAGTCCACCCGTGGCTCACCGAGCAGATAGGCGGTCACCAGGGCCAGCAGACCGGCCACGAGGCCGGCCAGCATGCCGCGTACGAGCAGCGCCCGTACAGAGATGGAGTTCATGAGGCTGGTCCCCCGGACGTCAGTGGCAGGGGAAACCGAGCAGATGGCGGCCGTCGTGCACCCATTCGTGTACATCCGTACCGGAGATGAGCGAGGTGGCACCCTGCTCGGCCCCGACGAAGTACAGCAGAACGAGCATGAGGATCCCGAAGAAGGCCGCCCAGGGGGCAATGGCCTTGAGGGAGATGGGGGTGATGGCCGGAGTGGCAGAGGTGCTCGCGCTAGGAGCAACGGAGTTTGCCATGGCAGAACCTCCTGGGGAACACGCGTCCCGATCGTGGTGCCTGAGACGAAGGTGCTGGGTCTGACTTCCCGAGAGGTACGGGTTCACAGTGGCGCGACCGTGCCGGATTTGCACCGGACTTCCGTCACACCGTCGTCATGTCCACGTGACCGTACCGCTTGACGGTCCGCTCCGCTACGGTGCCCGGCCGCCGGGACCCCGCGGCACGAGGCCTCAACTTCCATGATCTGCTGGGTTTATCGGGGCCCTACGACGCGATGGGCGCAGGCATGACAGTACGAGTGATGTTGGTCTCACCGGCCCGGAACGCCGCACTGCGTGAGGTCAGATTCGATGACGAGGGACCGCTGGACGAGGCGGGTGCCCGCAGGGCCGGGGAGGCTGCCGGTGCGCTCCCGGGGGCCGACCGGTATCTCAGTGCCCCGGCCGTGCGCTGTCGGCAGACCGCCACTGCGCTGGGACTGCCGGCGGCGCCGGAACCCGCGCTGAGCGGCTGGGACTTGGGCCACTGGCGGGGCAGGACCCTGCAGGAGCTGAGCGAGGAGGAGCCGGAAGCGGTGGCCGCGTGGCTGTCGGACCCGTTGGCGGCGCCGCACGGCGGTGAGTCGCTGGACGGGCTGCGGGAGCGGATCGGCGGCTGGCTGGAAGGTCTGGAGGCGGCAGGCGGGCGCTTGCTCGTCGTCGCCGACCCCGCGGTGGTGCGGATCGCCGTGGTGCATGCCCTCGCACTCGGCACCGAGGCGTTCTGGCGGCTGGATGTCGCCCCGCTCACCCTGACCGAGCTCAGCGGCCGGGCCGGGCGGTGGAACCTGCGATGCGGACGCCCGCTGGAGACCTGAATCACTCCGGATGCGCACCGTGCGCCGCCTCTGCGGGAATCATCGCCGTTCATGACACGCTGAACACCTCGTACCACATCAACACGGGCAGGGGCAGGACGTCATGGGTGAGCTGATTCTCGTACGCCACGGAGAGACCAGCTGGAGCCGCACGATGAAACACACCAGCTGGACGGATCTCCCGCTGACCGGGTTCGGTGAGGACCAGGCCCGCGCGGTCGCTCCTCTGCTTGCCCGGCGGCGTATCGCGCTCACTCTCACCAGCGGCCTCTCCCGAGCCCTGCGTACCGCCGAGCTGGCCGGGCTCAGCCCGGCGTTCCTCGACCCGGACCTGCACGAGTGGGACTACGGCGCGTACGAGGGCATCACCACTGCGGAGATCCACCGGGACCGTCCGGACTGGGACCTGTGGACCGACGGTGTCGCCCCCGGTCCGGCGGAGCACCCCGGTGAGAGCCCCCAGCAGGTCGGTGAACGTGCCGACCGGGCGCTGAAGACCATCGACACGGCCCTGCGCGACGCCGACCTCGACGGCCGGGGCGGCGATGTCGTCGTGGTCGGTCACGCACACTTCCTGCGGGTCCTGACCGCGCGGCGGCTCGGTCTGCCGGCCTCCGCCGGAGCGCTCTTCCGCCTGGACACCGCATCGGTGAGCCGGATCGGAACCGAGCACGACCGCCCGGTCATCGCCGCGTGGAACGAGACCCCCGCTGTCACGGCGTGACGGCGTTCACCCCCGCCGTGGTCTCCACCTCGAGCAGCGAAGCGCTCTGCCGTTCGGCCTCGAAGGCCGCATGGCCGCCGCGCAGTCCGAAGAGCCGCTTGCCGAGCAAGATGTACAGCACCGCGAGAATGTTGATCGTGAGGGTGGCGATCTTCAGCCAGCTGACCTTCTCGGTCAGCTCATAGACCTCGAGCGGCAGGAAGACGGCGGTCGCCACCACGGTCAGGTACTCGGCCCAGCGCTTCGCGCGCCACAGCCCCACACCCTCGACGATCTCGATGAGCGCGTAGACCACCAGCAGCACCGCCACCAGCACCAGCGTGGAGTGCTTGTACCCGAAGGTCTTCTGGATCGTCCCGACGACGGGGGAGTGGTCCAGGTCGTAGTGGAAGTGGCGGAACACCGGGCGCAAGACGTCGAGGTTTTCGTCGAACAGCCTGCGCACCGAGTCCTGGCTGTTGCTGAACTTCCACACGGCGACCGCGACCAGCACGATGAACACCCCGCGCAGCGCCCGCTCCACGGCGAGGAAGCGCAGAATGAATATGTCGCGCAGCACCTTGCCCCGCGGCACCAGCGGGGCCTGGTCCGCCGGCCCGGAACCATGCGGGTCACCGAGCGCGAAATCTCCGCACCGCAGACAGCGCCAGGCCTCGCCGAGACCCGTCGCGGCGCGCAGTCTCTCCCGCAACTCCGGTTCCTGCGGGGCATACGTGACGTGCCCCCGCCGTGCGCACGTCCGCCGGTCCCAGTCGATCTTCATTCTTGGTTCCCCTGTGATTACCCGGACACCGCCTCGCGCGGATGGCCGCACAGCATGGTAGGCGCCGGGCAGCGGGCCGCGAACGGCGAGTCCGTGACGTCCCGGGGGGTGACGCCTGAAGTCCGTGGAAGGCGAGGGGCACATCCGTCACGCGGGCAGCGTCGTCCTCATGTCACGCAGGACAGGAGAGGAAGATTACCGCCAACTCCACCTGGGCATGGGAACTTCTGCTCAACGGTGAACCGGTCCCTCCGGACCGCCCCGCAGCGTGGACCTGCCGGGATACTCTCGAAATCCGTTTAGGCAGCAGGGGAGGAACGATGGGGTCCCGGATGGCACGCCCGGATACTGTGCCCCTGCTGGAGCGGGAGAGCGCAATCGCGCCGGCCGCGGAAGCGGTCGAAGCGCTGTGCGGGGAGGAGGCCGCGGGAGGTCTGCTCATCTACAGCGGCGAGGCGGGCCTGGGCAAGACCGCGATGCTCGACGCGGTGCGCGAACTCGCGGCGGGCCGGTGCACGGTGTGGTCGACCCGCGGTGGTGAGGCGCTCACCTCCGTCCCCTTCCATTCGGTTCGTCAACTCCTGCAGCCCGCCCTGACGGTGCGCACCCCCGAGCAGTGCGGGGATCTGCTCGGCGACCGGTACGACATCGTGGGACCGGCCCTGGGCATCGCCCCGCCCAGTGCGCAGCACACCGACCCGCAGGGTGTCCGGGACAGTCTTGACGCGGTGGTCGCACGGCTCGCCGCCGTGTACCACCCGCTGGTCCTGGTGGTGGACGACGCACACTGGTGCGATCTGGAGACACTTGCCTGGCTGGCCGCCTTCGCCCAGCGCCCGGGTTTTCCGGTGCTCATCGTCCTCGCCTACCGCACCGGGGAAGCCGTCGGCGACACCGTGGAATACCTCCGCAGGCTCGAATCCGCCGCGGCCCAGTGCGTTTCGCTGCGGGCGCTCACCCCTGACGCGATCGCCCGGCTCTCGAGGACGGCCCTCGGTGAGCACGCGGACGATCCCTTCTGCCGTGAGGTCTGGGCCGTCACCGGGGGCAATGCCTACGAAACCGTGGAACTGCTCGCCAGGGTGCGCGATGACGCGCTCGATCCGGTGGAGGACTCCGCGGGTGCGCTGCGGGCCCTCGGTGCGTCCGCACGCGGCTCGGGCCTGATCGCGCGGCTGGAGGATCTCGGCACGGCAGCCACCCGGTTCGCCTGGGCTGCGGGGATCCTCGGCACCGACATCTCGTTGCGGCTTGCTGCCTCCCTGGCGGGGATGCCGCCCGCCGAGGCCGCCGAGTGTGCGGAGCGGCTCCGCGCCGCCCGCATTCTCACCGGCACCGACCCGATGGAGTTCGTCCATCCGCTGATCGCCGGCGCGGTCTACCGCGCCGTGCCCGCGGCCACCCGGACGGCGATGCACGGCAGGGCGGCCTGGGCGGTCACCATGGCGGGCAGGGGCGCCGCGGCGGCCGCCCGCCACCTGCTGCAGGTCCATCCCGATGACGACCCCGAACTCGTGCAGCAGCTGAGGGAGGCGGCGGCGGAGCATCTCGCGGTCGGTGCACCGGACGCGGCCAGGCGCTGTCTTGAACGAGCCCTCACCGAGCCGCCGCTGCCGACGGTGCGCGCCCACGTGCTGTACGAACTCGGCTGCGCCACCCTGCTGACCTCACCGGCCACCACGGTCGGTCATCTCAGGGCGGCGCTCGCGCAGCCGGGTCTGGACGGGGACGTACGGGTGGACGCGGTCTTCCGGCTCTCCCAGGCGCTGACCCACAACAATCAGCCCAGGGAGGCGTCCCAGGTGGCTGCCGCCGAGGCCGAGCGGACCGAACCCGGGCCCGCCCGCCGCCGGCTGCAGAGCGCGCATTTCCTCTGGGAAGGTGTGCAGGCCGTCGAGGAGGACGGTCCGGGGCGCTCCCGCCGTCTCGCCGCCATGGCCGACGGGCTCAGCGGCGCGGACGATTCCGAGCGGATCCTGCTCATCCTGCGGGCCTTCGACGCCACCGCCCGGGGCGAGAGCGCCGAGGAGATCGTCGAAATATGCGACCGTGCCCTGGTCAACGGCGGGCTGGCGCCCGGCACCGGCTGGACCAGTGCCGAGTGGGGGTTCGAGCCCGCGGCGCTGCTCGGCCTCTCGTACGCCTTCGCCGACCGGCTCGACCGGGCCGAGAGCCTTTTCGCGGGAGCACTGCGCTCGTTCCGCACGGCCGGCTGGAGCGGTGGTCATCTGTCCTTCGCCAACGCCCTCATCGGCTATGTCCAGCGCCGGCGCGGCCGGCTCGTGGAGGCCGAGAACTACCTCCGGGAGAGCCTGCGTCTCGCCGAGCGGGTGGGCAACGGCATGCCGCTGAACTGGGACGCAGCCTGCATGCTCATCGACACCCTGCTCGCCAGGGGGCGGGTGGACGCGGCGGTCGAAGTCGCCGACCGTTACGGATTCGCCCCTCCCTATCCGGCTCCGATCGTGATTCCCGACGCGCCGTCCGTCCGGGGGCGGCTGCTGCTGGCGCAGGGACGTACCAAAGAAGCCGTGGCCGAACTCGAGTCCGCGGGCGAGATACTGAAGGTGCGCGGCCGTCACAACGGGATCATGGCTCCGTGGGCCGGAGATCTGGTGCGGGCTCTGGCTGTTGAGGACCGTCCCCGTGCCGTCGAGCTGGTGGCGTACGTGCGCGATCGCGCGGAGCGGTTCGGCACGGACACCGCCATCGGTGAAGCGCTGCGGATCGCCGCTGTGCTGGAGACCGGGCAGCGGGCGGTGGAACTGCTCGGCGGGGCGGTGGCTTATCTCGAAGCGTCGCCGTGTGCCTATGAACACGCTCTCGCCCGGGTGGAGTTCGCGATCGCGGCGCGCTCAGGGCCCGATCTGCAGCGCGGGCTGGCACTCGCCGATGCCTGCGGCGCCGACGGCCTCGTGGCCCGGGCCAGGTGGGCGGCCGAGTCGGCCGGACCGCTGGGCTGACGCCGATCTGCCCTCATCCGGGGCCAGTTGACACGTATGTTCGGTCACTCCGTGTGTTTGAACGGCGGCTGACTGTGTAAAACCGGCGAGTCTATTCCTCCCGGACGCCTGCCGCACAGGGTTGGGAGAATATGCCGTCGCGGTGATCTGATCGGGCTACGCTCGCTCATTGTGAGTTGAGATGACATGTATTCATGCACTTGTTCCCACATGTCTTGATAGTTCGATTCTCCCCACCGTCAACTGCCAGAGGGATCACATGGTTCGCGTTGAGGCGCCTCCAACCGATCGGACAGCGCCGCTGGTTCGCGCGCTGCTGCTCTCCGTCGTATCGACGTCGGCAGCCACCGCCGTCGGTGCGATCGCGGTGAACCGAGCCGCCCGGATACCACTTGTGTGGGCCGGAGCGGTGGCGACCCTGGTGGTCGCCCTGCTCGTCGTCGAACTGGCCCGCCGCGGGGCGGCGTCCCGCACGCTGCACCGGGTGTACGGCGAGCGACTGTCCTTCCTGGAGCGCCGGCTCGCCGCGCACGACGCGGAGACCGTGAGGCTCGCCAAGGAGCTCATGCCGGCGGCGATCCACCGTCTCAAGCACGGTGAGTCGCCGCAGGAGGTCATGCGGATCCTGGTCGACGACAACGAGATGTACCGCGACCTGCCGTCCGCGCAGCGCGAGATCCTCTCCTCCCTGCTGGAGATCGTGGACGACGAGGAATCGCAGCGCGAGGGAGCGCAGTTCGCCTTCGTCGGCATCGCCCGCAGGGTCCAGGCCATCGTCCACCAGCAGGCCGCTGAACTGCGGGCGATGGAGGAGGACCACGGGCGGCAGCCCGAGGTCTTCGACGACCTGCTCCGCCTCGACCACGGCAACGCCCTGATCGGCCGTCTCGCGGACAGCATCTCGGTGCTCGGAGGTGCCCGCCCGGGACGCCAGTGGCCCAAGCCCGTACCGCTGTTCAGCGTGTTGCGCGGCGCGATGTCCCGGATCCTGGAGTACCCGAGGGTCGATCTGCACTCCATCGCCAAGGTCGCCATCGTCGGACCGGCCGTGGAACCGCTCATCCACGCCTGCGCGGAACTCCTCGACAACGCGACCAGGTACTCGCCGCCGCAGACCCGCGTCCATGTCACCGCCGTCGAGGTGCAGACCGGAATCGCCATCGAGATCGAGGACGGTGGCGTCAGCCTCAGTGAGGAGGCCCGTAAGCGCGCCGAGGGCATGCTGGCCAAGGCGCAGGCCGGAGTCGACCTGAACGACCTGGGGGAGTCGCCCCGCCTCGGCATGGCGGTCGTCGGCCGGCTCAGCCAGATGTACAACCTCAAGGTCGCCCTGCGGCAGTCCGCTTACGGCGGCGTCCGTGCGGTCCTGATCGTCCCCCGCGAAATGATCACCACGGGCCCCGCTCCCGGTATCGCTCACGGGATCGGCGCTGCCGGACAGCCCCGCACCGGTGACACCGGTATCGGCGCGTTCGCGGACCGCATCCCCTCGCGGGCGCCCCGCAAGGCCGCCGCACCGCAGAAACCGAAGAGCCCGGTGCCCGTTGCGCTGTCGATGGAGGACGACGTACCGGTGGTGACCGAGTGGACCCCGAACGGACTGCCGCAGCGTCGCAGCCGTCTCCGCACCTCCTTCGGTTCCGGGGATGTGCCCCCGCTGGTACCCGCACAGGCGCCCGAGTCCGATCCGTACACGCCGCCCGCGCCGGAGCCCGCGGAGAAGAAGGAGGAGCCGCAGCCCGGGATCTGGCTCGAAGCATTCACCAAGGCGGCCAACGGTGTGCCGCAAGAGCCTTCGGCCGCCGGAGAGCCCGGCGACTCCAGGGACAAGGGGGACCTGACGTGATTCAGCAGCTGGGCAGCATGGACTGGATGCTCAAGGAGCTCGCCGACGGTGTCCCCGGGATCCAGCAGATCGTGGTGCTCTCCGCGGACGGCCTGCGCATTGCCCGGCACGGTGGCGATCCGGACGGCGCCGACCGGCTCGCCGCAGCCTGCGCCGGGCTGCAGAGTCTCGCCGCGGCCGTGGCCACCGAAATCCCGGGCAGCGACGGCAAGATGCGGCTCGTGGTCATCGAGATCACCGGCGGCTTCTTCTATCTGATGGCGGCGGGCATCGGCTCGTATCTCGCGGTGCTCACCGACGAACGGGTGGACGCGGGACTGGTGGGAGCACAGATGCGCGACATGGTGGTGCGGATCGGAGCCCATCTGGCCAGCCCGCCCCGGCATGACGGGAAGGCCGGATGACGTCCCCGCCCCGACGAGAACGCCGCAAGAGCGATCCCGACTCGGGGGACCCGGAACGGCTCTACGTCATCACCGGTGGCCCGGACGGGGCCGAGCGCGCGTCGCTCGACCTGGTCACCATCGTGGTGGCCCGGGCCGACCCCTCCCCGACAGTGCAGCCGGAACAGGCCGCGATCGTACGGCTGTGCAAGTCGCCGTTGTCCGTGGCCGAGATCTCCGCCTATCTGCGACTGCCCTTCAGCGTGGTGACCGCGCTGCTGACCGATCTCCTCGCGGCCGAACTGGTCGAGTCGCGCGCGCCCATCGTCCGCGCCGCGCTTCCCGACCGGGCCCTTCTCGAAGCGGTGATGCATGGACTCCAGAAGCTCTGACACGATCGCCGGCCCCCGGAGCGAAGACGTTCTGCCCGACACCGCCACAGCCGCAGTCAAGATCGTGATTGTGGGCGGTTTCGGGGTCGGCAAGACGACGATGGTGCGTTCGGTGAGCGAGATCCGCCCGCTGACCACCGAGGAGACCATGACCCAGGCCGGGGTCGGGGTCGACGACAACTCCGGTGTGGAGAGCAAGACCGCCACCACCGTGGCGATGGACTTCGGGCGCATCAGCATCAGCGAGCAACTGGTGCTCTACCTCTTCGGCACACCCGGCCAGGAACGCTTCTGGTTCCTGTGGAACGGCCTGTTCGAGGGAGCGCTGGGAGCCGTCGTACTGGTCGACACCCGCAGGCTCGAGGTCAGCTTCGATGTGATCGGCCGCCTGGAGGAGCGGGGCGTGCCCTTCGTCGTCGCAGTCAACACCTTCCCCGACGCACCCCACCACCGGCTCGAGGCGCTGCGGACCGCACTTGACCTGCCCGAGGACGTCCCCATCGTGAACTGCGACGCCCGGCAGCGCGCGTCCAGCAGGGACACCTTGATGACCCTCATGCGCTATCTGCACTCCCTCGCCATGCGACGAGCCTGAGCGGGTGTCCGGCCCACAGGGCGCCGGACACCCGGGCCGTCCCCGTCCGTACGTAATTGGAGTGACCGTGACATCCCCCTTCGACCACCCGCTCGACACCGGCGGCGAGGCCGTTCCGCCGCCGCAGTGCCCGGCCCATGGGCTCGCCGGCACCGCAGGCCACGAGACCGGCGGTATCGGCGCCGGCGGGCTGCGCCGGCTGTTCGGTGCCGAGGCCGAGAACGACCCGATGGGTCTCTACGAGAAGCTGCGCGCCGAACACGGCCCGGTGGCGCCCGTGCTGCTGCACGGCGATGTCCCGGCCTGGCTGGTGCTCGGCCACGGCGAGAACCTCTACATGACCCGCACCCCCTCCCTCTTCTCCCGTGATTCACGCCGCTGGCGCGCCCTGCAGGACGGCACCGCGCCCGCCGACCACCCGCTGGCTCCGGTCTTCACGTGGCAGCCCATCTGTTCCTTCGCCGACGGCGCCGACCACGAGCGGCTGCGCGGCGCGGTCACCGATGCCATCGCGCGCATCGACACCCGCAGTACCCGTCGCTTCATCAACCGCTTCAGCAACCGGCTGGTGAACGACTTCTGCCAGGAGGGCCGGGCCGACCTGGTCAGCAGCTTCGCCGAGCATCTGCCGATGATGGTGATGTGCCAGCTCATCGGAATGCCGGAGGCGTACAGCGAGGCGCTGGTGCAGGCGGCCCGCGACATGATCAAGGGCACCGAGACCGCGATCGCCAGCAACGCCTTCGTGATGTCCTCGATCACCCGGCTGGTGACCGAGCGCCGCGGAGCGCCCCGCGACGACTTCGCCTCCCGCCTGATCGAGCACCCGGCGGGGCTCAGCGACGACGAGGTGAGCCAGCATCTGCGGCTCGTGCTCATCGCCGCATACGAGACCACCGCGAATCTGATCGCCAATGTGCTCCGTATGGTCCTCACCGACCCGCGGTTCAGGGCCCAGCTCAGCGGTGGCCATATGACGGTTCCCGAAGCGGTGGAGCAGACCCTCTGGGACGAGCCGCCGTTCACCACCATCTTCGGCCGCTGGGCGGTCGGTGACACCGAGCTCGGCGGCCAGCAGATCAAGTCGGGCGACGCTCTGATCGTGGGGATCGCACCCGCCAATATCGACCCCGTGGTGCGCCCCGACCCCCAGGCCTCCATGCAGGGCAACCGCGCCCATCTGGCCTTCAGCGGCGGGGCACACGAGTGCCCCGGGCAGGACATCGGGCGCGCCATTGCCGATGTCGGGGTCGACGCCCTGCTGATGCGGCTTCCCGATGTCGAGCTTGCCGTGGAGGAGCACGAGCTGCGCTGGACCAGCTCACTGATGTCACGTCATCTGACGGAGCTGCCGGTGCGCTTCGCCCAGCGCCCTCCGCAGGACGTCATGGTGGCACCCTCTCCCGCGGCGCTGCCGGCGCCGCGTACCGAGTGGGAGGTCACCACTCCCGCGGCGGCAGGGACGGCTGCCGCCCCCCGTCCGGTGGCGGCCCCGGCTCCGCAGGCGCCGCCTCCGCCCGCCCAGGCCCCGGCCGTGATTCCCGCTCAGCGCAGGGGATCGGCGCCGGCCCGGCTGTGGCGGTCACTGACCAGCTGGTGGCGGGGCTACTGACCTGACCATGCCGTCCGCCGTGGGCGACGGCATCGGAAGCGGGATCCCGGCAGGGACGGGCGGGATCCCGCTCAGGCGCGGGGGAGTGGCCGGACACTCTCCCGGATCACGATATGGGTGCCGAGCAGATGCCGCTCGGGGCCGGTGAGCTGGGCACCGTCCAGGGCCAGCCGGACCGCGGTGCGCCCCAGTTCCTCGGCCGGGATGTGGACCGTGGTGAGCCGGGGGGTCACATCCCTGGCGACCTGATCGTCGTTGTAACCCACCACCGAGATGTCATCGGGGACCCTGAGCCCGTGCTCCTGCAGGGCACGCACTGCGGCCGCCGCGCTCTCGTCGTCACCCGCGACGATCGCGGTGAAGTCCGGCCGTCCGCCGCTCTCGTCGAGCAGTGCCCCGACGATGTCGTATCCGGCTCCCCGGCCGAAGTGTGTCCCGTACACCCGGGCCGCCCCGGGGGGCAGACCGTGTTCGGCGAGTGCCCGCCGATAGCCGCTGACCCGCGCCTCGCCCGTGGTGTGGCCCGGTTCGAATCCCAGCAGCACGATGTCCCGGTGCCCCGCGCCGAGCAGATAGCTGGTGATGGCGTGCGCACCCGCCTCGTTGTCGTACTCGACGACGATCGCCGGAACATCGGGTGATGGCGCGGGCCGGCCGCACAGCACCAGCCGTGATCCCGCCGCTGCCAGGGACTGCGCGTACCGCGACATCCGGGCCCGGTACTCGTCGTCCTCGGCCACACCCCCGACCAGCACCACGGCTTCCGCGGCCTGTTCGCGCATCATCTGCACGACGGCCAGCTCCCGGGCCGGATCGCCGCCGGTCGTGCAGACCAGGCAGAGCCGGTCGCGCTTGGCGCTCTCCTCCTCCACGCCCTGCGCGACCTTTGCGTAGAAGGGGCTGGTGACCTGGGAGATCAGTACCGCGACGGTCTTGCGGCCGGCACCGGCGAGCGCGCGCGCATGCGGGTTGATGACGTAGTCGAGGTCCTTGACGGCCCGCAATACCTTGGTCCGCGCTCCGGCGGACGTCGCGTAGTTCCCCGCGAGGACCCGGGAGACGGTCGCGACCGAGACCCCGGCACGCGCCGCCACATCGCGGATGGTGACCCGCTCCCCCACCGGCACTCCCCTTGTCGTTCCATGTGTCCGGGCGTCGGCCGGGCGGCGGCGCTGTCGGCTGCCGCCCGGGGACCATACTGCCCTACCCGCTGATCAGTGGACCGCCGCGTACTCCTTCGCGAGCTCGTCGGCTGCCTGAGCGCCGCCCGCATCGCGCCACTTCCTGTAGATGGCGTCCCATTCGGAGAGCTTCCTGCGGCCGGTGATCACAGCCGATGTGCCGTCCTTGAGCATCTGGTCCAGCACCACGCCCTTCCTGGTGAGGGTGTCCGACTGCAGTCCCGCCCGGTCGTTGGGCTTCATCATCGGCATCACCTTCTGCTGCCAGGCGTGCACCCGGGAGGTGAGATCGGGCGCGCCCGGCAGGAAGAGCACGGTGGGCGCGTCGCAGAGGTAGGCGAACGGCACGTTCACCTTGTTCTCCACGAGCCCCAGCGAGGTCGCGATCGGGTTGTTCGCCTTGTCGCGCTCGAAGTGGGTTCCCTCGACGCCGTAGTGCATCAGCTGGTACTCCTCGGAACCGAACGGCGAAGCCAGCCAGTCGAGCACCCGCAGAAGCAGCTTGATGCGGCCCTTCGGCGCCTTCTTCAGGAAGGTACCGCCGAAGTAACCCGTGCTCTGCTGGTAGTTGGCCGGCCGGCCGGGCACGGAGTACGGGGGCAGCACATCGAGGGTGTACGCATCCTTGATGCCCTGCTGGGCGGGGAGCAGCGAAGCGAAGCCGTCCGCCATGGAGAGCACGGTGCCGTTGTAGAAGAGCGTCTTGATGTCGACGGTGGAGGTGGACGTGGAGTCGGGGTAGAAGTCGCCGTCCCGGTTCGTCGCGACCAGATACTCGAGCATGTCCTTGAACTGGTCGGTGCCCCACATGTCGGTGGCTCTGCCGTTCTTGATCTCCCAGTCGTTGGGCGCACCGTGCCACAGGGCATGGGTCTTGTGCCCGAAGAGGGTGCCGGACGAGGACCCCAGCGCGTACTTTCCGGGCCTGTTGGCGTGCTTGGCCACATGAGCGAATTCCGCTGCCGGCATCCCTGGTGTGTAGCCCGCCGCCTCGAACGCCTCCTGGTTGAAGAAGATCGTCTCTGCCGGCTTGGGCCGTTCGATCGGTACGCCGTAGATCCTGCCCGAGATCCGGCCGACGCCCTGCCAGGCGTAGGTGGGGATGTTGGCGAGGTTGGGGTACTCCCTGACCGCGTCGCCGGAGAGCAGATCCGACAGATCGGCGCAGCGCGACTGGACGAACTGGGCCTGGCGGGGCACCGAATGGCCGCCGCCGATATTGATGATGTCGGGGAGTTCGTCCCCGGCCACCACGGTCGCCATCTTCGCGTCGAAGTCCGCATCGGGAACGACGGTGAACTCGACATCCACGCCCAGGGCTTCGTTCATCGCGGCCCAGTACCTGTTCTGCGACGCGGGTTTGGGCGGAGTTCCGTAGGTGATCGTCAGGACCCTGATCTTCTCGCCGCTGCCGGGCTTCGCCGTCGTGGCCTTGACGAGCTTGTCCGGATAGGTGGTGTAGCCGGCCTGCACTCCGGCCGCCGTCGCGGGCAGGTCGGGCCGGGACACGGCCGCGGGTACGTAGTCCGGCCAGGGCGCCAGCTTGACGCCCTTGTTGCTGACCGATCCGCCACCGCTCGAGTCGGTGGAGCACGCGGTGAGCATCGACGGTGCCGCGAGGGCCGCTCCGCCGGCGGCGATGGAACGCAGCATGGTGCGGCGCGAGATGGGAGAGGACATGACGAGGTAACCCTTCGAGTCGGCTCTGCGGGCAGGTGATCGAACGGGGAGCGTGTGTCAGCTCTTGATGGCGCCGGTCAGCACGCCCTTGGTGAAGTACTTCTGCAGGAACGGGTAGACGATCAGGATCGGGACGGTCGCGATCACCAGTACCGCCATCTGTGTGGTCTGAGGTGCCGAGACCATGCCGGCCTCGCTCATTCCGGTGTCGGCGATCTGGGCCCCGCCCAATACATAGGTGCGCAGTACCTGCTGGAGCGGCCAGTGGCCGGAGTCCAGATAGATCGAGGCATGGAACCAGGCGTTCCAGTAGCTCACCGCGTAGAAGAGTCCGACCACCGCGAGAGCGGCCCTGGACAACGGAAGCGCGATCCGCCACAAGGTCTGCCAGTCGCCGGCGCCATCCAGCCTGGCGGCCTCGTACAGCTCTTCGGGAATCCCCTGGAAGAAGCCGCGCAGCACCACCAGATTGAAGACATTGATCAGCACCGGCGCGATCAGGGCGGTGTAGGTGTCCAGCATGCCCATCCCTTTGACCAGCAGGAAGGCGGGAATCATGCCGGGCGGGAAGAGAAAGGTGAACAGCACGAGCAGCAGTACGGGTTTGGCGCCGAAGACTCCGGGCCTGCTGAGCGCGTACGCCAGGAAGGTGGTGCAGGCGAGCGAGAACAGGGTGCCGGCCAGAGTGACGCCGATACTCACGCCGAGTGCCCTGGTGACGATGCCGCCCTGCAGGATCTGCTGGTAGGCGCGGACGGTGGGGTCGGTCGGCCAGAGGACCCAGCCGCCGTTGTCCACCACCTCCTTGTTGGAGGCCAGACTGGTCGAGATGATGACGAGGAAGGGGACGAGGACCAGGGTGACCAGGACGACGACGGCCAGCGCTTTGCCGGCCCGGGTGAGTGGCCTCGGCTTCTCCATCCAGGCCGGACGCAGGGCAGCACTCATGAGTAGATCCCCTGCTCTCCGAGCCGGTGGGCGACCTTGTTGGCCGCGTAGACGAGAAGTGCGCCGACGACACCCTTGAACAAGCCGGCCGCGGCGGCATAGCCGGTGTCGCCACCGACCAGGCCCTGCCAGAAGACGAAGGTGTCGAGGATCTCCCCGGCCTCCGGGCCGACCGACTGCCGTTGCAGCAGCATCTGTTCGAAGCCGACGGAGAGAATGTCGCCGATCCGCATGATCAGCAGCAGCACCACGACCGGCCGGATCGATGGCAGCGTGATGTGCCAGAAGCGCCGCCAGGGCCCCGCTCCGTCGATGGCGGCCGCCTCGTACTGCTGCTCGTCCACCTGCATCAGCGCAGCCAGGAAGATGATCGTGCCCCAGCCCGAGTCCTTCCAGACGACCTGGGCGACGACCAGCGGTCTGTAGGCGTCGGGATTGCCGATGATGTCGACCGAGTGCACCCCTGCATCGCCGAGCACCGTGTTCAACAGGCCGGTGGCACCCAGGACTTGCTGAAACAGCGCGACCACGATGACCCAGGACAGAAAGTGCGGAAGATAGACCACGGACTGCACGAACCGGCGCGTCAGCTCGGATGTGAGGCTGTGCAGCAGCAGGGCGATGGCCAGGGGCACCGGAAAGAAGAAGACCAGCTGAAGCACGGCGATGGCCACGGTGTTCCAGGTGGCGTGCCAGAACGCCCCGTCGGAGAACAGCCTGCTGAAGTTGTCGAAGCCCACCCAGGGACTGGTCCAGAGGCCGTCGAAGGGAATGTACTCCTTGAACGCCACCACATTTCCGGCAAAGGCGCCGTAGTGGAAGACGAGGAAGTAAGCGAGCCCTGGGACCATCAGGAGAACCGGAGTGCGACTGCTGTGGAACCGCTTCCACCACCCAAGGACGGGTCGTTGCGGGCCTTCTGACGGCTCTGTGGGCTCAGCGAGTGGCGCCACCGCCCCACCGCCGGTCCGGTCCTCTGTCACCGTCGGCACGGCAACCCTCCCGTCGTTGGATTGAGTGCGAGGAATCTAAAACGGTTACATGGACCGGTCAAGCCTCTGGCGCCCTGGAATCCTTGACCCTTGGGGAAGTACGGCCGTAACCTCGGTAACTATTGTGGAAACGGTTACTATCCGTACTACGGAAAGGCGGCAAGCGTGGCCGACAGACCGACGGCGGCACTGGCCATGGGGCCCGAGGTCGCCGAGGCGGTGCTTCCGCCCGATCTGCGGGACCGGCTGGCCCGAAGTGTCGATCTCGTACCCCTGCCGCTCACCGCTTCGCTCACCTGCGGCGATGCACGGGACGCGCTGGCCGGTACCCAACTCCTCATCACCGGTTGGGGCTGTCCCCCGCTCACCGCGGAGGTGCTGGCGGGTGCGCCCCGGCTGCGGGCAGTCGTCCACGCGGCGGGCTCGGTCAAGTACCTCGTCACGGAAGCGGTGTGGCAACGGAAGCTGCTGGTCTCATCGGCGGCGGACGCAAACGCCGGTCCGGTGGCGGACTTCACTCTGGCCGCCATCACCCTCGGCTCCAAACGAGCCCTGACGAGCGCTGCCCGGTATGCGACAGGCTGGCCCGGATTCACCGAACGAGAGGGTGCGGACGGCCGCACCATCGGCGTCATCGGCGCCTCGCACATCGGCCGGCGGGTGATCGAACGGCTCGTCGCGTCGGATGCCGGGTACCGCGTGCTGCTCACCGACCCCTACGTCGGAACGGCGGAAGCCGCTGAGCTGGGCGCTGAGCTGGTGCCGCTGCGGGAGCTCTGCAGCAGCAGCTCGGTGGTCAGCGTGCACGCCCCACAACTGCCGGAGACGCGCCATCTGTTGAGTGCCGACATGCTGGCGCTCATCCCGGACGGCGGCACGGTGATCAACACGGCCCGCGGCAGTCTCGTCGACACCGAGGCGCTGGCCCGCGTCTGCGCTTCGGGCCGCCTCGATGCCTTTCTCGATGTCACGGACCCGGAGCCGCTGCCCACGGATCACCCCTTGCTTCGTCTGTCCAATGTGCTGGTCACCCCCCATGTCGCGGGTGCCCAGGGCAGCGAGGTGCGCAGGCTCGGGCGGTACGCGGTGGAGGAGGCCGAACGCTTCGCCCGCGGGGAGCCTCTGCGTGGCGGGCTCGGGCGGGCCGAACTGACCCGGCTCGCCTGAGGGGCGGGTTCATGGCCGGAACTGTTGGAAGAGGGCGGGACAGTCGCGCCCGTGGCCTCGTTCGCCCACTGGGAGACGGGCCCGGTGGGGTCGGCCCGCCGTGAATACGCTTTCCCCGGCAGGCGGGGTCGCTCGCCGGGGGCGGTCCTCGGCGCCACTCGCAACTCCCCGGCTGCGTTGACTCTTTGAAGTCCGACGGTGGTCACGAGCCCTTGACGCAACAGTTCTTCACGGGTTAACTCGGGCCCTGAATTAAGTCCGGACCAATGCCCCGGGGTGTCGTTCGTCCCGTTCCTGACGGGTTCGCGAAAAACGAAACGCCCATAACGGGCCGCAGACCTTCCCTCCCCCCACAGCAGGAAGGCTTCTCATGAGTCACGCACTCAGTCATGGCCGCAGGCCGCTGAGCCGTCGCCTCCGCCCTGTCGCCACAGCCGTCGCGGTGGCGGCTGTGGCTGGTGGAACCGCTTTCACAGCACAGGCCGAACCGTCCGCTGCCACGCCCCCCACCCTGGCCGCGGCACCCCAGGCCGTGGCGCCCTATCTCTACAACGGCTGGGGCAACCCGCCCGACCCGGCCGAGGTGCAGCAGGCCACCGGCGTCAGCTGGTTCACCCTCGCGTTCGTGCTCAGTGACGGCACCTGCGATCCCAAGTGGGACGGGTCCCGGCCGCTCACCGGCGACGTCGACCAGCGGACCGTGGACACCGTACGCAAGGGCGGCGGCGATGTCGTTCCGTCATTCGGTGGAGCCAGCGGCAACAAGCTCGAGGAATCCTGCGCCGACTCGGACGCACTGGCGGGCGCCTATCAGAAGGTGATCGACGCCTATGGCCTCAAGGCGATCGACATCGACATCGAAGGGGATGCCTACAACAGCGCCGTCATCCAGCAGAAGACCATCGACGCGCTGAAGAAGGTCAAGGCGGACAACGCGGGACTGGTCACCTACGTGACCTTCCCCAGCGATCAGGGCGGCCCCGACGACAGCATGATCGGGCGTGCGGCGGATTCGGGGCTCGAGGTGGACGGCTGGACGATCATGCCATTCGACTTCGGCGGTGCCGGGCAGAACATGGCCGACTTGACCGAGCAGGCAACGGACGGTCTGAAGAACACCGTGAAGAGCGCCTACGGCTACAGCGACGACGACGCCTACCGGCACAGCGGGCTCTCCTCGATGAACGGCATCACGGACAACCAGGAGACCGTCACCACCGGCGACTTCGAGTCGATCCTCGCCTATGCGAGCGAGCACCACCTCGCCCGTCTGTCCTTCTGGTCCGTCAACCGTGACCGGCCCTGCCCCGGCGCCTATCCGAACGACGACACGTGCTCGGGCGTCGACCAGGACGCATGGCAGTTCACCAAGATCTTCGCCCGGTACCAGGGCTGAGAGGGGGCATCCATGAATCCCGAACAGCCCGCAGCCACGGGCGGCCACCGGGCGCGCCGCCGCCGCAGCCGGCCGGCCCCGGTGGCCGCCGCGTTCCTCCTCGCGGCCGGCGCACTCGGAGTGATCTCGGTCCAGAACGCCGACGCGGGCCAGCCTTCCCCCGACTCACGCGTCACGTCCTCCGCATCGGACCCGGACTTCGGTCCCAATGTCGATGTGTTCGACCCGTCGATGTCCCGGGAGGACATCCAGGGGCGGCTGGACTCCGTCTTCAGGGAACAGGAGAAGAACCAGTTCGGTGCGGCGCGCCATGCCGAACTCTTCAAGCCCGGCACCTACGACGCCGACGCCAACGTGGGCTTCTACACCCAGGTGGCGGGACTGGGTCTCTCACCCGACGACACGAACATCAACGGCGCGGTGCACGCGGAGGCCGACTGGTTCCAGGGCAACGCCACCCAGAACTTCTGGCGCGACGCCGAGAATCTGTCCGTGACCCCGAGCGGTGGCGCCGACCGCTGGGCCGTTTCGCAGGCCGCCCCGTACCGGCGCATGCATCTCAAGGGTGACCTCCAGCTGGACGACAGTGGCTGGTCGAGCGGCGGTCTGCTCGCCGACTCGAAGATCGACGGGCAGGTGAACTCCGGTTCGCAGCAGCAGTGGCTCTCCCGGAACACCGAGTGGGGAAGCTGGAAGGGCTCCAACTGGAACATGGTCTTCGTCGGCGCGAAGAACGCACCGCGGGGGGACTTCCCCGATCCGCCGTACACCACCGTCGACAAGGCCCCGGTGACCCGCGAGAAGCCGTTCCTCTACGTCGACGACGCGGGCGACTACCAGGTGTTCGTCCCCGCCCGGCGCACGGACAGCAGCGGCACCAGCTGGTCGGGCGGCGCCCCGGCCGGTACGTCGCTGCCCATCGCCGACTTCTTCATCGTCAAACCCGGAGCCACCGCGGCCCAGCTGAACTCGGCGCTCGCGGACGGCAAGAACCTCCTCGTCACCCCGGGCGTGTACCACCTCGACCGGACCCTGAAGGTGACCAGGCCGGACACCGTGGTGCTGGGCCTCGGCCTGGCCACCCTCGTACCGGACAACGGCATCACCGCGGTGTCCGTCGACGATGTCGACGGTGTCCAGCTCGCCGGGCTGCTCATCGACGCGGGGAGCACCAACTCCGCCACGCTGATGGAGATCGGTCCCGCCGGCGCCGGCGCCGACCACTCGGGGGACCCCACGTCGCTGCACGATGTGTTCTTCCGGATCGGCGGAGCCGGTGTGGGAAAGGCCACCAGAAGCCTGGTGGTCAACAGCTCGGATGTCATCGGGGACCACACCTGGATCTGGCGTGCGGACCATGGCGACGGAGTCGGCTGGAACACCAACACCGCGGATACCGGGCTGGTGGTGAACGGTGACGACGTCACCATGTACGGCCTGTTCGTCGAGCACTTCCAGAAGAACCAGACGATCTGGAACGGCAACGGAGGCCGGACGTACTTCTACCAGAACGAGATGCCCTACGACCCGCCTGACCAGGCGTCCTGGATGAACGGCGCCGGCAAGGGCTACGCGGCCTACAAGGTGGGCGACTCGGTCACCGGTCATGAGGCGTGGGGGCTGGGAAGCTACTGCTTCTTCAGCACGAACAGTGCGGTGGCGGCAGAGCACGCCTTCGAGGTTCCGGACACCCCGGGTGTGAAGTTCCACGACATGGTGACGGTCTCACTGGGTGGAACGGGCACCATCGACCACGTGATCAACTCCACCGGCGGCCCGTCGGACGCGGCCGGCAATGTGGCGAACCTGGTGAACTACCCCTAGGGACCGGCCCGGGTGGGCATCGCGGGCCGCGGTCTCAGCGGAACAGCGGTTCCCCTGGTGGAGCCGGCGTGGGCCTCAGGGCCGGCGCCGGCTCCTGCGCTTTCGCCGGCGGGGCCGATCCGTGATCCGCGGCGGGCGCGGCAGCCGTCGCCCTGGTGAGCAGGACCACGCCCCGGGCAGCGGCGGCGGCGCCCAGCAGGGCGAGCACCAGACCGGTCGCCCCGCCGTGCAGCCGTTCACCGAGCAGAGCCAGGCCGATCGCCGAGGCGGCGAGCGGGTTGGCGAGGGTGACCATGGCGAGAGGTGCGCCCAGACCGCCACGGTAGGCGTACTGCGAGAGCAGCAGACCGCCCGCGGCGCAGGCAGCCACCAGCAGGGCCACCACCGCCGTCCGCCAGTCGAGCGGCGGACCCGATGCGCGGTCGGTCACCGACACCGTCACTGTCTGGGTGAGCGCCGAAGCGACCCCGGACACGAGGCCGGAGGCCGCTCCGAACCGCAGGCCGGAGCGGCCTCCGGGCATCGCGGTACGCCGGACCAGTGCAAGGACCAGAACGAGGGACACCGCAGCGATCGCGAGGACCCTGGGCAGCGAGAGGGTCCGGTGCGGAGCCGCGCCTCCGGTCGTCAGCAGCAGCGCGCAGAGCCCCAGCAGGGTCAGCGCGGTGCCGCGCCATTCGACGCGGGCGACATGGCGTCCGGCCAGGTAGGCGCCCAGTGGGACCGCCGCAACCAGGGTGAGTGCGCCGAGCGGCTGCACCAGCGTGAGCGACCCGTACTTCAGCGCCGCCACGTGCAGCAGCGCCGCGGCCGCGTTGAGACCCACCGACGACCACCAGGCAGCGCTGCCGAGCATCCGCAGCAGGCCGGCCTGCGGCTCGGTGCGGGAGGCGAGGCGCTCCTGTGCGACAGCGGCCGTGGCGTAGCCGACGGCCGACAACAGCGAGAGTCCTACGGCTATGACCGAGGCGTTCATCGGCCGGCTCCCCGGCCGGTGAGCTCACCCGCGGGCTGGGGAAGAGGCAGCTCGCGGACCAGGGGCGGGCGGTCGGAGGTGTCCGGCTCCCTTGCGGCAGGCTCAGTTCGGGGATCCATCACCCGGCCCCTTTGCGTTCGTCACAGTGTTTCCGAGTCGAGGTCTGGATCACGACTCATCGATACGCCAGTGTACCGATACGCCGACGTATCGGAACACCATCGTATCGGTACACTGGCGTATCGGTACGCTGGATTATCGATGCTGCTCGTCACACCGAAAGGGAGAGCTCATGCCGCCCCAGGAGTCCGCGATGTCGTCCTCGCGTTCCAAGATCACGCCGGAGCGGGAGCGGGAGTTCTTCGAGGCCGTCATCGAGCTGCTTCGCGAGGGCGGCTACGACGCTCTGACCATGGAGGGTGTCGCTTCCCGCTCGCGGTGCGGCAAGTCCACCCTCTACCGCCAGTGGGGGAGCAAACCCCAGCTGGTGGCATGTGCGCTGCGCGGCACCCGGGGTGGAAGCGTCACGAGCATCGACACCGGTACTCTCGCGGGAGATCTGCGGGAGACGGCCCGGGCGCTGGGCGCGCACTCGGGACGTGACACGCCGTTGATGCACGCGCTCAGTCACGCGGCTCTGCAGAACGAGGAACTCCACGAAGCGCTGCGCGAAGGCCTGACCGAACCCATCGCCGCGGCCATCGACGCGATGGTCACCAGAGCGGTGGAACGCGGTGAGATGGCAGCCGACAATCCGGCACGGGAGTTCGTCGCGGCGCAGCTCATGGGTGCGATGCGGGCACGCCCCATGCTCGACGGCCAGTATGCCGACGCGGAGTACCTGCTGCGCTTCCTCGAGTGCGCGGTCCTCCCCGCCCTGAGACCGGCCGGCACCTGAGGACTCCCCGCGAACCGGCGGGCGTCGTCGAGCGGATGACGACGGCCCGCCTGCGCCGCACCGTGGGGACGGGGGCGGCGCGCTCCTCCGCCCGGAACCGGCCGACCGCCGGTTCCGGGCGGCGAGCGGCGGAGCTCCCGCGGGCCGGTCTCCGGCAGCACGAAGATCACGGCCGGGCGGCGGACAGGTCATCGCCGCGGGCGGCGGGCGCTGCCCGGTGTGCGGTGCTGCTCCGGGGTGTGGCGCCGCGGCTCACGGGTAGCGTCGTGGCACGGCGCGGCGGGGTCACGGTTCATGAGGCCGCGCGCCGCAGCATCGACCGTGAAGCAGCTGCCGGCCGCCACCGGAGCGCGATGGCCCGGCTGCGCCCCACCGATGGGAGTGTGCACCGATCATGACGTCCGAGACGTCCGGCACCCGGAAGGCCCTCGTTGTCCGCGGCGGCTGGGAAGGCCACCAGCCCGTGAGGACCACCGGCCTCTTCATATCCTTTCTCCGCGACCGCGGCTTCGCCATCGATGTCAGCGACAGTCTGGACGTGTACGCCGATGCCGAACGGCTGGCCGCCACCGACCTCGTCGTGCAGTGCTGGTCCATGGGGGAGATCACCCGTGAGCAGAGCGAAGGGATTGCCGCCGCCGTCCGCGCCGGAACCGGTCTGGCGGGCTGGCACGGCGGAATCATCGACGCCTTCCGTGGTGACGTCGGCTACCACCGGCTGACCGGCGGCCAGTTCCTGGCGCACCCGCCCGGCTACCTCGACCATGAGGTGAATGTGGTGGCCGGGCAGTCCTGTCACCCCGTCGTCGCGGGGCTCGACGACTTTAGTGTCCACACCGAGCAGTACTGGGTGTCCACCGATCCGCTGATCGATGTGCTGGCGACCACGCACTTCCGGGCAGGCGAGGAGCGCGACAGGCCCGTCACCATGCCCGCCGTCTGGACCAGGAACTGGGGCGAGGGCCGGGTGTTCGTCTCCACCATCGGCCACAAGCCGGACGACTTCGACGTGCCCCAGGTGCGGACACTCACCGAAAGGGGGCTCCTGTGGGCGAGCCGCTGAGGATCGGCATGGCCGGCGCGGGGAAGATCAGTGGTGCGTACCTGGACACCCTGGAACACCTCGACAGCGTTCGGGAGGTGCACGGCACCGACGGTTCACTGCCGGTACCCGGCCCCAACGGGTTCGAAGGGCAGGTGGAGTACCACGGCGCCGGCGGCGGGTGGGGCGTGCTGCCCGTCTCGGCAGGCCGCCGGGGAGCGGGCCGCGGAACCGGACTCGCCGATCTCGCCGAAGCACTGACCGACGGCAGGCCTCACCGGGCACCGGCGGAACTGGCCCGTCATGTCCTCGATGTGCTGCTGACCCTGCTCGACTCCGCGCACCGGGGCGGCGCGCTGCCGGTCGCCAGCGGCTGCGCCCAGCCGGAAGCGGTGTCCCTGAGCTGACTCCGCTCCCCGCGCCCGCAGCCGGTATCGTCCGCCCGGCCGGGTCGCACCGCTGGGTGCCGCTCGTTCTAGGATCGGTCGATGGTCACGGGGAACGAGCACGAAGCGATCGGCACCAGCAGGCCCGGCGGGCGCGGGGGAGCGGCGAAGAGCGCGAAGATGAAGGACGTGGCCGCGCTCGCCGGCGTCTCGCCCAAGACCGTCTCCAATGTCATCAACGGTTTTGTGCATGTCACGCCGGAGACCCGCGAGCGGGTGCAGCAGGCCATCAGGACCCTCGGCTACCGTCCCAACACGAGCGCCCGCAATCTGCGCCGCGGCCGCACCGGAATGATCGGCCTGGTCCTGCCGGAACTGAACATCCCTTACTTCGCCGAGCTCGCCGAGCACTTCCTCACCACGGCGGAGGAGCACGGCAGAACGTTGCTCATCGAGCAGACCCTGGGGGACCGTACCCGGGAGGCGGCGGTGATCGACGGTCTCGGCGACCAGGTCGTCGACGGGATCGTGCTCAGCCCCCTGGGACTGCACGGCCAGGCGCTGGCGGGACGCGTCGACACGATGCCGCTCGTCCTGATCGGCGAGCGCCCCAGCGGCGGCCTCACCGACCATGTGGCCATCGACAACGTGACCGCAGCCCGGGAGGCGGTGGCGCACCTCATCGCGGGAGGCCGCAGCCGGATCGCAGCCATCGGGGCGCAGCTCGAACCGGATGTCGGCACCCCACTGCTCCGGATGACCGGCTACCACCAGGCACTTCATGACGCCGGACTGCCGATCGACACACGCCTCGAGATCGAGACGCACCGCTATCACCGGGCGGACGGTGCGAAGGCGATGAACGCCCTGCTGGACGCGGGTGATCCGCCGGACGCCGTCTTCTGCTTCAACGACGCGCTGGCTCTCGGAGCGCTGCGCACCCTGTACGAACGAGGGCTGCGGGTTCCCCAGGACATCGCGGTGATGGGCTTCGACGATGTGGACGCCGGCCGTTTCGCGATCCCGAGTCTGAGCACCGTCGCGCCCGACAAGGCGGCCGTCGCCCGGCATGCGGTCCAGCTGCTGCTGGACCGCATCGACGCACCGGAGACGGCGGCGCGCGAGATCACCATCGGGCATGAACTCCGTGTCAGGGAGAGCACGGGCGGATGACCGCCCGCTGTGCGCGAGTGTCCCCCGCGCTGCCGGGAGGGCCCCCGGGTCAGTCCGGCAGCGCGGCGACCGCGTCGTCGGCCGACGTCCGCCACAGCGTGGTGACCGGGTCGTACACCGCGATCCCCGGGGCGGGGGCGCCGATTCCGGAGGCGGTGAAGACCCTGCCGGCGTGGGCGGGACTCGCCGCTACGGCCAGGCTCGGTACGTAATGGGCGGGAGCGGTGGTGTCGTCCGTGCGCAGGGCCGCGTAGAGAGTCCGGCCGGCGTTGATGACATGCGGTCCGCTTTCCACGGGCGGCGCTGGATTGGCCGATCCGTCCAGGCCGGCGAACGTCACCGTCGGAAACCGGTCGATGGTGCAGTTCTGCTTGCCGCGGTTGGTGACCGTGAGGAGTACGACACTCCTCGCGATGGGTGGGAGGGTGTGGGCCCGGTACCCGAGGGAGTCCGCCGCGCATTCGGGAAGGGCGTGCGGGGACGCGGCGACGGCCGGGGGGACCGGCGCGCAGACGAGGGCGGCGGCGAGGACAAGTGGGCGCATAGTTCGCATAGGTCCCCCATATCCACCACGACCGCCGATTACGCCTCCAAGCGCCCACCGTGCCCGTCCGTGTGTCGTGGTGTCAGGTCCAGCCGGAACCCGATCGGCTGGACCTGCCGCGGTCGGGATCGGCCGGCGGGACGAGGACCGGAGATGGCCCCACGGACGCGTCGCGAAGCGTACGCCGGTGCCCGCCGGGGATGGTGGGTCACCCCTCGACCCGCCGCGCGGGACCTCGCGACGGGACAGCGACCCCTCACTGACCGCCCAGGCCGGTCGTCGCCACCGACTTGACGATCTGCCGCTGGAAGAGCATGAAGACGATCAGCAGCGGAATGCCGGCCAGGATCGATGCCGCAGATGTCTGCGCGTACATGAGCCCCGAGGAGTCCTTGATCGTCGACAGGCCCACCGGCAGCGTCATCAGGCCCGGGTCGCTGGTGCTGATGAACGGCCACAGGAAGTTGTTCCAGGTGGTGATGAAGACAAAGATCGCCACGGCCGCCAGAATCGGGCGGGACAGCGGCAGCACCACACTGGCGAACACCCGCCAGCTGCCCGCACCGTCGATACGGGCCGCCTCCTCCAGTTCGCGGGGCACCGAGTCGAAGAACTTCTTCAGGATGTACACCATCGCCGGCGCCACCGCCTGCGGGAGGATCACCGCGGCGTAGGTGTCGACCAGGTTCATGGACAGCATCTGCCGGAACAGCGGCACGATCAGAATCTGCGGCGGAACCATGATCGATGCGAGAGTGGCGGCGAAGAGCGCACGGCGCCCGCGAAAGAGCGTGCGGGAGAAGGCGTATGCCGCCATCGCGGAGATCAGCACTGTCAGCGCCGTCACAGCGAGGGCGATCAGCAGGCTGTTCAGCGCCCAGACCGGGATGTTGCCCTGGTCGAAGATCTTCCGGTAGGCGTCGAGGCTGAAACCGCCGTCAGGGAACCAGCCGGTGTCCGAGCTGGCGTCGACCTCGGTCTTCAGTGAGGTGTCGATGGCCCAGGCGAACGGGAGCAGCCATGCGGCGGCCATCAGGACCAGGGCCAGTGAGGTGAGAATCCGCGTGGTGGGCCCGGTGCCCAGAGTGGGGTGCCAGCCCTGCGTGCCGCCGCGGCGGCGGGCGACCTCGCGCGGCATGGTGCTCCGCGGTGGTGTACCGGTCGTGGGTGCGAGTGTGTCCGGTGCCATGACCCGTCAGTCCTCCCTGCGCGAAAAGATCTTGAGTTGGGCGATCGAGAGGATGATGACGATCGCGAAGAAGACGTAGGACACCGCTGATGCGTAGCCCAGGCGGTAGTTGGCGAAGCCCGTGTCGTAGATGTACTCGATGATCGGTTTCGTCGAGTTGTCCGGACCGCCCTTGGTGAGCAGATAGATCTGGTCGAAGACCTTCAGGGACGCCAGCACCTGAAGTACCGCGATCAGCGCGGTGGTGCGCCGCAGCTGGGGCAGAGTGATCGACCACAGCCTGCGCCACGCACCTGCCCCGTCGATGGCCGCCGCTTCGTACAGGTGGTCGGGAACGGCCTGCAACGCCGCCAGATACAGCAGGAAGTTGAAGCCCACCGTCCACCAGAGGGTCAGCAGAGCGATGGACCACATCGCGTACTTCTCGTCGACCAGCCAGCCGATCCCGTCGATGCCGACGGCCTTCAGCATCGAGTTGAGGAGCCCGAGGTCGGGCTGGAACAACAGGGACCACACCTGGGTGACCACGGCGACTGGCAGCAGATAGGGCGCGAAGAACGACAGCCGCCACACCCATTGCCCCGGCATTCCGGTATGCACGAGCAGGGCCATCACGAGGGCCACCACGACCAGCGGGACGGACGTCAGCACGGTGAACCAGACCGTGTTCTCGAGGCTCGACCACACCTCGGGGTCGGTCAGCGCCTCGGCGTAGTTGTCCAGGCCGGCGAAGGTGTTGTCGCCGTGTCCGGTCAGGCTGGAGTCGGTGAAACTCATCCACAGGCCGTAGCCGATCGGCAGGACCAGAAAGAGCCCGAAGAAGACCAGGAAGGGAAGTACGAAGGGCCAGCCCGACGAGCCGGGGGCACCCCGGCGGGACGGACGGGCGGTGCCGGACCGTGCGGAGGCGCGCAGGGGAATGCGGAGGGAACTCATGGCGATCGCTCCTTGTCTCGCGCGATCAGGCCGGATTCGGCTTGGACAGAAGGGTGTTGATCTCGGAGACCATCTTCCTCACGGCCTTCTCGGGAGCCGCTCCGGAGATGAGCGTCAGCTGCAGGGCCTGGCACATCCGGTTCTGGAAGTCCGACCCCGCTCCGGTGAACCAGGCCTTCGGGTCGAGGGCGGGCTGGTTCGCCGCCTGGGCGTATTCGTGCTGCGGATGCAGCTGTGCGTACGCCTTCGACGCGGTGACCGGCAGATAGGCCGGAATGTGGCCGCCGCCCGCCCACGCCAGGCTCGACTTGAGCAGTTCGGCGGCGAACCGGTGTGCCTGACGTCGCTTCGCGGGATCGACGTGGTTCTGCCGGGGCAGCACGAGGGAGTGGCTGTCGGCCGCCCCCGCGGGCTTGTCGAAGATGGTGGGGAAGGGTGCGGCGCCGAGCTTGTCCTTCTTGGCGGTCCTGAAGGTGTTGAGATCCCACTCACCGTTGAAGATCGCCGGGGACTGCCCGTTGGCGAAGTCCGCGATGGCGGTGGAGATTTCCATGGTGCGGCAGTCGGGACGTATGAGCTCCGCCATGAAGCGCACCACGTCGACCGCCCGGTCGATGTCGATGCCGGCACGCGCACCGGTGAGATCGAAGGCCCCGCCCGTCTGGCTGAACAGGGTCCAGAACATCCGCCAGGCGTTGGCGCCGTCGTTGACGTGGCCGAAGACGGGCCCGAGCTTGCCGGTGTCCTTGCGGAGCTTCTTCGCCACTTCCAGACAGTGGGCCGGCGACTCGAAGGGAAGCGGCTGCCCGTCGGTCCGCAACAGCCCGGATCTGTCCATCATGTCGCGGTCGTAGAACATGATGAAGGGGTGGGTGTCGAGGGGGACGGCGAACGGTTTCCCCTCGTACAGACCGCGCTTGAAGACCGTCGGATTGATGTCCTGCCGGCGGACGCCGAATTCGGCCAGCAGGTCCATGTCCCAGGGTTCGAGCAGACCACCCGGCGCGTATCCGGGCAGCCGGGTGAGGTGCATGACCGCGATGTCGGGAGCCCGGCCGCCGACCGAGGCCATGGCGAGTTTGGTGTAGTACGGCGGTCCCCAGTCCAGCACGGTGGTGTTGACCCTGAGATCCGGAACCCGTTGCTCGATCTTCCGGGTCATGTCCTTCATCAGGTTGCCGTCCGGGCCGGCGAAGAGATTCCAGTACTGGATCTCGTCGGCGCTCGCGACGCTCGCGGCCGGCGAACCGCACGCGCCGAGCGCGGGAAGCAGTGCCCCCGCGCCGGCGCCGCGCAGCAGCGCGCGCCTCGACAGCGGGCTCATCGCCGCCGCTCCTCGTAGGCCGCCGGCCGTTGCTGGGCCGCGCGCAACCGGTCGGTGTCCAGCTTCGGGGTGCGGTCGAAGTGGTAGACACCGTTCTGTTCCTGGAAGACATCGGTGAGCTGGGTGTAGCAGTAGCCGAACATGTCGGGGTCGTCGAGCAGTACTCCGGTCAGTCCTGCGAAGCGCTGCTGGAACTCCTCCTCGGTGCGCGGACGCTGACCGTAGCCCCAGGAGACCCCGCGGTCGTCACCCGAAGAGGCCGCCGCCTCCTCCTGATTCCACCAGATCCCGCCGAACTCGCTGCAGAAATAGGGCTGTCCGCGGTACGGAACCGACCAGTCGGCCGCGCCGGGCCCCTGGTCCTGCGGGTTGATGAACGGCTCGTCCTTCGCCAGTCCGGCCATCTGGGTGCGGAACGCGGCCGGGTCCTGCTCGTAGTTGTGGGAGTCGTAGACGTCGGTCTCCACCACCCGGTGTGCGTAGCCGGAGGCGTCGATGACCGGCCGGGAGGTGTCGGCGGCCTTGGTGGCGAGGAACATCGCCCGGGTGACGTCGTCCAGCACGGTGGGCCGGTCGTGCAGTTCCTGATGGGTCTCGTTGAGCGGGCACCAGCCGACGATCGACGGATGCGAGTAGTCGCGCTCCACCGCCTCCAGCCACTGAGCCGTGTAACCGGCGGTGGGCCGCTGGTTGTCCTGTGTGGTGCGTCCTTCGCTGCAGCCCCAGTCGCCGAACTCGCCCCAGACGAGATAGCCGAGCCGGTCGGCGTGGTGCAGGAACCGCTCCTCGAAGACCTTCTGGTGCAGCCGCGCGCCGTTGAACCCCGCGGCGAACGCCAGCTCGATGTCCTTCACCAGCGCGGCGTCGTCGGGAGCGGTCATCAGCCCGTCCGGGTACCAGCCCTGGTCGAGTACCAGCCGCTGGAAGACCGGCCGGCCGTTGAGCAGCAGCCGCTTGCCGTCCACGGCGACCGAGCGCAGTCCCGCGGTGCAGACCGCGGAGTCGATCATGGCGCCTTCGCCGTCCAGCAGATCGATGTCCAGGGTGTAGAGGTGCGGATCCTCGGGCGACCACGGCCGGCGACGGTCGTCGGGTATCGCGAGGAAGATCCTCGGCGCCATGTCGAGGCCGGCCGGGACCGAGCTCTCGACCACGGTGCCGGCGTCGTCGCGGAGCCGCGCCCTGAGGCGGTGCCCGGGACGGTTGGCGGTGAGCGGGATCTCCAGATGGAAGCTGCCCGATCCCAGATCGGGGGTGATGCGCGGGCGACGCAGATGCGTCGCGGCGACCGGCTCCATCCAGACGGTCTGCCAGATCCCTGTCGTCCTGGTGTAGTGGCAGGCGCTGTTGGCGTACTCGTAGGACTGCTTGCCGCGCGCCTGCGGCCCGTGCCTGGCGTCGCGGGCCCGTACGACGATCACCGCTTCGCCGTCCCGCTGCGCTGCGAGGTCGCCCAGGTCCACGGTGAACGAGGTGAAACCTCCGCTGTGCCTGCCCGCCTCGACTCCGTCGACCCAGACGGTCGCGTCGTGATCGACGGCGCCGAAGTGCAGCAGTACATGGCGTCCGGACCAGCCGGCCGGGACCCGGACCGTACGGCGATACCAGACCGCGGCGTGGAAATCGGTGTCGCCGATACCCGAGAGTTCGGACTCGGGACAGAAGGGCACCTGGATCTCGCCCTCCAGTTCGGCGTGCACCAGCCCCCGCTCCAGACCGCTGTCGCCAGGATCGAAGGCGAATTGCCAGCTGCCGTTGAGATTCAGCCAGTCCTGCCGGACGAACCCGGGACGGGGATACTCAGGTCGCGGGACTCCGTTCGGCTGTGCGGATGTGTGGTGGGCGTGAGGCAGGGACATCGCATCTCCGGTGCGGGAGGGGTGAGTGGTCACATGTCAACACCGGATTACATCGATGTAAAGACCTCCGGCGCAGTGGATTCCGCCGAAGTGGGAGTAGGTGGCCGGCCAGGTGCAGGGCCCGCGCCCGGCCGCTGCGGACCGAGTGGCCGGGGCTCAGGCCTGTCCGCGCCTGTTCGGCCGCGCGGCCCGGCGGCCTTGGGGGTGTGCAGGTCCTGGGGGTGGCCGGCCCCGGCCCTCGCTGCCGCGGTGCACAATGCAGGCATGTCCCGAAGCGCTTCCCGGCCGCGACACCCGCAGCGATCCCGCACCCGGCAGGGGTCCCACCGCCCGCCGGCATCGACCGCGCCCTGCCCCTGTGGGCTGCCTGCCGGATACGGCGAGTGCTGTGGCCGATTCCATACGGGAAGGGCCGCTGCCCCCACGGCCGAGGCGCTGATGCGTTCGCGCTTCAGCGCGTTCGCCGTGGAGGACGCCGACTACCTTCTGCGGAGCTGGCACCCGGACACACGGCCGCCCCGTATCGAGTTCGACACGGGGCAGCGGTGGCAGCGGCTGGAGATCCTGGACACCACCGGGGGAAGCCCCTTCCACACCAGTGGCACCGTCACCTTCCGTGCCCACTGGACCAACCGGGGAGAGTCCGGAGAGCTCGGGGAGCGCAGCAGGTTCGAGCGTCACGAAGGGGCCTGGGTGTACGTCGACGGTGTCGTCGAGGAGTGAGTGGCACGTGGGGGCCGGGCCTGCGCCCCCGTCAGCAGGTGAAGTCGACCTGCTTGAAGGTGACGTAGTGGTCGGCGGTGTAGTAGTCCTCGGCGGTCTGCTCGCCGGTGATGATCCGCCGGGCGCCCCGGGTCGAGCTGCCCGGGGTCTTGACCGTGTACTCGTGGTAGTAGCCGGTGGACTGGGAAGGCAGCACACCTTCCCGGTTCTGGAAGACGACCCCGTCCTGGTCGTAGGGGAAGGGCCCGCCGGATTCGATGAGGTCCAGGGTGTCGTGGGCCTGTGAGGGCAGGGCGCCGTAACAGATGGTGCCACTCACGGTGGCGTGGGCTTCGGTCGCGAGGAGCACGGTAGGCGTGACGACGATCGCGGTGGCGACGCCGACGGCGGCAACACGGGTGCGCAACGCGCGTAGAGTGATTCGCATGCGTTCAGGATGAGGGCGTGGAGAGCTTGGCGGTAGTGATGTGACGAACCGTCACTTCCGTTTTACCCAGGCGTATATGACCCTCACAGGACCTTTACGCTTTACGCGTGCATCCGGTGGTCGCAGTGTGCCGTACGGCGGTGCGAGTCATGGTGTGGCACATCCTCTTCCCTTCACCGGCAGGCTCTGTGACCGCCTGCGACTCGAACACGGCCGGGCGCACCGGGTGGACCAGGAGCCGCCGCGGCCGGGTCCCGTGACGCCCCTGCGGCACGGGCGCCTGCTTCGATAGGCTCGGCGCCGTAAGAAACGGGTAAAGGCAGGCCAGGGGGAATTGTGACGGACCACCAGCAGGATCCGCTACGCGCCGGCGGCAGGGACGCTTCGGCGGCGGATCCGGACGTGTTCCAGCCGCTCACCGAGGAGGACCCGCGAACGGTCGCCGGCTATCTGCTCAGCGCCAGGCTCGGCGCCGGCGGCATGGGCAAGGTGTACCTCTCGTACACGCCGGGCGGACGGCCCGTCGCGATCAAGGTGATCCGTCCCGAGTTCGCCGAGGACCCCGAGTTCCGCCGCCGGTTCCAGCAGGAAGTGCGGGCCGCGCAGCGGGTGCAGGGGCTCTACACCGCGCCTGTCATCGACAGTGACACCGAGGGCCCCCACCCCTGGCTGGCCACCGCCTATGTGCAGGGGCCCTCGCTGCACGCGGCGGTCGCCGGACACGGCGCGATGCCCGCGGCGACCGTGCTGCTGCTGATGGCCGGGATCGCCGAGGCGCTTCAGGTCATCCATCACGCGGGCATCGTCCACCGCGACCTCAAACCGTCCAACGTGCTGCTCGCGGCCGACGGACCGCGGGTCATCGACTTCGGCATCGCCCGCGCGGCGGACACCACCGCGCTCACCGGCACCGGCGTCAGTGTGGGAACCCCGTCCTTCATGGCCCCGGAGCAGGCGTCAGGAACGAGCTGCACCGCGGCTACCGATGTCTTCGCGCTGGGCCAGATCGCGGCCTTCGCCGCGACGGGTGCAGCCGCCTTCGGTGACGGGCCCTCGCACGCGGTGCTCTACCGGATCGTGCACGAGGATCCCGACCTCTCCCAACTCCCTGACGAACTGCGGGAGATCGTCACCGACTGCCTCCGCAAGGACCCGGCACAGCGGCCGTCCCCCGCACGGATCATCGAGCTGTGCGGTCAGGCGTCCCAGGACCCGGCGCTGCGCCGCCCGGACGGATGGCTGCCGTCCTCGTATGCCGCCGATCTGACCCAGGCCGCTGCCCCGACTCCGCCCCCGCAGCCGGCTCATCCGCCGACGCAGACGGCACCGCACATGCCGCCGGTCCAGCAGCCGACGCAGACGGCACCGCACATGCCGCCGGTCCAGCAGCCGACGCAGACGGCACCGCACATGCCGCCGGTCCAGCAGCCGGTGCATACGGCATACCCGCAGTCCGTCCGTCCGCCCGCAGCGGGCGGTTACGCCTACCCGCCGGCCTCCGGGGCACCCGGCGGCTATCCGGTCCAGCCCGCTGCCGGGGCCCCCGGCAGCTATCCGTACCGCCCGGGCGCCGGGAGCCCCGGCGGATTCCCGGCGCCGCAGGCTCCCCATCAGCAGCCCCGGACGAAGAACCGGGCCTGGCTCGTCGTCGCGGGTGTGGCCGCAGCGGCGCTCATCGGCGGTGGTGCGTACCTGGCGGGCCAGCACGGTGAGGACAAGGACTCGCAGGGATCCCGGAACAGCGCGAGCGATACGCCGCGGTCCGGCGGCACGCACTCGGGTACAGGTGCCGCGGGGAAGAGCAGGACCCCGGCAGCGCCGAAGGCGGCCGTGTACAAGGACCTCAGCATTCCGGCCGGCTACACGGTCACCTTCGCCGACGAGCCGCCCCGCCCCGAGGATCTGGACGTGAACTACGAGGGCGACTTCGGTTACTCGGACGACCTCGTCAACGGGGAGAGCGTCACCACCAACCAGTCCAAGAACACCATGGCACTCCTGGAGTCCGGCGAGCCTGGTTCGCTGGCAGGCTGCCGCGCCAACACCCGCTACACCACGTCCATCTCCAAGGACAAGCTAGGGAAGGGGTCCCGGATCTGTGTGAAGACCGGCTCCGGGCACTACGGCCTGGTCACCGTGCACAGTTTCGCGACGCGGGACTCGCCTAGCCAGTTCGTCAGCGTGGACCTCACCGTATGGCGTAACGCGGCCACCTCCTGAAAACCGCAGCCGCCCCGGGTGTGCCCTGTCGCCGCAAGGCGTGAAGCTCCGCTGTGCCCCCGCTTAAGAAATCCTCGATGGACTTGAGCGGCCGGCGCTCGGCAGATTGGTGACCTGCCCGCCGAACGTCACCGTCACGTCTGGAGCCGCCACGATGAAGGCCCTTGTCAAGCAGCATGCCGAGCCGGGGCTGTGGCTCATGGATGTACCCGAGCCGGAGACCGGCCCGGGCGACGTGCTGATCAAGGTGGCCCGCACCGGCATCTGCGGCACGGACCTCCATATCCGTTCCTGGGACGGCTGGGCCCAGCAGTCGGTCTCGACTCCGCTGGTCCTCGGCCACGAGTTCGTCGGGGAGGTCGCGGCGGTCGGCACCGGTGTCACCGGGATCGCGGTCGGCGACCTGGTCAGCGGTGAGGGCCACCTGGTCTGCGGGAAGTGCCGCAACTGTCTGGCCGGACGCAGGCACCTGTGCCGCTCGACCGTCGGGCTCGGTGTGGGCCGCGACGGGGCGTTCGCCGAGTACGTCGCACTGCCCGCTTCGAACGTCTGGGTGCACCGGGCGCAGGTCGATCTGGACATCGCCGCGATCTTCGACCCGTTCGGCAACGCGGTGCACACCGCACTCTCCTTCCCGCTGGTCGGTGAGGACGTACTGATCACGGGCGCCGGCCCCATCGGCATCATGGCGGCAGCCGTGGCGAAGCACGCGGGTGCCCGCAACGTGGTGATCACCGACGTCAGTCCGTACCGCCTGGACCTGGCCCGCAAGGCCGGCGCGACCCTCGCGCTCAATGTCGCCGAGCATCCCGTCGCGGAGGCGCAGCGCCGTCTCGGCCTCAAGGAGGGCTTCGACATCGGCCTGGAGATGTCCGGCCGCCCCGAGGCCATGCGCGACATGGTGGACAACATGACCCACGGCGGCCGGATCGCCATGCTGGGTCTGCCCGCCGAGGAGTTCGCCGTCGACTGGGCGAAGATCGTCACTTCGATGATCACGGTCAAGGGGATCTACGGACGTGAGATGTTCGAGACCTGGTACGCGATGACCGTTCTGCTCGAGGGCGGCCTCGACCTCAGCCCCGTCATCACCGGGAAGTACGCCTACCAGGACTTCGACGCCGCCTTCGACGAGGCGGCCGGCGGCCAATGCGGCAAGATCATCCTCGACTGGACGGCCTGACCCTCCCCACCTCCTAGGAGCCCCGATGTACGAGTCCGTCCGCGACGATCTGCGCACCGCTCTCGACGAGATCCGTGACGCCGGTCTGTTCAAGCCCGAGCGTGTCATCTCCACCCCGCAGAGCGCGTCGGTCGGCGTCGCGACCGGCGAGGTGCTGAACTTCTGCGCCAACAACTACCTCGGCCTGGCCGACCACCCCGATGTCGTCGCCGCCGCCAAGGACGCCCTGGACCGCTGGGGCTACGGCATGGCGTCCGTGCGTTTCATCTGCGGTACGCAGGACGTCCACAAGGAGCTGGAGCAGCGCCTGGCGGTCTTCCTCGGCCAGGAGGACACGATCCTCTACTCCTCCTGCTTCGACGCGAACGGCGGAGTCTTCGAGACCCTGCTCGACGCCGAGGACGCCGTCATCTCGGACGCTCTCAACCACGCGTCGATCATCGACGGCATCCGGCTCTCCAAGGCCAGGCGCCATCGCTACGCCAACCGCGACCTGGCCGACCTCGAACAGCAGCTCAAGGACACCCAGGACGCCCGGCGCAGGCTCATCGTCACCGACGGCGTGTTCTCGATGGACGGATACGTCGCCCCGCTCGCCGAGATCTGCGACCTGGCCGACCGCTACGACGCCATGGTGATGGTGGACGACTCGCATGCGGTGGGCTTCGTCGGCTCCGGTGGGCGCGGCACCCCCGAGCTGCACGGCGTGATGGACCGCGTCGACATCATCACCGGCACCCTCGGCAAGGCGCTGGGCGGAGCGTCGGGAGGGTATGTCGCCGCCCGTTCCGAGATCGTTGCCCTGCTGCGTCAGCGCTCGCGCCCCTACCTCTTCTCGAACTCACTCGCTCCGGTGATCGCTGCGGCCTCTCTCAAGGTTCTCGACCTCATCGAGTCCGCGGGTGAGCTGCGGGAACGTCTGGACGCGAACACCCGGCTGTTCCGTACGAGGATGACCGAGGCCGGCTTCGAGATCCTGCCCGGCGAGCACGCCATCGCCCCCGTGATGATCGGTGACGCCGCCGAAGCGGCCAGGATGGCCGAACTGTTGCTGGAGCGGGGTGTGTATGTGATCGGCTTCTCCTACCCGGTGGTGCCGATGGGACGGGCCCGGATCCGCGTCCAGCTCTCCGCTGCACACTCCACCGCCGACGTCGAGCGGGCCGTGGCCGCCTTCATCGACGCGAGGGCCTGCGCCTGACCGTCATGGGCGGGGCGGCCCGCGGGAGCCGGCCGGACCTGCCCTGCGCGACAATGGCAGGGTGATCGACCCTCGCCGCCTGCGCATTCTGCGGGCCGTGGCGGACCACCGAACGGTGACCGCCGCGGCCGCAGCGCTCTATCTGACCCCCTCGGCCGTCTCCCAGCAGCTTGCCGCGCTGGAGCAGGAGACAGGGCACGCCCTGCTGACCCGCAGCGGCCGGGGTGTGCGGCTGACGGCTGCCGGGGAGATCCTCCTCTCCCATGCGCACGCCGTGCTCGCTCAGCTCGAACGGGCCGAGGCCGAGCTCGCCGCCTACGCGGGCGGCGCGGCCGGCGAGGTCACCGTCGCCGCCTTCGCGACCGGCATCGCGGAGGTGCTGGCCCCCGCCATCCGTGACCTCGCCGGGCGCAGCCCCCGCATCCGGGTGCGGGTCAGGGACTCCGAGGGCGACGAGAGCCTGACCCTGGTCCTCGACGGGGAGGCCGACATGGCGCTGGCCGTCGAATACCGGGGCGCGCCCCGCGAGGGCGATGTGCGCCTGGCCAGGGTCCCGCTGTACGCGGAGCCGTTCGACGCGGTGCTTCCCGACGGGCACCCGCTGAGCCACCATCCGCACATCGAGCTGGCCGGTCTCGCCGCCGACGACTGGATCGGCCCCTATCCCGGCAACCCCTGCCACGACGTGGTGCTGCTGGCCTGCGAGCAGGCCGGGTTCGAACCGCTTCTGGTGCACTCGTCCGACGACTTCCGCGCCGTTGTGGCGCTCGCGGGTGCGGGCGCGGGAGTGGCCCTGGTGCCGCGGTCGGCGCTGCGCGGGATGGAGCTGAAGGACACCGTGGTGCGCCCGGTTGAGGGCCCTGCCCCGACCCGGCGGGTATTCGCCGCGGTGCGCCGCGGGGCCGAGCTCCATCCGCTGATCCGGCCCGTGCTCGAGGCACTGGCCGGTGCGGCGGCCGGGCTCCCCACCGGCTGACACCGTCCCGGGCCGCCTCATCCGCCTGCGCAGGGGTTCCGCCGGGAGGAAGCGCCGGTGCCACGCCAGTGGTGATCGAGAGTGCCGCGGGACGCCGGCATGGAAAGCGGTTGCTGCATGGCCTCAGCCAATCCTGTGGCTGTGCGGCGGGCAAGCCTGTTTGCGGATATCCGGCTCCGGCGTGTCCGCTCCGGACCGGAGCGACGTACGGCGCGGACACCGTCAGGGGTGTCCGCGCCGCCGTTCGTCCGAGACCGGGGCCGGCCGAGTACCGGAAGGGATCAGAGCGCCGGGTAGGCGTTCTTCAGGAGCTGCTGGAACTGAGCGGAGAACCAGTGGCCCGCCAGCGGCGCGTTGGGCAGGGCTCCGGACATGCTGTTTCCGTTGCGTGCGTTACCGGTGTACGTCGGGTCGCACATGCGGTCGAAGCCCTTGCCCTCGTCATTGGAGATGGCGGAGCTCGCGCCGTCGGACTCGCCCGGCGGCTTGACCCAGACGTAGGCGTCGATGCCTGCGGCGGGAGCAGCCTTCGGCCGCTCGCCTATGCCCGCACCCGACTGGTTGCACCAGTTGCCGAGGTGGATGCGCTTGTCCGTACGGCTGCCGTCGACGTACCCGTCCAGGGTCGTCTTCGCCGCAGGCGCGGTGGGACGGGCGGATCCGCCCCAGCCGTTGCGGGATGTGTCGATCAGTGCGCCGATCTTGGAGTCGAATCCGACGCTGACCAGTTCGGTGCGGAAGGCCTGAGCGAAGGACTGCTCATCGACGTAGCGGTTCCAGTCGACCCACTTGGACTGGCGCACCGACGTGCCGTTGACCGCGTCGTTGATGGTGAAGTACGGCTCCGTGGTGGCACCGTAGTTGGCGGTGTTGGCGATGATCCCCTGGACGTCGGCGACCGTGGCGCCCGATGCGGTGGCCGCCTGGTGGAGTATCTGGGCGGTCGAGTTGAAGTTGTCGTCCCAGCCGATCCAGCCGTGGTGGCCGACATCGAGGTAGTTGTAGACGTTGCCGACGGCGCCGAGCTTGTTCAGGGCGTAACCGACACCGGTGATGTAGTTGCCGTTCGCCTTCATGGTGTCGCACTGGGGGGTACCGGTCGGGCGGTCACTGGTGTTGGTGACCAGGTTGGGCAGCGAGTCCGGCTCGATGGTCGTGACGATCCTCAGGTTCGCGTACGCCGGGTCCTTGAGTACGGCCGCGATCGGGTCGATGTACTCGCTCTTGTAACGGTCGATCTCGGTCGCGCCCAGCTCACCGTTGGAGGCGAGCGCCGCACAGTCACGGCCGGGGAGGTCGTAGATGACCAGCTGTACGACGAACGGTTTGCCGCTCGCCTGCTTCACGGCCGCGTCGAGGTGGTCGCGCAGGCCCATGCCGCCGTTCACGCCCTTGATCGCGGCGATGCGGTCGAGCCAGACGGCCGTCGGCTGGCTGGATATCTTGCTGCCACCCGGTTCCGCCGCCGCAAGGGCCGACCACTCCGGGTTCACATAGACCCCCGCACCCACATAGGGGTTGTCGACGAGACTGCCCGAAGTGGGCGGGTCCGTCGGCGGGTCGGTGGGCGGATCCGTCGGGCCGGTCGCGCCGTTGCAGGTGGTGCCGTTCACGGCGTACGACGTCGGAGCGGCATTGGTCCCGCTGTAGGAGAACTGGGCGCCGGCGCCGGCCGTGGCGCCCGCGGCGATCGACTTGTTCCAGTCGATTCCCTTGGCGGTGACGGTGGAACCCGACTGCGACCAGGTGGCGTTCCACCCGTTGGTCAGCTTCTGGTTGCCCGTGTAGTTGTACGTGAGCGTCCAGCTGTCGAGCGCGGCCGTCCCGGAGTTGGTCACCGCCACGTTCGCGGTGAAGCCGGAACCCCAGTCATTGGTGGTGTAGGTGACGTTGCACGCCACCGAGGCGGCATGCGCGGTGCCGCTCATCCCGGTCGCGGTGGCCAGGCCCGCGGCGACCAGCGCGCAGGCGGAGATCAATGCCGTACGCGTACGGCGTGGTGGGGCAGTTGTGCGGCTCATCGAAAGGGAACCTCTCATCGGAGGGAGCGCAGATGATCGCGCAACCCGGTGCCGTAGGGGGTGGGGGTGCCGTCGTAACTGCTGATCAGCGAAGGGCCGGTGGAGCAGTCCCAGGTGTTCCAGGTCCAGCCCAGATACGAGGCGTCGTGCGCGTCGAGCCAGGACATGACCTGGTCGACGTAGCCGTGCGAGCAGGTGTTCTCGCCGATCTCACCCGCCACGAACGGAACTTTGGAGATCACCGGCGTCAGCTGTTCGTTCCAGCAGCTCGCCGATGAGCAGGTGTTGAAGTTGTACGAGTGCCACGCGGCGGCCGTGTTGCCCGCCGGGTCGGCCGGCTCATGGGAGACCCACTGGCGCAGGTCGTTGGCGTAGGCGACGCCCGGGATCAGGACGAGGTTCTGGGCGCCCGCTGCTCGTACCGCGTCCACCAGGTCCTGCATACCGGCCACCTCGTAGCCGATACCGGGGCAGGTCCCGCCGTCGCGCCAGCATGTCCACGCCTGGTCGAGTGTGGTGGTGGCGCGGTCCGGATAGGGCTCGTTGAACAGGTCGAAAGCCACCGCGGGGTCGTCTTTGAAGGTGCCGGCCACCGACTTCCAGAAGGAAGGGGAGTACTGCGCGTCGGGCATCGGCTTCTGGCAGCTTGCGTGTACGTCGGCACAGCCCGACGAGTTGCCGGTGTAGGTGCCGTAGGTCCAGTGGAGCTCCACGATCGGAGTGATCCCGTGGGCCTCGAGGCGGGAGACGTAGTCCTTGACCGCACTGACGTAGTTGGCGCCCGCGTACGCGGGATCGATGTCGGCGGTGCCGAGCCAGCACTCCTCGTTCAGCGGAATCCGGACGGTGTTCACCTTCCAGTCGGCGATGGCCGCCACGGAGGCGTCGTCGACCGGGCCGTCGAAGATGCCGCGGCCCTGGACACACATGAACTCGCCCCCGGAGCGGTTGACTCCGTACAGATGACGTTCCGCGCCCTTCGCGTCCACCAGCTTGTTGCCGGAGGCGTGCAGCGCCGGCGCGGTGCCGGGGTCGGCCGGCGGCTGCGAAGGATCGGTGCCGGTGGGGCTTGGGCTGGGGGAGCTGCCCGGATCCTTGTCGCAGGTGACACCGTTCAGTTCGAACGTGGTGGGTGCCGGATCCGAACCCTTCCCGGAGGCGATGAACCCGGCGTCGACACTGCCGCCGGTCGGCAGCGCGCCGTTCCAGCTTTCGTTGGACGCGGTGACGGTTCTGCCCGACTGGGACCACTTGGCGCTCCAGCCCTGTGTCACCTTCTGGGTACCGGCGAAATCGAACTTCAGCGACCAGCTGCTGGTGGGGGCGCCGTTGTTGATGATCTTTACGCCGGCCTGGAAGCCGCTGTCCCAGGAGTTGGTGACGGAGTACTCGACCGAGCAGGCAGGGGTGGCGCCGGACGCGGTGAGCGGGGGAAGCAGTACGGCAGCCGCTGCGACGGCGAACGCGCCGGCAGCGGCGATCACAGGTAATCGTGGTGGGCTCATGGAGCGCGTCCTTACAATCCGTCATGCGCCTTTTGTGGCACATGTCACGAGTGGAAGCGCTCCCACTGGTTGATCGGGAGAGTAACCATAACCGGCTGTGCATGACAAGAGATGGAGCGAACTCCGCCCAGAACCCGCAGGAAGGGCTTCACTGTTCGTATTTCTCCCGCCCTCTTGACAGTTCTTTGGTGCGCCGTCACCTTGGGAGCGCTCCCACTGGTTCAGGAGTTGTCAGGACACTGTCTGCCCTCTGTACGTCATGGAGAGGAGCTCACGCCCCCGAACTGCCGCTGCCGGTCAGGACGGAATCCGGTCTGGGGGCCGTCGGCGTGCCGGCGGGCCCAGGAGCCCGCCGGGCACGGTCGTCACCGCCGACCGGTCACCGGTCTCCGGAGGGGGCCGGTGCGGAGAAGACGAACGAGAATTCTGCCGGCGCCGCCTGCAGCTGGTACTGCGGGAGCACTCCGGGGCCGCAGGACTGTGAGCCGATGCCCTGCTGGGCGTGGTCGAGGTTGATCCAGAGCGGGCCGTCCGGTGTGAGGTCCGGGAGATGCTGCGCCGCATCGAGCTGTTCGTTCGTCCAGCGGCGGGCGGTGAACCAGAATTCGGGTTCGCCCTCCACCCGCACACCGCCGGTCTCGACCCAGCGGACGTCCGCGCGAGCGCCGTTCTCCTGGGGGCGCAGATAGGGCGTCTGCAGATCGCCGACCGGTGCGCTCCACCGTCCGATTCTCGAAGCGGCACGGGTATCGGGATACGCCTCGCCGGGACCGCCTCCGTACCAGGTCGCGGCGTCGGCCGTGCCCGGAAGCGCGAAGCGGATGCCGAGCCGGGGGAGTGGTATCTGCCAGTCGCCCTCCGGTGTCACGGACACGGTGAGCCGCAGACGGCTCTCGTCGGCGGTCCAGCGATAGGCCGTCACCAGTGCGATGTCCCGTGCGGCAGGCGCCACCCGGGTCCGCACGGTCAGCGCGTCCCGCGTTGTCGCGACCGAGTCCAGCCGGTGCTGCATGCGGTGCAGGCCGGCCTTCCGCCAGAGCGCGCCGTAACGCGGGTCGCCCTGCCACTCCGCCCCGTCGTCGTTGTCCGTGGGGGCCCGCCACACGTCGAGACGCAGATCCCGGATGCCGACAGGGCCGACCGACCGCAGCTCGCCGGTGCGCGCGTCGAACGAGCCCGGGCCGAGCGTGATCGACCGCTCGCCGCGATGCGGCCGGCTGCCCGTCGCTGTGGCCACGGGTGGACGGGCGGCGCCGGGGAGCTGGGCCCAGGCGACTTCGTGCCGGCTGCCGTCGGCGGCCAGGGCTCGCACGGTCCACCGGGTCTCGGCGCTCCGGCCCGGGTTCGGAGCGACAGGCAGCGCCATTTCGGTGTGCTCGCCGGGCGCGAGCGCCGGTACGTCGAGTACCCCCTGCGCGACTGTCTCCCCCTCCACCTGGTACGACCATGTGAAGGAGAGGTGCGACAGGTCGAGGAAGTCGTACCGGTTGGTGATACGGACGGTGCCACGACCGCCGTCACCCTCGATCCTGACCGGCTCGATGACCTTCTTGTACTCGATGAGGCCGGGCGACGGCGTGCGGTCGGGGAAGAGCAGCCCGTCACAGACGAAATTGGAGTCGTGCAGTTCCTCCCCGAAGTCGCCGCCGTACGCGTAACCGAGCGTCGGATGAGCGAGGCCGTGGTCGATCCACTCCCAGATGAAACCGCCCTGATTACGCTCGTACGCCTCGAACAGCTGCTGGTACTCGGTGAGACCACCGGGTCCGTTGCCCATCGCGTGCCCGTACTCACAGAGAATGAACGGCAGCCGGTGCCGCTCCCGCGGTCCTTCGTCCGTACGCCGGCCGATGGCTTCGACCTCGGCGTGCGAGGCGTACATCCGCGAGTACATGTCGGTGCCGGCGCATGAGGGGTCGCCCTCGTAGTGGATCAGCCGGTCCGGGTCCCGGTCGCGTATCCACCGGGCCATGGCGCCGAGGCCACTGCCGATGCCGCATTCATTGCCCAGGGACCAGATGATGACCGACGGATGGTTCTTGTCCCGCTCGACCATCCGGGCGGCGCGGTCGAGCAGGGCCGGGGTCCAGCGCTCGTCGTCGACCGGGTTGTCCCGCCACTCCTGCTCGACGAATCCGTGGGTCTCCAGATCGCACTCGTCGATCACCCACAGCCCGAGCTCGTCGCAGAGTTCCAGAAAGGCGGGGTGCGGCGGATAGTGGCTGGTGCGGACGGCGTTGATGTTGTGCTGCTTCATCAGCAGCACGTCGGCGCGCATCGTCTCCTGGTCCAGGGTGCGGCCCGTCCGGGGGTGGAACTCATGGCGGTTGACCCCACGGAAGAGAATCCGCTGCCCGTTGACCTTGATGATCCCGTCGTCGACGAGGACGGTACGGAAACCGATGCGCAGCGGTATCCGCTCGCCCTCCGTGGCGAGCTCGCCGTCGTAGAGCCGGGGCCGCTCCGCGGTCCACGGTTCGACCGGCAGGGTCACCGCGGTCCCCGTCGCCTGATCGATGCCCAGTTCGGGCACGGTCACCCGGCCCGGCACCGCGCTGTCGATCCGCAGGGTCCCCTCGCCGGTGCGGTGGCCGTACCCGGCATGCACGAAGAAGTCCCCCGCCGCACCCTCGGGACGGTGCAGCAAGGTGACATCGCGGAAGATTCCGGGCATCCACCACTGGTCCTGGTCCTCCAGGTACGAACCCGACGACCACTGATGGACCCGCACGGCGAGGACGTTGCCCTCGGGGCGCAGCAGGGCCCCGACCGCGAACTCGTGCGGAAGCCTGCTGCCCTTGAACTCGCCGAGCTCCACGCCGTTCAGCCAGATCCGGGCGCAGGACTCGACACCGTCGAAACGCAGTACGGCGTCCCCGGAGGACGGCCACCGCGACGGCAGATCGAAGGATCGAAGATGGTCCCCGGTCGGGTTCTCGGTCGGCACGCGCGGCGGATCCACCGGGAAGGGGTAGAGGTGGTTGGTGTAGATCGGCGCGCCATGACCCTGCAGCACCCAGTGCCCGGGTACGGCGATCTCGTCCCACGCCCCGGTGTCGTACCCCGGTGCGGCGAACGACTCGTCGTGGGTGTCCGCGGCCGGCGCGAGCCGGAAGCGCCAACTACCGTTCAGGGTCAGGCTGAAGGCGTCGGATTCCTGGTACCGGGCGCGCGGCGGAAGTGCGCCGGTGCCGGGTGCCACGTCTTCGTGGTAGGTGGTGCTCATGGCTCTCCTCGGGGAAGTCCTGGCCCTGGGGCGCGTCAGCGCCGGACCGCTCTCCTGGTGTTCTGCCGTGCGGCGGCGAGTGCCCCTTCGAGTGCGAAGGTCGCGGCACCCAGACTCACCGGGTCGGAGGAGATCGGGCTCAGCACGATCTCGGCCGCGGCGAACGGCCGGGCCGGGGTGCGGGCGGCCACGGCCGTGCGCACCCCGTCGAGCAGGGGCGTGCCGAGCGCGGCGGCGACCCAGCTGCTGAGCACGATCACTTCCGGATTGAGCAGCTGGATCAGGTCAGCCACGGCTGCCCCGAGATAGCGGGCCGTCTCCCGGATCACCTGCGCCGCCACCGGGTCGCCGCCCTCCAGCGCGGATGCCAGCGCGAGGATGGTCGCCGTCTGGTCGTCCGGGTGCAGCAGCGGGCTGGCGGGGCTGATGTCCCGCAGCTGCTGCATGATGCCGGGCGCGCCCGCATAGGCCTCGACGCAGCCGCGGTTGCCGCAGTGGCAGAGCCGTCCGTCGAGCACCAGGGTGGTGTGCCCCCACTCTCCCGCGGAGTTGGTGGCTCCCCGGTGCAACGTGCCGCCGATGGCGATTCCGGCGCCCACTCCGGTGCCCAGGTTGACGACAACCGCGTCGGAGCTGCCGCGTGCCGCGCCGAACCAGAGCTCGGCGACCGTACAGGCATGCAGCGGGTTGTCGAGGTGGAGCGGGTAGGAGATGTGCTCGGCCAGCAGGCTCAGCAGGGGCACCTCGTGCCAGCCCCAGTTGGCCGCGTACACCACCGAGCCCGTCGCACGGTCCACCTGGCCCGGCATGCTGATTCCGGCGCCCAGCACCTGCCCGGGCTCGGTCCCGGACTGCTCCACGACCGATGCGATGCCCGCGGCGACATGGGCGACCACGTGCTCAGGCCGTTTGGCGCCGGGTTTCAGCACCACCGCCGCCTGCGCCAGCACGGTCAGCGTGAGGTCGAAGATCTCGACATGGACGTAGGTCTCGGCGATATCGACACCGATCAGCGCGCCCCGGGAAGGAGCGACCGCGACGAGCCCGCGCGGCCGGCCGCCGTCGGAGTCCTCGAAGCCGACGTCGGTGAGCAGGCCGAGTTCGAGGAGTTCGCCGACCAGAGTGGCGACGGTCGCCAGGCTGAGCCCGGTGACCGTCGCCAGTTCCTGCCGGGACACCGGGGACGAGGCGATGATCTGCCGCAGTACCCGGTAGCGGTTGGCCGTACGGATGTCGCGGGATGTGCCTGTGATGACAGCCCCCAGCCCTTCGGCAACACGACGGAAGGTCAGGCTATGACGCGCACCGTGTGATCGGCAAGGGGTTAGTAAAGGGGTTGTCGAAAGTATCCGGGGAAGGCCGCGCCGTCGGTCAGGGTGGCTCAGACGCCGCGAAGGACCGGGGCCAGGAACGCGTTGGTGAACTTGCCCGTCGGGTCGAGTTCCCTGGCCAGCTCACGGAAGTCGGCCAGCTTCGGGTAGCGGCCGGGCAGTACGCCGGCGGGTACGGTGAAGAGCTTTCCCCAGTGCGGGCGGGCAGCGAACGGGGCGAGCCGTTCCTCGAGAAGCCCGAGCACCGGCAGTACGGCCCCGGTGTCCTTGAGCCACGTGAAGTGGAACGCGACCGTGTCGTGTCCGTAGGCGGGGCTCAGCCACAGATCGTCTCCCGCGACCGTCCGCACCTCGCAGATCTGGAGCACCGGCGCCACGGCGTCGCGGATCGCGTCGACGGCGTGCAGCGCGGCCAGTGTGTGCCGGCGGTCCATCAGATACTCCGACTGCAGCTCCTCGCCCGCGCTCGGCGTGAACTCGGCCCGGAAGTGCGGCAGTCGCTCGTGCCACGGGCCCGGCACACCCTGCTGCTGGGTGCAGTGCACGGGTGACATCCCCGGCACGGGGTGCAGCGGGCCCGCCGCCTCGGGCGCCCAGGGGAAATCCGGCTCCTGGCCGGCGGCGTACTTGAGCCACACCTGACCGAAGCGCGGGCCGCGCCAGTCCGTGAAGAGGCTGACACTGTAGGCGGCCGATGTCACCGCCTCGACATGCTCGTCGAGCACCGACAGGGGCAGCCCGGTGTACGCGCGCTGCGCCAGCTCGAAGCCGGGCACCAGGTCCAGGGTGAGCGAGGTGACGACGCCGAGCGCGCCGAGCGACACGACGGCTCCGGCGAAGCGGTCGCCGTCCAGCTCCCGGCTCAGTGTCAGCAGCTCTCCGTCTGCGGTGATCAGATCGAGTTCGCGCACGGCGGTGGCGAGACTGCCGTTGGCCACCCCGGAGCCGTGCGTACCGGTGGCCACCGAACCGGCGACGGAGATGTGCGGCAGCGAAGCCATGTTGCGCAGTGCCAGGCCCTGCGCGTGCACCTGCCGGGCGAGCTCGGCGTACCGCACCCCCGCCGCGACACGGACTGTCGAAGCGGCTCGGTCGACGTCGATCTCGGACGGCAGGGACGCCACCGAGACCAGCGTGCCGTCCGTGTCGGCTATCCGGTTGAACGAGTGGCCGCTGCCCAGCACTCGTACCCGCGAGCCCGCCCTGACGAGCCGCTGGAGCTCCTCGACCGTGGCGGGCCTGTCCAGATGTTGTGCTGTGAAGGCGATGTTCCCCGCCCAGTTCGTCAACATTCCGGGAATGCTAGCGCCGTGGCGGGCGCCCCTGAGGAACGGGCCCTCAGTGCCGCCCCGTCTCGCCCTGGGCCGCTTCGATACCGGTGTGCAGATCCGTCGCCGCGTCCAGTGCACCGGCCGCCGAAAGGGCGAGACAGGCCAGCAGAGCCCCGGCCACCGCCCGGGCGAGGTGTCCCTGCCGTCCGGGCTTGCCCACGCCGGTCGGCCGGTGGGTCAGCAGCGCGGCGACCCGGCGCGGGACAGGCCCCGCAGTCGCGGCCAGGACGACGCTCGGTCGGCAGGCAGGCACACCGTCATGGGCGGCGAGCGCTGCGCGGCCGATGGCGCGCGCCGCCAGCGAACGGTCCCCGACCGCCCCGGCGGCCGCCTCGTCCGCGCACCGCTCCAGCGCGTACCCCAGCGGCATCCGAAGCCCTCGCAGCGCCGGGTGGCAGAGCGCGGCGAGTTCGGCCACCGCGAGGAAGAGATGATGACGGCCTGCGAGATGGGCGCGCTCATGGGCGAACAGGGCCTCGCGCTCTGCGGGGTCGAGAGCCTGGAGCATCCCCGTGGTCACGACGATCCTGCCCGGCCGGCCCGGCAGGGCGTACGCGTCGGGGCCATCGTCCCGCAGGACGGCCAGCTCGCCGGTGTGCGCGGCGGCGCCCACCAGCCGTCGCGCCTCGTGGAGCTCGGCGCGCTGGCGCAGCACGGTCCGTACCAGCGCGATGACACAGACACCGATCAGGGTGGCGGCGGCCACCGCTGCGATGACGGGGAGCGGACCGCCCCCGGACGGCGGACGGATCAGCCGGCCGAGCGCGGCGACCGGCGGCAGCCGCAGCGCGCCGGCCGTCACCAGCAGCCCCAGGGCCGCGGTCGAGCAGACACCGAGAAAGAGGGCGGTCGCGGCCAGCAGCCGTACCGCGTGCCGCGGAGCCGGCAGCTCGGCCAGCTGCCGGGCCGCGGGCACCGCGAGAAACGGCATCAGCAGAGGGACCCAGACCGCGTAGATCACTTCTCCTGTTCCCCCAGGAGGGTGCGCAGCAGCTGCTCGTCATCGGAGCTGAGCCGGGAGACGAAACGGGCGAGGACGGTGGAGCGGTCCTCCTCCTTCTCCAGCTCGGTGTGCATCCGGCGGGCGGTGAGACCGGGGGAGTCCTCGGTCGGCGTGTACGCGAAACCGCGCCCGGAGCGGGTCCGGGCCACCCAGCCCTTGTCGTACAGGCGGCTCAGGATCGTGGTGACGGTGGTGCGGGCGAGCTGCCTGCCGAGCGTGCGCTGCACATCGGCGGGGGTCAGCGGCCCGCCTGCTGCCCACAGCGCCGCCAGCACACTCGCCTCGAGCTCGCCGGACGGCCGGCGTTCGGGGGGCACCTCGGGCATCTGAGCGTCCTTCCGGGTATGTCGTCCACGGAAATGTAGACCGGCGTCCCGGGATGTCACAAACATGCGGTCCTGATCCGTCCCGTGGTCATGAAGATCGCCATTGTGGGCGGAACGGGGACGCTCGGCCGCCCCGTCGCCGAAGAACTGAGCTCGCGCGGACACGGAGTGCGGGTGCTCAGCCGCCGTTCCCAGGAGTACCGGGTCGACCTCGTCACGGGAGAAGGTCTCGAAGCCGGGCTCAAGGGCTGTGACGTCGTGGTCGACGCCACCAACAGTGCGTCGGCCTCGGCGAGGAAGTCGGCTCGGACTCTCGTCGGGGGGTCGCGCCGTCTGCTGGCCGCTGAAGAGGCCGCAGGTGTGGGCCACCACGTGTGTGTCTCGATCGTCGGTTGTGACCGGATGCCGATGGGCTACTACCGGGTGAAGACCGAACAGGAGCGAGTGGTGGAGCAGGGGCGCGTCCCCTGGACCATCGTGCGGGCCACCCAGTTCCATGGCTTCGTCGCTTCGGGTTTCGCGGCCGCCGCGCGGTGGGGGGTGATCCCGGTGCCGAAGGGCAGATTGCAGACCGTCGCGGTCGAAGAGGTGGCACGGGCGGTGGCCGGGGTGGCCGAGCGGCCGCCGCGCCGCGACCGGGTCGAGGTGGCAGGACCTGTGATCGGCGAGGTGGGTGACCTGGCCCGCGCCTGGCGGACGTCGGCCGGGAAGCGGCCACTGCTGCTGCCCGTACCGCTGCCCGGCGGTTTCGGCAGGGCGTTCCGCTCGGGGGCGGCCACGTCGGCGCATCCCGATGTGCGGGGCACCGTGTCGTTCGAGGACTGGCTGAAGGGCTGAGACTCCGGCGGAAGGCTGAGCCCCCGGGCTTGAGGGCTGAGCCCCCCGGCTCAAGGGCCCCGGTCGCTTGCGCTGCCGAGGCCGCTGGGCTCCCGTTTCAGGGATCCTCGGTCCCGGGCGCCGACCCGCGGCGCGGGCACCGGACCCCCGCGTGGCCCCGCTTCGCCGGCTTACGCGGCGAAGCCCCGGCCGTGTCCGACGTGCGGTACCGCCCGGGCACGGCCGGGGACGGAGGCGCTCAGCGGATCTGCCGGCCGGAGATCGCCCGCGCGATGACCAGACGCTGGATCTCGCTCGTGCCCTCGAAAATTGTGTAGATCTTCGCGTCGCGGTACATCCGTTCGACCGGGTGATCACGGCTGTAGCCCGCACCGCCGAGTATCTGCACAGCCTTCTCCGATGCGGCGACGGCCAGTTCGCCGGCCCGCAGCTTGGACATCGAGCCCTGGCCCGCGTCGAAGGTCTTGTCGTTACGGGCCATCCAGGCGGCCTGCCAGATCAGCAGCCGTACGGACTCGATCTCGGTCCGCAGATCCGCAAGGGCGAAGGCGATGGACTGGTTCTCGATGACGGGACGGCCGAAGGCATACCGGTCACCCGCGTATTCCAGGGCGTACTCATAGGCCGCCCGGGCGATCCCGAGCGCCTGGGCGCCCACCGTGGGGCGGCTGACCTCGAACGTCGCCATGGCCGCCTGGCCCTTCGCCCGGCCGCCCTCGCGGGCACGGGAGAGCCGGCGGTCCAGTCTTTCCCTGCCGCCCAGTAGGCAGTGACCGGGCACACGCACGTCGTCGAGAAACACATCGGCGGTGTGCGAGGCACGCAGTCCCAGCTTCTTGATCTTGCGGTTGCCGGCCAGGCCGTTGGTGTGGGGCGGCACGATGAACGCGGCCTGGCCGCGAGATCCCAGCTCGGGGTCGACCGATGCGACGACCACATGGATGTCCGCGATGCCGCCGTTGGTGATCCATGCCTTCTGGCCGTTGATCACCCACTCGTCGCTCGCCTCGTCGTAGCGGGCGCGGGTGCGCATGGCCGAGACATCGGACCCGGCCTGGGGCTCCGACACGCAGAAGGCCGCGAGCCGGGGGTCGTCCTGGTCGCCGAAACACTGCGGGACCCACTCCGCGAGCTGGTCCGGGGTGCCGGACGAGAAGATCCCGGCCACCGCAAGTGAGGTGCCGAAGAGCGCCATGCCGATGCCCGCGTCACCCCAGAAGAGTTCCTCGTTGGCGATCTGGAGGGAGAGTCCGCTGGGGTCGCCGTACATGTCGGCGAGGGACTCGAATCCGTAGAGGCCGATCTTGGCGGCCTCTTTGATGACCGGCCAGGGTGTCTCTTCACGCTCGTCCCACTCGGCGGCGGCAGGGCGCACCACCTCGGCGGCGAAGCCGTGCACCCAATCCTTCAAGTCGCGCTGTTCCTCGGTGAGTTCGAGGGAAAAGCCGCTCATGTCCGCGGTCTCCCCTCAGGCCTTGGGAATGTCGAAGTACCGGGTCAGCCCGGAGGCCAGGCCCACATCGCCGGCGATCTTGACCTTGCGCAGCATGAACAGGGTCACGGGGCTGGCGTTGCCGGACACGAGCTTGAGGAAGTCGGCGTCACCCATCACGAGCGTGAGTCTCGGCTCGCCGTCGGTGCGGCCTTCGGTGACGGTGCATGCGCCGCCCGAGATCGTGGTCTCGTAGACCACGTCGCTCTCACCGGTGATCTTCCAGCGGATCACAGCTTCGAGGGCACCCGCGCTCTCCGGGCGGAACTGCCGCTCCATCCGGCCGAAGACCTCTTTGAGGATGTGCCGGCGCAGATCCCCGCGGGTGACCTCGTTGATCTCCTTCGCCGACATGCTCTTGACGATTCCCGCGAACTCCTGTGGGGAGACGGACGCGAAGTCCAGCCCGGCCAGCCTGTCGCTGATGTTGTCCGCCACGCGTACATCCTTACTCTGAAGTAAGCTTACTTTGCAGTAAGATATGGGGTGGCGGGCGCGGCTGGCAAGCGGGAGCGCGTCAGCGGTCCGGGTTCTCCAAGGCCGTCGCACGCAGGACCAGTTCCGTGGCGAACCGGCGGTCGGGGTCGCTCAACTGGTCCCCGAAGATGCCTTCCAGGGTCCGCAGGCGGTAGCGGACGGTCTGGGGGTGCACGTCAAGAAGCTCACCCATGCGCGCCGCGGTGCCCCTGGTCGCCATCCAGATGCGTAACGTGTCGACGAGCCGTTCGCGCCGGGAGGGTGTGAGGCCGACGAGCGGGGCGAGTTCGCGGTGGGCCAACTGTTGCAGGAGGGCGGGGTCGGACCGCAGCCACAGGGTGACGAGGTGGTCTTCGCAGTACAGCGTTCCGGTCTGCGCGACAGCGCCGGATTCGGCGAGTTCGAGCAGTTGGCGTGCCCAGCGGATCGAGTCGGATGCGACACCGATCGGGACGGTCAGGCCGACGCAGGCCCAGGTTCCCGACAGGGAGGTGTCCAGCATGAGGCGCCGTTCGTCGTCCACCGCGCCCGGTATGAGCAGATGGGGCTGGGGATCATTCATATCGGCGATGACATCGCCTGCGAAAGCCCCCGCGGATACGGCCGATCTGCTGGGCAGTGCCACCATGGTGACCGATTCCGGCAGGGGCCAAGCAGCCTGGTCCGCGAGGTCCGCGATGGACGTCCGGGAGACCGGTGAGCCTGCGAGAATGAGGTGCAGGAGCCGTCGGCGCAGGGCTGCGGTGCGCTCGCCCGCCGCCGGGGACTCCACATCCAGATATCCTTCGCGGGTCACGGATTCCAATTGGTCCACATAGGCGAAGAGCGCGTCCGCGAAGCTCAGCATCAGTGCGGGGGAGAGGTTGTAGCGGCGGCCGACTCTCTTTGCCCGCCGGAGTGCCACTCTTGCCCCGAGGCGGTAGGCGCCCTGGAGTGTGTCCAGACTGCGGCCCTCGTAGGCCTCGAATCTGCCGAACCTCCGGCACATCTCGTCGCGGACCGTGGAGGACGCCGTGGGGGATGCGACCTGATCGACGAAGACGGTGAGGTTCTGCTCCACGCCGACCCGGATCGACTCCCGGTAGGGCCCGCTCAATAAGCGGGCGTACTCGGGATATGCCCTGGTCACCTCCGCCGCTATCTCCTTTATGAGACTGGGTAGTTCGGGACGCATGATCGCCGCGAACTCCTGCGGGAGAGGGCTGAGCGGTTCGTCCGCATCCGGTGAGTGTGCCGGTCCGGGCATGGTGTCTCCCCCTCGTTCCAGTACCCCGTGGGCCTGCGGTCCTGCGTCCGGTAAGCGCTCTCACGGTCGCCGGACGTCATGGGGTGCGGCTGCTGAAGATAGACCAGGGTGTGGGCGGAGCGCAGTACCCCGTACGCGGAGGGTCGCCACGTCCCAGCGCCGCGGTACTGCGGTGCGCAGGGAGGCCGAGTGCTCACTTCGGGATAAGACTCGGCGGTGATCTGCTAGTTGGAGGACAAGAAAGTAACCGCCGGTAAGACGTTGGTCCTAAATTCGCCAACTGCTATTGCGGCGTCGGGTTACCCGCTCGTAACGTCGCCATTGCAAGGTGCTCGACCGGGTGGCCGGAGTAATTCGGCACCGCGTTCCATGAAGTGAGCCGCTATGGCCGGATCGCCGTCTCTTTACGGGCGTTGCGCCGGCCTATCAGGTACGCCCCAACTTCCCGGAGGGAAATTCCCCGTGCGCAAGCTCGCAAGAAATGCCGCCACCGTCGCCGTCGCCATGGTCGCGGCAGCCGGATTCGCCGCCACCTCGGCCTCGGCCACCACCACGGCCACCTGGACGGTCTCCGGTGGTCCGAACTTCACCGGTACCGCGGGAAAGACCACGCTCACCGACACCAAGACCGGCACCCAGCTGAACTGTGTCTCGTCGTCGGCCACCGGCACCGCGAAGACCGGCTCGGGACTCTCCGGCACCGGTCTCGCGGACATCAAGACCATCAGCTTCACCACCTGCTCAGGGCCGCTCGGCATCAAGTTCACCGTCACACCGAACAAGCTGCCTTGGAAGCTCAACGCCGTCTCGTACAACGCCTCCACGGGGGTCACCACGGGTACCATCACCGGGATTTCCGCCAAGCTCAGTGGCGCCACCTGCAATGCCGACATCGACGGACCGAGCGGTGCCAACACCGGATCGGGCTCGGTGAACGCCACCTACACCAACTCCACCCACACGCTCGCGGTCAGCGGTGGAAACCTGCGTCCCTACAACGCCACCGGGTGCCTCGGCCTCATCAACAACGGTGACGCCACGACATTCGTGTCCTCGTACGTCGTCTCGCCGGCCCTGACGGTGACTTCGCCGTAACTTGTTCCCGCCCATCGCCGGACACCGGCGCCCGGTCCCCTGGGCTCCGGTTCGCCGGCCCGGGAATCCACATCGGACCTCCTTCCCCGCGAGGCTTCCCTTCAGGGGCTCCGTGGCCCCGGCCCCCCAGGGCCGCGGAGCCCCGCTGTCACGCGCGGTATACGCACCGGGAGACAAGGTGCGCTGCGGGTACTTGTCATCTCCTGACAATTCCTTGGGCTGTTCGTGCTCCCGGTGCCTATCACTTGTGTACTGCATGATTGCGAACGTAGAGTCCGCGTCCCGGTACCGCAGTGATTCTCTGAGCTCGTCGGCGTGTGCGCCGAATTGACTCATCTCCCCTTGGGAGTCAGCTATTTGCGTACAAGGAGACGTGCGATGAGATGGGCCATTGGCGGGCGAGGCATCGCACGTATCGCCGCCCTTGGGCTTTGTGCCCTGGTGGCCGGTTTCCTGCCCATGGGCGTATCGCATGCAAAGGACCAGCAAGTGAAGGCGGAGCTTTCCTATCTCTGCCAGTTCCCCTCCGGCGCACAGCGAATCGACGTTGAATTCATCGGCAGCTTTCCGGAATCCGGTGTGGCGGGCCAGGCCATTCAGCCGGGTGAGGTGACGATCGGCATCTCCCTTCCGCAGACGGTGCTCGGCCGTCTTGTACCGCTGGACTCCGACGCCGTCACCGGATCGGCCACGCTGACGGCGGGCGTCTCACAGGGCACCGATCAGGCGGTGGCCGCATGGGCGGATCTGGCTGCGGAACGGACCGTGATCCCCGAAAGCGACGACCTGGCGGTCGAGTTCGCGGGCCAGGTCCCTTCGGTGACCGTTCCGGCAGCGGGCCCGGTGGTCTTCCGGGCCGGCGCGCTCGCCTTCGAACTGGCTCCCATCCGGTCCGCGACCCCCAGCCCGACGGCGAGCCACGGTGCGCCGCCGGCCCCGCCGGCCCCGCCGGCAGCCGCCGAGCCAGTCCGGGTGAAGTGCTCCGTCGCGGTGGAGCAGGACCTGACGCTTGCCAGGGTCCCGGTGTCCGGGGAGAGCACGCTGCCCGTGCCCTCGCCCTCCGCGACGGCCGGCGGCAAGAACGCCCGCCCGGCTCCCAGGGACGCCATCCGCGTCGCACCGAGCCCGTCCGCCACACGGACCGACTGCCCGCCGTCCCCGACCGGTTCCCTGGACGTGTCCCGGCTCCCGCACCCCTCGCCGCCCCCCTTCGAAGTGCCGGACCTCGTGCCGCAGCCGCTGTGCGCGTACGCGGACGGATACACCAACGTGAAGAAGCTGGGCGAGGCCGCACTGGTCAATGACCCCTACGACGACCCCGGCATCACCAACCTCCTCACCGGCGTCCGCGTCACACTCGACTACACCCACGGCAACATCGAGGCGGACACGGTCGGCGATCTGAAAGTCGCGCCGGGCAGGTCCACGTTTCTGGCCTTCGGCTTCATGCCCACCAGCGCGAAGATGCAGTTCATCACCGACGAGCCGCTCACCATCTACTCGACGAGCCGCTTCCAGGAGCCTTTCGACGTACCGGTGGTGACCACGCTCGGCACCCACATCGGTCTGCGGATCTATGACGTCAAGGTCAATGGCGTCCCGCTCGACGTGGGAAGCAAATGCCGTACGAGCAAGCCGATCGACCTTGTCCTCAGGGGAACTTCCGATGCGCAGAGCGGAGATGTCGACGGGATTCCCGACTATGAGATCGACACGGGCGGTGCCCTCTTCGGGAAGGTCGACATTCCGTCCTTCACCGGCTGCGGAACCGGCAGTGACCTGGACCCCATATTCACCTCGGCGATCAGCGGTCCGGACAACGAGATCAAGATGATCCAGGGCGCCCCCTGTTTCATAGGGAATCCCGACAAGCCGGGGTGCAGCCCCATCGAAGTCCCGAAGCCACAGCGCTGATTCATACGTCGTCCGCACAACCCCGGGAGGTGTGATGGGAATTGAAGTGAAGGTCGAAGGACTGACCAAGACATTCGGCCGGCAGACGGTCTGGGAGGACGTGACGCTCACTCTGCCGCCCGGAGAGGTGAGCGTGATGCTCGGGCCGTCCGGCACCGGAAAGACTGTCTTCCTGAAGTCGCTGATCGGGCTGATGAAGCCCGAGCGGGGCAGCGTCCTCATCAACGGTGTCGACATGGTGAACAGCCCTGAGCGTGACATTTACGAGACACGCAAGCTCTTCGGACTGATGTTCCAGGACGGGGCGCTCTTCGGCTCGATGACGCTCTTCGACAACATCGCCTTCCCGCTGCGCGAACACACGCGGAAGAAGGAGTCCGAGATCCGCGCCATCGTCATGGAGCGGATGGACATGGTCGGCCTCGTCGGAGCCGAGGACAAGCTGCCCGGTGAGATATCGGGCGGGATGCGCAAGCGGGCCGGCCTGGCCCGCGCACTGGTACTCGATCCGCAGATCATCCTCTGCGACGAGCCGGACTCCGGACTTGATCCCGTCCGCACCGCGTACATCTCCCAGCTGTTGATCGACCTCAACGCACAGTTCGACGCGACGATGCTGATCGTCACCCACAACCTCGACATCGCTGCCACCGTGCCCGACAACATGGGAATGCTCTTCTGCCGCAGCCTGGTCACCTTCGGGCCACGCGAGGTGCTGCTCACCAGCGAGGAACCGGTGGTGGAGCAATTCCTCAGCGGGCGGCGGGAAGGCCCCATCGGGATGGCCGAGGAGAAGGACGCCGCCACTCTCGCGAAGGAGCTGCGGGAGGGCCGCGGCCCCGACCGCGCCCGACCGCGCACCATCGCGCCGCAGCTCGAGCCCTCGCCGGGTCTGCCCTCACGCCAGGCCGTCCGAAGACGGCGGGAGCGGGTCCTCTCCATGATGAGCGAGCTGCCACCGGCGGCGCGCTCCGCCATCGAGCGCAGTGACGCTCCCACCGGTGGCGGTGTGCAGACATGACCGCACAACTGCCGGTGCGGCCGTCCGGGCCGGCGCGGCCGGAGCGGCTGTCCGGACGCTCCGTGCCGAAGCGGCCGTCGCGCGCGCTCGCACCGCTGCGGGAGACCGGCAAGCTCTTCGCTCTGGGCGCCGCGGTGAGCCGGGCCGTCTTCCGGAGACCCTTCCAGGTACGCGAGTTCATCGAACAGTTCTGGTTCATCGCCAGCGTCACGATCCTGCCCGCCGCGCTGGTCTCGATCCCCTTCGGAGCGGTGATCGCCCTCCAGGTGGGCTCACTGACCGAGCAGCTCGGCGCTCAGTCCTTCACCGGCGGGGCGAGCGTCCTCGCCATCATCCAGCAGGCCAGCCCACTGATCGTCGCCCTGCTGATCGCGGGCGCCGGCGGTTCCGCGATCTGCGCGGACCTCGGCTCGCGCAAGATCCGTGAGGAACTGGACGCCATGGAAGTCATGGGCATCTCACCGGTCCAGCGGCTGGTCGTCCCACGGGTGCTGGCAACCATGTTCGTCGCCGTACTGCTCAACGGCATGGTGTCGGTGGTCGGCACGCTCGGCGGATACTTCTTCAACGTCATCATGCAGGGCGGCACTCCGGGTGCCTACCTCGCCAGCTTCTCCGCCCTCGCGCAGCTGCCCGATCTCTACGTCAGCGAGTTCAAGGCGCTGATCTTCGGCTCTCTCGCCGGCATCGTGGCCGCATACCGCGGTCTGAACCCCAGGGGCGGGCCCAAGGGAGTCGGCGACGCGGTCAACCAATCGGTCGTCATCACCTTCATGCTGCTTTTCTTCGTGAACATGGTGATCACGGCGATCTATCTCCAGATCGTCCCCGCGAAGGGGGCCTGAGCGATGTCGATGCTCGGCTGGCTGGACCGTTCCGGCGACCAGCTCACCTTCTACGTGAAGGCGCTGCTCTGGATTCCGCGCACGCTGGCCCGCTACCGCAGGGAGGTGCAGCGCCTGCTCGCCGAGGTCGTCTTCGGCAGCGGGGGCCTGGGTGTCGTCGGCGGCACCATCGGCGTGATGATCGCGATGACCCTCTTCACCGGCACGGTCGTCGGCCTTCAGGGTTACGCCGCGCTGAACCAGATCGGCACCGCTGCCTTCACCGGCTTCATCTCCGCGTACTTCAACACGCGCGAGATCGCGCCACTGGTTGCCGGACTGGCGCTCTCGGCGACCGTCGGCGCCGGATTCACCGCCCAACTGGGTGCGATGCGCATCAACGAGGAGGTCGACGCGCTCGACGCCATGGGCGTGCGCTCCATGCCGTATCTCGTCACCACCCGGATCATCGCCGGAGTGGTCGCGATCATCCCGCTCTACGCCATGGGCCTGCTCAGCTCCTACGTCTCCTCACGCCTGGTCACGGTGTTCTTCAACGGACAGTCCGCCGGTACCTACGACCACTACTTCGATCTCTTCCTCTCCCCGGACGACGTCGTCCTCTCGGTGCTCAAGGCGCTCATCTTCAGCGTGATGGTGATCCTTGCCCACTGCTACTACGGCTTCCGCGCCGAGGGCGGACCGGCCGGCGTGGGGGTGGCCGTGGGACGGTCCGTGCGCAGTGCCATCGTGCTGATCAGCCTCACCGACTTCTTCCTGTCCCTCGCCATCTGGGGAGCGACCACGACGGTGAAGGTGGCCGGATGAGCGCCCGTACGGTACGCCGCCGGTGCGCCGGCGTCGTCTTCGTCCTCGTCCCCGCCCTGCTGGCGTGGCTCGCCGTCGCGGTCTACCAGAAGGACTTCACCGACTCGTCCGCCATCACCGTGGAGGCGGACAGTGTCGGCAACGAGATGCACCCGCATGCCGAGGTCACACTGCGCGGTGTCGTGGTCGGCGAGGTCAGGTCCATCAGTTCGGACGGCACCGGTGCCCGGCTGACACTCGCCATCGAGCCGGACAAGCTCCGGGCGGTGCCGTCCGGCGTCACGGCCCAGATGCTGCCGACCACCTTGTTCGGCGAACGGTTCGTGGCCCTCGTCCCCCCGGCCGGCGCTTCCGCTCGGACGCTGAAGCCGGGCGACACCATCCCGCAGGACCGGTCGCACAACGCCATCGAGCTGGAACAGGTCCTCGACCATGTCCTCCCGCTGCTCACCGCCGTGAAGCCGGAGAAACTCTCCGCCACTCTCACCAGCGTCGCCCAGGCACTGAACGGACGGGGCGCCGAGCTCGGCGAAACGTTCGCCGCCCTCGACGCGCATCTGAAGAAGCTCAACCCCGAACTCCCCGCACTCAACCGCGACATCGCCGAGCTGGTGAAGGTGAGCACGGTGTACGGCGACGCCGCCCCCGACATCCTCACCGCGCTGACCGACCTCACCACGACCGGCTCCACCATCACCGATGAGCAGACCCGGCTCGCCGGTCTCTACGGCACGACCACCCGGACCGCACAGGACATCACGGCCTTCCTGCGGCAGAACAAGGACAACATCATCCGGCTCTCCGCGTCCGGCCGTCCCACCCTGGAACTCCTCGCCGAATACGCACCCTCCTTCCCCTGCACACTGCGCACGCTCGCGGGCTTCGTCCCCGTCATGGACAAGGCACTCGGCAAGGGCACCGACGAGCCGGGCCTGCATGTCAGCGTCACGACCGTCCCCTCGCTGGGCAAGTACGTACCCGGCAAGGACACACCGGCGTACAGCGCGAGCGGCGGACCGCACTGCTACTCCGTGCCGTACCTCGGCAGGGCCGCGCCCACGGCCGTCACGACCACGGCGCGGGACGACAGTCTCGGGCTGCCCAACTCGCCGCAGGAAAACTCACTCGTGAACGAACTGCTGGCACCGGCCATGAAGGCACAGCCGCAGTCGCTGCCCGACTGGAGCAGCCTGCTGGCCGGCCCGCTCTTCCGCGGTGCGGAGGTGAAGCTCAAGTGAAGCGCCGCAGTATCACAGGACCGCTCGTGAAGTCCCTTGTCTTCATCGTGGTGACCTCACTGGCCACCACCGTTCTCGCTCTCAGCATCGCCAACACCGGCGTCGGTGACACCGTTTCGTACCGGGCCCGCTTCACCGACGTCACCGGACTCACGGACGGGGACAGCGTGCGGATCGCGGGGGTGAAGGTCGGTCAGGTCGACTCCGTCAGGGTCGCCGGCCGGCGCACCGCCGAAGTGAGCTTCTCGGTCGAGAAGGGCCGCAGTCTGCCGGCCTCGGTGAACGCCTCCATCAAATACCTCAACATGGTGGGCCAGCGCTATGTGGACCTGGACCAGGGGAGCGGGCCCGTCGGACGCACTTTCCGCCCGGGCTCGACCATCCCGCTCTCCAGGACCACCCCGGCGCTCGATCTCACACAGCTGTTCAACGGTTTCCAGCCGCTCTTCCAGGGGCTGGATCCGACCGAGGTGAATCAGCTCGCCGGATCCATCGTCCAGGTACTCCAGGGCGAGGGCGGCACCGTCGACAGCCTGCTGGAGCACGTCGGGTCACTGACCACCACAGTCGCGGGCAAGGACAGGGTCATCGGCCAGGTGATCAAGAACCTCAACACGGTTCTCACGACGGTCAACAGCCGTGAGGCGGGCTTCAACGACCTGGTCGTCACCCTCCAGCAACTGGTGTCGGGGTTCTCCAAGGACCGTAAACCGCTGGGTGAGGCGATCACCGCACTCGGCGGACTCACCACCGTCACCGCAGGACTGTTCCAGGACGGCAGACAGCCGCTGAAGCAGGACATCGCCCAACTCGGCAAGGTGTCGGCGAACTTGGGCGACAACAAGCCGGAGCTGGAGAACTTCCTGCTGAGGACACCCGTCAAGATGCAGGCCATCACCCGCATCGCCAGCTACGGATCGTGGCTCAACCTCTACCTCTGCGAGGCCAGGGTGTCCGGCGTGACCACATCGGACGGCAGCAAGCCGCCCACCGGCCTGCCGATCGCCGATGCGAGGTGCCACGGATGAACCACCCCCGCTTCCGGCTGCCCTCCGTCAGACCCATGCGCGACCGCAGCCCGGTGGCCGTCAGTCTGGTGGGCCTGCTGATCATCGCGTTGCTCGCGTTCGGCGCCTATCGCGCGGACTCCCTGCCCTTCGTGGGCGGGGGCACGGCGTACACCGCGAATTTCAGCGAGTCAGCGGGGCTGAAGGACGGCGACGAAGTACGGATCGCCGGCGTCAAGGTCGGCAAGGTCACTTCGGTCACCCTCGACGGCGCCAAGGTGAAGGTGGAATTCAAGGTCAAGGACGCCTGGGTCGGCGACTCCAGTACCGCGGCCATCGCCATCAAGACCCTGCTCGGTGAGAAGTACCTCGCGCTCGACCCCCTCGGCACCACCCGGCAGGATCCGTCCCGTCGTATCCCGCTCAGCCGCACCACCTCTCCCTACGACGTGACGCAGGCCTTCAACGGGCTCGGCGAGACGCTCGGGGACATCGACACCAAGCAGCTCGCAAAGAGCTTCGCGACCATATCGGCGACGTTCAAGAACTCCCCGCCCGATGTGCGCACCGCGGCCACCGGACTGTCCGCACTGTCCAGAACGGTCTCCGAACGGGACACCGAACTGGCGAAACTGCTCAAGGGCAGCAAGCAGCTGACCAAGACCATCGCGGACAAGAAGGACAGCTTCCAGACACTCCTGCGGGACGGCAACCTGCTGCTCGGGGAGATACAGAGCCGCCGGGACTCCATCCACCTGCTGCTGACGGGCACCAGGAATCTGGGCACCGAACTCGGCGGCCTGGTCGCCGACAACAACGCACAACTGAAGCCGACTCTGACCGCGCTCAACAACGTCACCGCGGTCCTGCTGCAGAACCGCAAGAGCCTCGACCACGCGCTGTCGCTGGCCGGACCCTACTACCGGCTCGTGGGCAACACCCTGGGCAACGGCCGCTGGCTCGACACCTACGTATGCGGGCTCGTCCCCAGGAACTATCTGCCCTCAGGCACGCTCCCGAAGACCGGATGCGTGCCGCCCAAGGCCACAGGTGGCAGCCGATGAAGAAGTCCCAGCGCATCGTCGCGATCGGAGCCGGCGTCGCCGTGGTCGCCGCGGTGACCACCTCCGGCGTCATCGCTCTCGACAACTCGGACAGCACCCGCATCACCGCCTACTTCGACCAGGCGACCGGCGTGTATCCGGGGTCCGATCTGCGCATACTCGGCGTGAAGGTGGGCGAGGTCGACTCCGTACGGCCGGCCGGCGACGTCGTCAGGGTGACCCTGCTGCTCGACAAGGGTGTGAAGGTGCCCGCGGACGCGCGCGCCGTCGTCGTCGCGCCGAGCGTGGTATCGGACCGTTACGTCCAGCTCGCACCGGCCTACACCGGCGGGCCGCGGCTGAAGGACCGGACGGTGCTGCCCGCCGCCCGCAACGCCACCCCCGTCGAGGTCGACCAGCTGTACGCCAGCATCACCCGGCTCTCCACCGCTCTGGGCCCCAAGGGCGCCAACTCCCAAGGTGCCCTGTCCGATCTGCTCAGGACCGGGGCAGCCAACCTCGGCGGAAACGGCAAGGCGATCGGCGACTCCATCGAGCAACTGGGCAAGGCGAGCAAGACCCTCGACGGCAGCAGCAAGAACCTGTTCTCCACGCTGTCCTCCCTCGAGACCTTCACCAGAATGCTCAAGGACAACGACGGGGACGTCCGCTCGACCGAGACGCAGCTGGCCGCGGTGACCGGGTTTCTCGACGACGACAAGAAGAACCTCGGAGCGGCGCTCAAGGAACTGGGCACCGCCCTCGCCCAGGTGAAGTCCTTCATCTCGAAGAACCGCGGCAGCCTGAAGAAGAGCATCCACCAACTCGTGCCGATCACACAGTCGCTGGTGGATCAGCGGGCCTCACTCGCCGAAGCGCTGGACACCGCTCCGCTCGCCGCGGGAAACGTGCTCAACGCCTACGACCCGGTGCACCGGACTCTCGACGGGCGGGCGAACATCAACGAACTCAGCTCGGGCGTCGACCTCACCATGCCGTCGAGCGCGGGCTCCCTGAACGGACTGGTCCCCGCGCAACCCTCCCGGCTGAAGGCGCTCCCCACGCTGCCGCTGCCCGCGGCCGGCCAGGTCTACGGCTCCCCGCCGAAGTCCGCGAAGGCGGACCGGAAGCAGAAGGAGTCCGGCCGATGAGGCGCGCCGTCCCCGTGAGCACCCGCATGACGGCCGTCGCGCTTGCCGCCGGATGCTCTCTGCTGCTGAGCGGCTGCTCGGCACCCTCGTTCTCCGTCGAGGACATCCCGCTGCCCGGAGGCGCCGACCTCGGTCCGCACCCGTACCGGATCACCGCCGAATTCAACGACGTACTGAGCCTCGTCCCCCAGGCCGCCGTCAAGGTCAACGACGTCGCGGTCGGCAGGGTCACGAAGATCTCGCTCTCCCCGGACAACTGGTCGGCGAGGGTGACCATGCGCGTCAACGGCAAGGTGCGGCTGCCACGGAACGCGTACGCCCATCTCGAACAGTCCAGTCTGCTCGGCGAGAAGTACATCCAGCTCTCCGCACCCGCCAAGGAGACCGCCGCCGTCGGCCGGCTCCACGACGGACAGACCATCCCGATCACGCGGACCAACCGTAACCCCGAGGTCGAAGAGGTCTTCGGCGCGCTCTCACTGCTGCTCAACGGTGGCGGCATCAGCCAGCTCAAGACCATCAGCCATGAACTCAACCAGACGCTCGGTGGCCGCGAGCCCAAGATCCGCTCCATGCTGCAGCGCGTCAACACGCTGGTGACGAGCCTCGACAACCACAGGAGCGACATCACCGCCGCCCTGGACGGCGTCAACCGGCTCTCGGCCACACTCGCCACCCGCAGAACCGAGGTCGGGAAGGTACTCACCGGACTCAGCCCCGGCATGAAGGTGCTGGAAAAACAGCGGGGCTCGCTGCTCACCATGCTCAAGGCACTCGACACGCTGTCAGGTGTCGCGGTCGACACCGTCAACCGGAGCAAGGAGGACATGGTCGCCGACCTGAAGGCACTGTCTCCCACGCTCAGGGCCCTCGCCGACTCGGGGCAGGACCTGCCCGACTCCCTCCAGGTACTGCTCACCTACCCCTTCACGGACGAGGTGCTGCGCGGGGTGAAGGGCGACTACCTCAATGTCTACCTCGACACGACGGCGGCACCCGGCACGCAGATCATTCCGGCGATCGACCCGGCCCCGGCGGGCGCGCTGCCCCCGGACAGCGCGCCGCTGCCGCTGCCCGCGATCACCGCACCGTCCGCGCTGTCCACGAGCGGAGGCCACTGATGCTGACCCGCGCCACCCGGCTGAAGAACATCGCCTTCCTGCTGATCGGTGTCGTCGTCCTCGCGTACCTCGGTGTCCGCTATGCCGATCTGGGCCATCTGATCGGTCTGCGGGGCTACTACGTCGTGCGTGTCCAACTGCCCCAGACAGGAGGACTGTTTCCTCACTCCGACGTCACCTACCGGGGAGTGTCGGTGGGCCGGGTGGGTCCGATCAGGCTGACCGCCGACGGAGTCGAGGCCGAACTGCACATCGACAACTCGGCTCCCGTCATCCCGGCCGACCTCACAGCCGTCGTGGCCAATCTCTCCGCGGTCGGGGAGCAGTACATAGATCTGCGCCCCACGCATGACGGCAGCCCCTATCTGGAGGACGGATCCCGGATCGACGCGGCCGACACCACCACTCCGGCACCCGTCACTGACGTCCTCACCAGCGTCGACGACCTCGCGTCATCGGTGGACCCGGAGTCTCTGCGCACCGTGGTCGACGAGTTCGGCTCGGCCCTCGGCGGCCGGGGCGAAGACCTGCAGGTGCTGCTGGACACCAGCAGTGACTTCATCGACTCCGCGGACAAGGCGCTGCCCACCGACACCCGGCTCATCACCGACAGCGAGACGGTGCTGCGCACCCAGTCGGACGAGGGCGACGCCTTCACGTCCTTCGCGCACGGAGCCAAGGGCCTGGCCGGACAGCTGACGAAATCCGACACCGATCTGCGCGAACTGATCGCCACGGCCCCCGAGGCGGCCACCCAGGTCAGCGGGTTGCTCAGGGACCTCGACCCGGACCTCAGCGTGCTGATCGCCAACCTCCTCACCACGTCCGACGTCGCGGTGACCCGACAACGGGGCACCGAGGAACTGCTGGTGAAGCTGCCCGCCGTGGCGGCTGCCGGATCCACCGCGGTCACCGCCAAGGGGGCCCGCTTCGGCATGGCGGTCACCTTCTTCGAACCGCTGCCCTGTACGGACGGTTACGGCGGTACCAAGTACCGCAACGGGCTCGACACCAGCGACACAGCGGAGCTCAACACCGCGGCCCACTGCGCATCACCGCCCAGCAGCGGAAAAGAGGTACGCGGCTCGGCCAACGCGCCGGGCGGGGGCCAAGTCCCCGGAGCGGCGGCACCGGGCTCGCTGCTGCTGGGAAGTGAGGCGGGCGGCACGCTCCCGGGAGTACTCGGCCAGCCGGCGCTGCCCGCGGACGGCCCCACCGACCTGAGCGGCCTGCTCGGACTGGGAGGCAGGAGTGAGTAACAGCCGGATCCGGTCGGTGGCGTGGGCGGCGGTTGCCGCGGCAGCGCTGTTCTGTCTGTTCGCCGGGTGGGTGTACGGGCAGGCCCGCGCCGACGACTCACTGCGATACGCGACCGCACGGGACGCGGCGCTGACGGCGGGACGCACCCGGGTCGCACAGCTGAACACCCTCGACGCCGAGCACGCCGACGCGGGCCTGGCTCAGTGGCTGGACGCCTCCACCGGAGCGCTCCACGACAAGCTGGCCGGCACCAGGACAGCGGACCGAGCCGCGTTCACGAAGGCGGGGACGACAGCGCGTGGCACCGTGACCGACGCCGCCCTCACCGCACTCGACGAGCGGGCGGGAACGGCGGCGCTGATCGCCACCGTACGGATCGACATCACACCCCGTACCGGTACGCCCACATCCGACCGGAAGCGCTTCGAGGCGAAGCTCACCAGGACGGCGGACGGTTGGAAGATCGCAGCGCTCGGCGCGGTGCAGGTCGGAAAGGACAGCGCGTGAGCACGGTCGAGGACGCCGCGGAGACCGACAGCGCCACGGCAGATGAGGTGCGGCACGGCGATGACCCGGCTCCAGCGGCGGGCGCAGCGTCCCGGTCGGGCCGGCGTGGTCTCATCACGCTGCTCGTGTGCGCCGTCGTGCTGACCCTCGCCGGATCCGGCCTTCTCGTCCGCGCACACCAGCTGAGCGCATCACCGGCGGCGTCCAACGACGCGCTGACCGACACCGAGGCCACGACCCGGGTGATCGGCGACGTCAGCAGTGCGCTGGGAAAGGTGCTCTCCTACACGCCCCAGGACACGGATGTCACCGCGCAGGCGGCGCGTGAGTTGCTCGCGGGGAGGGCCGCCCGGCAGTACGCGGCCCTCTTCGGACAGGTGGGAGCGCGGGCGAAGGCACAGCACCTGACGCTGACCACCCAGGTCGTCCGGGCCGCTGTGACCCGGTTGACGGATCGCGACGCGCGTCTCCTCGTATTCCTCGACCAGGTGGCGCAACGCAAGGGCAAGCCGGCCGGAGCGGTGCCCGCGCAGCTGTCCGTGTCGGCCGAACTGCGTTCCGGCGGCTGGCTGATCACCGACATCACGGCCCGTTAGAGGAGATCGAACATGGTACGGACACCGAAGAACCCACTCACGGCGACGGCCATCGCGATGACCGTCCTGGCGGTGGGATGCGCGGGCTGGGGCGGCTGGTCCTGGTACGGCGCCGCACATGACGGTTCGGCCTCCTACGCCGTCGCACGGGACACGGTACTGGCCGCCGGGGAGCAGGCGGTGCAGAACGTGAACACCCTCGACCACCGGCGCCTGTCGCAGGGCCTCGACAGCTGGGAGGCCTCGACAACCGGGGACCTGCACAAACAACTCGCGGACGGACGTGGGCAGTTCGAGAAGCAGATTCAGCAGGCGAAGACGGTGTCCACCGCGAAGGTCCTCTCCGGCGCGGTGACCGAACTGGACGCGCGAGCGGGCAGGGCCGCGGTGATGGTGGCGCTGCGGATCACCGTCACCCCGGACAAGGGCAAACCCGTGGCCAAGGAGAGCCGGTTGCAGGGTGAGCTCACCCGGACTTCAGCGGGCTGGAAGCTCAGCGCTCTGGGCCAGGCGCCGGCCGGCGACCCCGCGACCGACTGATCCCGCGACCACCGAGAGGAGCTGAACAGATGTCGACGACCCGTCACCTGATCAACCGTCAGCGGCGTCTCGCCGCAGTGGCGCCCGCGCGGGTGCGGCCGAGCAGCGAGGCACAGGCGGCCGGCGATCTGCCCGGGGCGGAACGGCCTCGGAAGGAGCCCGACAGGCCGATGAAGGGGGAGGGACGGCTGAAGGGCAGGGAGCGTGCGCAGCTTGCGGACCGTCCGGAAACCGCAGGACCGGATGCCGGGGAGCCGGAAGGCGACGCGCGCGGCGCCGGGCGCCGGGTGCGGCTCATCGGGGGAGCCCGGTTGCCCGCGGCGCTGTGTGTCCTCACCGTCCTGCTCGGGGCCTTCGCGGCCTGGGCGGGCACGCATGCGGCCGATCTGCGGGACAACTCGTCGGCGGACAACACGGCGCTGACCGACGTCGCCCGCACGACAGAGGTCAAGGGCCAGGTCACGCAGGCCGTCAATGCCCTGTTCTCCTACGACTACGCCGACACGGCCAAGGCCGACAAGGCGGCGAAGTCGCTCCTGACCGGCAAGGCCGTACGACAGCACCGGGACATGCTCAAGGACGTACGAGCCCAGGCGGCCGAGCAGAAGCTCGTCCTGACCACCACGGTCACCGAGAGCGGCGTGCAGCTCATCGACGGCAACCGGGCGAGAGTGCTCGTCTTCGCGGACCAGAGCAACACCCGGACCGCCGCCAAGGACGACCGGACGGCTTACGCGGGAGCGATGTTCGCCGTGGACGCGGTCCGGACCGGCGGCAGCTGGAAGATCGCGAACATCGACACCTTCGCCTGACCAGGAGCGTGGCTCATGAGATATGCGGGACGGATACGACGAGGCCTGGCAGGCAGCGCGGTGGCGGCCGCGGCGATGACAGCGCTCACCGCCTCCCAGGCGCCCGGGCTCGCCGGGCACGAGCACCGGGCTTCTGCCGAAGGGCGGATGCGGTCGCCGGACGGGACCACCGCGCAGGCCGAAGGACCCACCGACGACTCGTACCACACCGAGATCCCGCCCCTCGCCACCCCGCCCGCACCGCACACCCCCGCCGACACCGCCGGCAGCGGACCCGTCTGGGCGGAGTCGGGTATCCCTGCCACCGTGCTCGCCGCGTACCGGCACGCGGAGGCGGAGCTGCGGCGCAGCGACCGCGACTGCCACCTGCCGTGGGAAGTGCTCGCCGCGATCGGCAAGGTCGAATCGGGTCAGGCGCGCGGTGGCGCGGTCGACGCGCACGGCACGACTCTCTCGCCGATTCTCGGGCCGGTCCTCGACGGCGCGGGCTTCGCCCGCATCTCCGACACGGACGGCGGGGCGTACGACGGGGACACCAGGTACGACCGTGCGGTCGGCCCCATGCAGTTCATCCCGTCCACCTGGGCGACCTGGGGGACCGACGGCAACGGCGACGGCCGCAAGGACCCCAGCAACGTGTTCGACGCGGCGCTCGCTGCCGGACAGTACCTCTGTGCGGGCCACAGGGATCTAGCAGCCCGGGGCGGCCTGGACCGGGCGGTCCTGAGCTACAACCATTCCGATGCCTACCTGCGGCTGGTGCTCTCCTGGCTCGCCTTCTACCGGCACGGAACGCATGAAGTCCCGGACGGTGAGGGGGTGCTGCCCACCAGCCCGGGGGCAGGAGGCCCGGCAGCCAAGCCGGACGACGCGTCCCGCGACAGTGGGCACGGCGACGCCGGGCACGGCGATGGCGGCATCGTCATCGGCCCCGCCCCTTCCCGCAGTCCTTCGGCCAGTGCTTCCCCGAGCGCGTCCGCCGGCGGAACCACGCCCACCCCGTCCGGCAGCGCTTCGGCAGGACCGAGCGACTCCCCGACATCGGACCCCTCGTCGCAGCCGTCGGCCTCGTCATCGCCTGGACCCGGCACCAGCAGCACTCCGCCGGAGTGCCCGGCACCGTCCGCATCGGCTTCCGCTTCACCGGACCCGGGTCCGACCGGTGTCCCGGACGACGACTGCGTCCCCGTCCCGGGGGAGAGCGGCACCCCGTCGGCGGATTCCACGGCTCCCTGACGCTGCTGCCGCAGCGCCCGTCGGCCGCGCGGGGCACGCGGCCGGACCGGACACCATCCCGGCCCGGAGGAGCAGGGCCGTGCCCGCCCCGGCCGCACTCTGCCGCTCTGTACAGGGCGCCACTGCCGGATGCTACATATTGTCCGGTCACGGGGACCCGGGTTTCGGTGAGTCTGGTGGGCATGCTGCGCAACTACATCAACGGTGAATTCAGGGAGGCGGCCGACGGCCGCACTCTCGATGTGATCGACCCCTGCACGGGCGAGGTGTACGACACCTCCGCGCTCTCGGGCGCCGCGGACGTCGACGCCGCCATGGAGGCCGCGGCCGCCGCGTTCCCCGCGTGGCGCGACGCGACCCCCGCCGCCCGGCAGAAGGTTCTGCTGCGCGTCGCCGACGTCTTCGAGGACCGGGCGGCCGAGCTGATCACTGCCGAGTCCCGGGACACCGGCAAGCCCCTTGCGCAGATGGCGGACGACGAGATCCCGCCGGTCGTCGACCAGATCCGTTTCTTCGCGGGCGCGGCCCGGCTGCTGGAAGGCCGTTCGGCCGGCGAGTACCTGGAGGGCCTGACGTCGATCATCCGGCGTGAGCCGGTGGGTGTCGTCGCCCAGGTCGCGCCGTGGAACTATCCGCTGATGATGGCGGTGTGGAAGTTCGCCCCGGCCCTCGCGGCGGGCAACACCGTGGTGCTCAAGCCGTCCGACACCACCCCCGCCTCGACCGTCCTGGTGGCCGGGATCATCGGTGAGGTGCTTGCCGAACTCGGCCACCCCGCAGGGGTGTTCAACGTGGTCTGCGGTGACCGTGAGACGGGCCGTCTGATGGTCGAGCACCCCACCCCGGCGATGGCGGCGATCACCGGCTCGGTCAGGGCCGGCATGCAGGTCGCCGCCTCGGCGGCCAAGGACGTCAAGCGGGTCCACCTGGAGCTGGGAGGCAAGGCGCCGGCCGTCGTCTTCGGCGACGCGGATCTGGCCGGGGCTGCCGAAGGCATCGCTGCCGCCGGCTACTTCAACTCCGGACAGGACTGCACGGCAGCGACCCGGGTGCTTGTGCACGAGTCGGTCCACGACGCGTTCATGACGGAGCTCGTCAAGGCGGCGACCGGGACCGTGACCGGCCTTCCCGAGGACCCCCGGACGGTCTACGGTCCGCTCAACAACGCGGGCCAGTTGTCCCAGGTGTCCGGATTCATCGACCGCCTCCCCGGCCACGCGAAGATCGAGGCCGGGGGCCACCGGGTCGGTGACCAGGGGTACTTCTACGCGCCCACCGTTGTCTCCGGTCTCCGGCAGGACGACGAGATCATCCAGAACGAGGTCTTCGGCCCGGTCATCACCGTCCAGTCCTTCACCACGGAGGACCAGGCGGTGGAGTACGCGAACGGTGTCGACTTCGCGCTGGCCTCATCCGTGTGGACCAAGGACCACGCCCGCGCCATGCGGATGTCGAAGAGGCTGGACTTCGGCTGTGTGTGGATCAACACTCATGGGGCCCTTGCGGCGGAGATGCCGCACGGCGGGTTCAAGCTGTCGGGCTACGGCAAGGACCTCTCCGCGTACGGGTTCGAGGACTACACACGTGTCAAGCACGTGATGACCGCACTCTGACCCGGTCCGACCGCCCGGAGGCCCTCCCCGTCCGGGGGAGGGCCTCCGTGTTCCCGGATCCGGTCCCGGTCGTGCCCGCGGTGCGGGATCCCTACGCCAATGGGGTCACCCGGCTACCCGGTCGGTCGTACGGCGGCACCGGCTCCTGGCCCGGCTGTCAGTGCCCGGTGCAAGACTCGCGAAACAGGTGAACGGGTCCCGGACAGAGGAGCACGCCATGCTCAGCACGCCGTTTGTTGCAGGCTCACCGAACTGGATCGATCTCGGCACCCCCGACCGGGACAGGGCCAACGCCTTCTACCGGGCTCTCTTCGGCTGGGAGTTCGAGTCCGCGGGGGAGAAGTTCGGCGGCTACGGCACATACACGCTCGACGGCAGAAAGGCCGGCGCGGTGATGCAGGTCGAGCAGGCCACGTCGGCCTGGGGGATCTACTTCCAGACAGCGGACGCCGACGCCACGGTGAAGGCCGTCGAGCGGGCCGGCGGGACCCTGGCGTACGGGCCGCACGACGTCGGCTCGCTGGGCCGCATGACCGGGTTCACCGACCCGGCCGGTGCGCGCTTCGCGACCTGGGAGCCGAAGGACCACAAGGGCCTCGACGTGATCAACGCCCCGGGCTCGTTCTGCTGGGCGGAGCTCCACACCACGGATGTGCCCGCGGCAGCGGCCTTCTACCGTTCGGTCTTCGGCTGGGAGATCAACTCGGCGCCGTTCCAAGGCGGTGTCTACACCATGGCCGCACCGGCCGGCGCCGGCGAGGAGGCGAATTTCGCCGGCTTCGTCCGGACCGAGGGGGCGGGGGAGCAAGCGGAGCCGTACTGGCTGCCCTACTTCGAGACCGACGATGTCGACGTGGCGGTGGCGAAGGTGCGGCAGTTGGGGGGCAGCGTCCAGATGGTGCCCGTCGACCTGGACGGCGTGGGCCGTATCGCCAGAGCGGCAGACCCATCGGGCGCCCCGTTCGCCCTGATCAAGGACGCCTAGCCCGCCGTGTGAGGCGGCCGCAGGATGGGGGCGAGCTCCGGTGGACCGTCCGTTCATCGTTCGTTGAACGGACATTGATCGCTGCACGGCAGGGTGTTCCCCATGTCGATCACCATCATCAACGACCCTGAGCTCGCCTGGCAGGAGCGGGCTCTGTGCGCCCAGACGGGGCCGGAGTTCTTCTTTCCTGATCCCGGCAGCTCCACCCGCGAGGCGAAGAGACTCTGCGGAATCTGTGAGGAGCGAGTGGCCTGCCTGGAGTACGCACTCGCCAAGGACGAGCGATTCGGTGTCTGGGGCGGTCTCTCCGAGAAGGAGAGGCTCAGTCTCAGACGTCGGCAGGGCTGATATCCGGGTTGCCCTCTGGCGCCGGCATCCGATCACCGCCATTCTGATGCTGCGTCATGCCGAGCGTCTGGAGGCAAGTTGAGTGGCACCGGAACTGCATACGACTATGTGATCGTGGGCGCCGGTTCGGCGGGATGCGTGCTCGCTGCCCGGCTCTCCGAGGATCCCGGTGTACGTGTGGCGCTCCTCGAGTCGGGTGGCCGCGACCGCAAGCCGGAGATCCGGATCCCGGCCGCCTTCCCCAAGCTCTTCAAGTCGCCGTACGACTGGGACTTCAGCACGGTGAAGCAGGCGGCCCTCGGCGGTCGCGAGCTGTACTGGCCGCGCGGCCGTACCCTCGGCGGCTCGTCGTCCATGAACGCCATGATGTGGGTCCGCGGCCACCGTGATGACTACGACGCATGGGGTGAGGCGGCGGGTCCGGAGTGGGGTTACGACAGGCTCCTCCCTTATTTCCGGCGCGCGGAACACTGGACGGGCCCGCGCCCCGCCGGGTCCGTCTACGGCACCGGAGGCCCTCTCCATATCTCGCCGCCCCGGGACCCGAATCCGCTGACGGGCGCCTTCATCGAGGCATGCACAGCCGCCGGGCTTCCTGAGCTTCCCGAGCTCAACACCCCCGACCACAGCGGTTGCGCCGTCACACCCCTCAACCAGCGGGGCGGGCGCCGCTGGAGTGCGGCGGCGGGGTATCTGAAACCGGCGAGGCGTCGCAGGAACCTCGACGTCTTCACTGGTGCCACGGTGCACCGCATCACGTTCGACGGTGTCCGGGCCACCGGGGTCGTGGCCGCCGGGGCAGCCGGCAGGCTGACGGCCGGGCGGGAAGTGATTCTCAGCGCGGGCGCGATCGGCTCTCCGCAACTGCTGCTGAGCAATGGCATCGGGGACCCCGACCTGCTGCGGGAGTCGGATATCGAGGTGCGCGTCGCGTCACCCGACGTGGGCCGTCACCTCCAGGACCATCTGGCGTACGCGGTGACGATGCACTGTCCACGGCCGGTCACCCTCACCGGCGCGGACTCGCTCGCCAACCTGGGCCGGTTCCTGCTGACCCGCCGGGGTCCGCTCACCTCGAACATCGCCGAGGCCGTGGCCTTCGTGCGCAGCTCGCCCGGACTGGCGGCGCCGGACATCGAACTGATCTTCGCCCCGGCTCCCTTTGTCAATCACGGGCTCGAGGTGCCCACGGAGCACGGCGTCACCATCGGAGTGGTTCTGCTGCAGCCGCAGAGCAGGGGACGGATCACCCTGTCGGGACCGGATGCCGGATCCGGTCCCCGCATCGACCCCGGATATCTGGAATCGGCGGCAGATCTGCGCTGTCTGACCGCCGGGGTACGCAGGGCGGAGGAGCTGTTCGCGGGCCCGGAGCTGGCGCAGCACGTCGACGGGCCGATGGCGGCGTATCCCGGCACGGTCGGCGACGCCCGTCTCGCCGAGTCGATCCGGTCGGGCGCGGAGACGCTGTACCACCCGGTGGGCACCTGCCGGATGGGCGCCGACCCGGCAGCGGTGACGGATCCGCGGCTCCGGGTGAGGGGTGTGGACGGGCTGCGCGTGGTGGATGCCTCGGTGATGCCCTCGATCACCAGGGGGCACACTCACGCACCGACCGTCGCCATCGCGGAGCGGGCCGCCGAGCTGATCCGCGAGGACGCCGGCCACTGACGGCGTGCGAGCGCGTGCCGCAGCGGGCAGGGGGTGGCACCAGGGACCCGGGCAGAGGCCATGGCGCCGCAGGGCATCTGGGCTGTCCCGCAGGAGCACTGGGCCGCCACCCCGGCCGATGTCCGCGATGCGGCACCCGCCGGGGTGGCGGCATACGAGTGGCGGCGCGGGGCGCCGGCGGCGGAGACTCGCGAATACCTACGAGGCGGCGGCGCGCCGGGCAGCCATCCGCGCCTTGCGGGCCGCCAGCTTCTCGTCGAACTTGGCGGCCTCCGCGTCCAGGCCGCCCATGTACAGGCCCAGCTCTTCCTGCGCCTTCAGGCCCTCCGGGCCGAGACCCTCGATCTCCAGGACCTTGAGGTAACGCAGTACCGGCTGGAGTACGTCGTCGTGGTGGATCCGCATGTTGTAGATCTCACCGATGGCCATCTGGGCGGCGGCCCGCTCGAAGCCGGGCATCCCGTGGCCGGGCATCCGGAAGTCGACGACCACGTCACGTACCGACTGCATGGTCAGATCGGGGGCGATCTCGAAAGCCGCGCCGAGCAGATTGCGGTAGAAGACCATGTGCAGGTTCTCGTCGGTCGCGATACGCGACAGCATCCGGTCGCAGACGGGGTCGCCGGACTGGTGGCCGGTGTTCCGGTGCGAGACGCGGGTGGCGAGCTCCTGGAAGGCCACATACGCCACGGAGTGCAGCATCGAGTGGCGGTTGTCCGACTCGAAGCCCTCGGCCATGTGCGCCATCCGGAACTGCTCCAGCTTGTCCGGGTCGACGGCCCGCGAGGTCAGCAGGTAGTCCCGCATCACGATGCCGTGGCGGCCCTCCTCGGCGGTCCAGCGGTGTACCCAGGTGCCCCACGCACCGTCCCGTCCGAAGAGGGAGGCGATCTCGTGGTGGTAGCTGGGGAGGTTGTCCTCGGTCAGCAGGTTCACGACCAGCGCGGTCTTGCCGATGTCGGTGACCTTCGACTGCTCCGGCTCCCACGCCTTTCCGTCGTCGAAAAGACCGGGGAAGTTGCGGCCGTCACTGAACGGCACGTACTCGTGCGGCATCCAGTCCTTGGCGACCTTGAGATGGCGGTTGAGTTCCTTCTCCACCACCTCTTCCAGCGCATACAGCAGTCGGGCGTCGGTCCACGCTTCCGAACTGCCGAGGTGGGGAGAGGTGATCGTCACGGGTGCTCCTGGGGACGGGAGTGTTACCTACGGATTCGTAGGTTACGTGTCCGTAGGTTAAGGCGGCAGTAAGGCTGCGCCAACCCCCGTTTCCGAAATGTACCGCTACGCTCCGTTATGCGTACAGGTCACGCAGGCGTACGGAGAGACAAGTCACGCAGCCTTCGAGCTTCTCGTACTCGCTGATGTCCACCGGACACGGTTCATAACCCAGATCCGCGAACAGTTCGGCGGTCTTCGGTGCGCTGGCCGCCATCAGCAGTTTGGCGCCCCCCAGCAGGACCACATGTGCTCCCGACTCCTCCGGCACCGGCAGAAACCCCGGAAACACCGACGGCGTGTCCACGAGTGGTTCGTACCCGATCACGGTGGCGTCGGGCAGCGCGGTGACCGCCGATTTGAGATGCAGCACCTTGGCCGTGGGCACGGCGACGACTCGCGCGCCGAGCGGCTCGAAGGCGGCTCGCAGCTGCTGGATGCCGGCCGCGTTGGTCCGGCCGCCGCGCCCCACGTAGAGCGTGTCGCCGATCTTGAGCACATCGCCGCCGTCCAGGGTGCCCGGCTCCCACACCCAGTTGACCGAGCAGCCGAGCCCCGCCAGAGCCTGTTCGACCGCGATGGTCTCCGGTCTGCGGGACTCCGCGCCCGAGCGGGCGATGAGCGCCACGTTCCGGAACATCACCACGGTGTCCTCGACGAACACGCCGTCCGGACAGTCCTCGGCGGGCGCGGCTTCCAGAGTCTCCCAGCCGTTCGAGCGCAGGACCTCCGCATACCGGCCCCACTGTTCCAGGGCCAGTGCGTAGTCGACCGGTGTGCGCTCGATATGCGTGACCAGGCCTTCTGCGAGGCGCGGACTCGGCCGGCGGATCAAAGCTCTTCTGCTGGGCACGAACAGGTCTCCAGGTCGGGGCGGCACGAGCGGCCATGAAGGCCGCGCCCATCATGGCCCGCATCGCTGCCGAGCGGAATCCCCGGTCACCCCCGGTCCTCCTCGCCTCCGGTCACCGTCATCGGGTCACTGCCGAGCGTCAGCCACCGGGTGATACCGATCGACTCCAGGAACGGCTGATCGTGACCGGCCACGATCAGTGCCCCCTCGTACGACTCGAGGGCGGCCGAGAGCTGCCGGACACTGGCCATGTCCAGGTTGTTGGTCGGCTCGTCGAGCATCAGCAGCTGCGGCGCGGGCTCCGCGAGCAGCAGCGCGGCAAGTGCCGCTCGGAAGCGCTCGCCGCCGGACAGCGTCCCGGCCGGCTGATCGGCGCGGGTCCCCTTGAACAGAAAGCGGGCGAGCCGTGCCCGGATGAGGTTGTTGCTCGCCTCCGGCGCGTTGCGCGCGACGTTCTCCACCACGCTCAGCGCATCGTCGAGGACATCGAGACGCTGCGGAAGGAACCGGAGCGGGACATGGACCAATGCCTCCCCCGATACCGGCTCCAGCCGCCCCGCGATCGTCCGCAGCAGCGTCGTCTTGCCCGCGCCGTTGCGGCCGACCAGAGCGATCCGCTCCGGTCCGCGCACGGTGAACTCCCCTTCGAGGCCATTCCCGTACGGCAACCGGAGATCCCGCAGGGTCAGTACGCTCCGGCCGGGATGCACCCTGGTGTGCGGCAGTTCGATCCTGATCTCGTCGTCGTCCCGCACCGCGTCCACCGCCTCGTGGAGGCGGTCCTTCGCCTCGCCGAGCTTCTCGGCGTGCATGATGCGATGCTTTCCCGCGGACTCCTGGGCGGCACGTTTGCGTGCGCCCATCACGATCTTCGGCTCACGCTTGTTGTCCGACATCTTCTGTCCGTAGCGCTTGCGGCGGGCCAGTTTGATCTGCGCTTCGGCCAGTTCACGTTTCTGTTTCTGCACATCGGCCTCGGCCACCCGCACCATGCGCTCGGCGGCCTCCCGCTCCACGGCGAGCGCCTCCTCGTACGCCGAGAGCCTCCCGCCGTACCAGCGGACCTCGCCGTCGCGCAGATCGGCGATCTGGTCGACCCTTTCCAGAAGTTCGCGGTCGTGGCTCACCACCATCATGACTCCGGACCACCCGTCGACCGCCGAGTAGAGCCGCCTGCGGGCGTACAGGTCGAGGTTGTTGGTCGGCTCGTCGAGCAGGAGGACGTCCGGCCGGGTCAGCAGCAACGCGGCCAGCCGCAGCAGCACGGACTCACCGCCCGACACCTCGCCCACGGTCCGGTCCAGGCCGATGGTGCCGAGCCCGAGCTGACCGAGGACGGCGTGTGCGCGTTCCTCGACGTCCCAGTCGTCGCCGACCGCGGTGAAGTGCTCCTCGCGTACATCGCCGGCCTCGATCGCGTGCAGCGCGGCGCGCGTGCGGGCGATACCCAGGGCCTGGTCCACCCGGAGCCCGGTGTCGAGCACCAGATTCTGCGGGAGGTACCCGATCACGCCGGTGCTGCGCACCGTTCCCGCTGACGGGGCGAGCTCACCGGCGATCAGCTTCAGCAGTGTCGACTTGCCGGAGCCGTTGACCCCGATCAGACCGGAGCGGCCCGCCCCGACCGCGAGCTGGAAGTCCTCGAACACGGACGTTCCGTCCGGCCAGGAGAAGGAAAGCGCGGTGCAGGAGATGTGCGAGGAGGGATGGGTTGACATACGGGTCTCCCGGTTGCTGGGAACGGCAGGGGGCAACGGGTGGAGACACCGCCGGGGCGCAGCGAACGCCCTGGTCCGGGAGGACAGCTCGAATACCGAGGTCACACGCGGTGCGCGCAGGTGTGGTCACTGCACGGCACGGTGTCTCAAGACCTCAGTAGCGCAATGTCCTACTCCGATCAACGACAACAGGGCCATCACAGAGTAGAACCGTCTCGGGGCGGTTGCCAGCCTATTTACTTCCGTGCCGTGCGGTCAGCGGCCGTCGCGCAGCAGTTCGGCGACGCTCCGGTCGAGATCCAGGACACTCTGTTCGTGCCCGGCGGGTACGAGTGCCTCGGTCTTCTCGAGGAAGTGGCGCAGTTCGGCGGTGTGGATGTGCACCATCGCGATGCCCTCGCGGGCGTGGAACTCCAGGACGGTCCGTTCGTAGCCGAACGGGCGGATCCGTACGTCGCCCATACCGGCCGGTGCCGAGACGCCGGCCGCCAGCAGCTCGCGGGCGAAGGCCCAGGAGACCTCGACGCCTTCGAGCGTGGCCTGCGGCGGGAAGTCCACACTGACCGCGAAGGGGTCCTTGACGTCGTAGCGCAGGGTGGTGGGGACGGTCTCCATTCGGGGTGCGGACGCGACCAGGCGAGCCTCGACGGCTTGTTCGACGGCGTACGGCATGGTCTGGCACCCTCCAAACGGTTCGGCAGGTAAGCCTGCTCCTGGAAGGTGAGACGAACTCACGCGCACATCCGTGCACCCGGCAGGGGTGATGTCCGTCACTCCGCCGACGTCATGAGGTGTCGAAGCGCTTCGACACCTACCTGGACAGCGGACGGCTGGACGTCTAGTGTCGGCATTCTGTTGCATGTCATACACGCACACTGATGTTCGAAGCGCTTCGCTGATCGTCTCTTGGAGAGCCGAATGGTCACCCTTGCCGAAGTCGCCCGGCACGCCGGAGTCTCCGCCAGCACGGTGAGCTACGTTCTCAGCGGGAAACGATCCATCTCCACTCCCACCCGTGAACGCGTCGAGCTGAGCATCCGGGAGCTCGGTTACCACCCCAACGCGGGTGCCCGCGCGCTCGCCAGCAGCCGCTCCAACATCATCGCGCTGATGGTGCCGCTGCGCACCGACATATATGTGCCGGTGATGATGGAGATCGCCATCGCCGTGGCCACCACGGCCCGCGCGCACGGCTTCGACGTCCTGCTGCTGACGGGGGAGGAGGGCCCGGAAGCGGTACGGAGGATCGCCGGCAGTTCGCTCGCGGACGCCATGATCCTCATGGATGTGCAGCTGCATGACGAACGACTCCCCCTGCTGCGTGAGTCCGAACGCCCGGGAGTGCTTATCGGACTGCCCGCCGACACGACCGGTCTCACCTGCGTGGATCTCGATTTCGCGGCCACCGGCACACTCTGTGTGGAGCATCTGGCCGGCCTCGGTCACCGCGAGCTCGCGGTGATCGGCGAGGCTGCCGCGGTGTATGAGCGGCACACCGGCTTCGCCGAACGGACCGTGGAAGGGATCCGCTCGCGCGCCCGTGATCTCGGCGTACGGGTGCTGCACCGGCCCTGTGAGGGCGGCTTTGCGGCGATGGCGGGGACCCTGGCGCGGATTTTCGACGAACGCCCCGGCACCACCGGCTTCATCGTGCAGAACGAGGCCGCGGTCGAGCCGCTGCTCAATCTGCTCAGACAACAGGGCAGGGCGATCCCCGAGGATGTCTCGGTCGTGGCGATCTGCCCCGAGCAGGTCGCCGTCCAGGCATCGGTGAGCGTCACATCCGTCGCCATTCCCGCCCAGGAGATGGGCAGACGAGCCGTCGAGCAGATCGTCGCCAAGCTCCAGGGCCGGGCCGCGGACGAAATCGAGCTGCTGAAGCCGGAGCTCACCATCCGCGCCAGTTCCGGCCCGGCGCCCGCGGCGGGCTGAGCGGCCGGTGCGGGAGGCGTGGCCGCCTGCCGGGACGGGCGGGCCGCGCCTCCCGCGGTCGCTCAGCCCGACGAGACGCTGAAGCCGTTGGTCGTGAAGTTCAGACCACCCGGTGACGACGTGATCTCATAGCCGAACTGCACATCGCCGATGGTCTCGTTGCCGATGTACCCCTTGGTGTCCTTGAGCCACTTGAGTACCGACAGAATGTTGACCGATCCCGCCGTGGAGTCCGAGGTACGCAGGAACGAGTACACGTTGTTGGCGCCGTTGCTCCCCACATACACCGTCCAGGTGTCCGAGCCGAGCGTCACCGTGCCGACGGAGCTGCCGAGCGGGCCCACTGCACCGTTGTAGTTGACCCACAGCATGATCTCGTTGGCGTAGTCGTCGTCCCAGATGTCGTACGAGGTGTTGTAGGCGCCGGATGACGGGACGGTGACGTTGTAGGTGCTGGTGAGGGAGGCCAGCGAGGAGATCGCTTTGCCGATCACCTTCTTGGCGTTGGGATACGCCTTGATGCCACCGGTGTTCGGGTGGTCGGCCGAGACGCCCCAGTTGGCGGACGAGTTGGCCCAGATGGTCTGGGTGCCGGCGCCCGAACCCCAGATGTCGTTGTAGAGGGTGTAGCCGTCCGGTGTGGTGTAGGAGCCCCACTGGTCGGACGAGGACCAGACGGCTGCCTGCGCCGGGGCGGCGGCGAAACCGATCAGCGCGGCCAGGGCTGCCAAGGGGGCGGCCAGGAGTGTGCCGGGAGTACGACGTGCCATGGGTGTTCCTTCCATGGTGGGGGGAAACTACTGCGGCCCCAGGCTGAGGACGCAGTCCACGCCGGCCGTCAGGTCCAGCAGGACCTCCGGGGTGCCGGCGGGGGGTTCGGTGGGAAGCGGCCCTGTGACCGTCAGACCTTCGCCGACGCGCAGATCCACCCGTACGGTCCGGCTGGGGCGGAGCACGGCTGTCGCCCGTCCGTCGCACCAGGTCAGATCGGCGGATGCGCCGAACCTGGTGCACACACCGCGGAGTTCGCCCTCCCGAAGCTCCGGGGGGAGCGCGGGAAGGAGTACGAGCCGGGACGGTGTGGACTGCAGCAGCATCTCGACGAGTACCGCGGGCAGGGCATGCGCGGCATCGGCGTTGAAGACGTCACGTGCCGGATAGTGCGAGCTCATCAGCGAGTCGTGGAAGAAGTCGCCGCCGAGCACCGCGCCCAGTGCGCGGGCGACCGCGCCGGCATCGCGCAGCCTGGCGGCGATCAGGGCGCGGTGCAGATGGCCGTGGGCGGAGTCGTTCTCGGGGCCACGCAGCTCGAGCGCCCGGCGCGCGGCGCCGGCGAGCGCGGGAGTGTCGTAGGGGTTGATCTCGTCCAGCGGCCAGACGGGATAGAGGTGGCTGAGATGACGGTGGTGGTAGTTCTCCGCCAGACCCGGCCAGGCCCACTCGGCAAGCGCCCCGTCCTCGTTCACCCGGTAGTCCGGGAGATTCCCGGCGATGGCGCGCCATCGCCCGGCGTCGGGATGGCCGGGGGCGTGCGCTGCGGCCGTGGTCAGGGCGTGCCGGGCCGCCGCGATGTCCATGGTGGCGTTCACCGTGCCCCAGCTCGCGTTCGCCGGACGGTTCTCCGGTGAGTAGGAGGGGGCGATCACTATCCGGCCGTCCCGTCCGGTGCGGCTGAGGAAGTCCTGGTAGAACAGCGCCACTTCGGTGAGTGCGCCGAGGAGGCGGGGATCGGTGATGCCGGTGGTCTGCGCCTGTTCGACGAGCGGGACCAGCAGCCAGTCCGCGCCCGCCGACCACAGATGCAGGGGGTAGGTGCGCTGGAAGTGCCGGGTGTGCCCGCTCTCGCCGTCGGTGTGCGAGGGCGCGACGACCCCTCGCGCCCCGAAGAGTGCACGCGCGTTGTCGCGCCAGTCCGCCAGCTGGCCATACACCAGGGCGGCATGGGCTTCGGTGACCTCGGGCAGCGCGGCAGGGGCGGCCGACGCGATCTGGAGGTTGAGATTGGCGTTCGTGGTGAAGGCGCCCGACCAGGCGGTGTCCCAGTCGCCGGTCCACAGCCCGGTCAGCCGCGGCGGAAGGACCCCGCTCGACGAGAGCAGATGGTAGCGGCCGGCCGCGAAGAGACGCGCGAGCAGCGCGGGACGTCCCGGCAGCCGCAACAACTCGGAACCGGGCAAGCGCTGTTCGTCGCCGACCGGTCCGAGACGGAGTGTGACGCGGCGGTACGCCGGCCGGTGCAGCGCCTCATGGCGGCTCAGCAGCCGCTGATAGACATCCCACGCGGCCGGAACGGCTCCGCCGGGCTCGTCCCCGGTGAGCAGGGCACGCAGTGCGGCGGCTGCGTCCGCGGTGTCCTCCGGGTCCGCTCCAGCGGGATCACGTCGCACCCGGGTGAGCAGCAACAGGCCCTGGGCGCCGTCGAAGCGGATGCCGTCGCCCGCGAAGGCGGCGGAGCCACCCTCCGCCAGCACCACGGTGACCCCGGTGAACGCGGTGCCGCTTCCCGGGTAGCCGGCCCGCAGCGTGAGCCGGCCGCCCTCCCGGGTCAGCGCCGTGCTCCGCCCGACCGCCAGCCGGGGCGGGACGCCCGGCAGGCGGTGGTCGAGAGTGAGGGCGGCCGACATCGCCGGGCTCCTGAGGTACTGGACGATCACGTCATCGGCGCGTGACACGAACACCCGGCTGACCTGCGGCCCGCACTCCGCACCGACCACGCCGGTCGAGAAGTCGACCTGACGGCGATAGCCGGTTGCCTGCCGGACAGCCTGCCGGATGCGCACCTGAAAGGCCGGATGGAAGGGCTGCACCCAGTGCAGCGGATGTTCCGCGCCGAAGCGCTCCGCCGCGGTGGTGTCCCCGCTGAGCAGGGCGTCCTGGAGCCGCCCGAGCCCGTCGGCGAGTTCCGGCGGACCCAGGCCCTCGCTCCCGTTGGGACGTACCAGCGAGTGATGACTGACGATCACCCGGTCGTCGGCCGGGTCTCCGTACACCATGGCGCCGTGCCTGCCGTTGCCGCTGAGGAAGGCATCCTGCCATCGGGTGGCGGGGCGGGGCTCCCAGGTGCCGTGAATCACCGGACGTCCTCCCGCAGAACCGCGGCGCCGTAGCGGCCGAGCTCCAACGAACCTTCCACCGCCGCGCCGGAGAGCAGATCGCGGTGGCGGCCGGGAACCGGCACGGTGACGGTCTGCCTGCCGTGGTGCAGCAGGAAGAGCAGCTCACCCCTGCGGACCGCCTCGACCCCGGCGGGCAGGCCGGTCAGCACCGGCCGGGCCTCCGCGTCGGCGGCCACGCGTGCCAGGAGATCGCGGAGCGCGCCGGGTTCGGGCAGCGTCGAGAGGTACCAGGCACGGCCGTTGCGCAGGACGGCGGGGAGACCGTCCAGTTCGCCTTCCTGGTACCTCGCCACGGTCTCGGCACCGCCGGGCTCCAGCTCCTCCGACCAGAGCGTGCCGCGGAAGCCCTCGCATTCCACGGTGGAGCCCGCGTCGAGCGGCCACCACTCCTGGAGGGTGGAGATGCCGAAGAGTTCACGCAGCCGGACGTCCATTCCGCCCGCCCTGATCCGGTCGTCCTGGTCGGCCGCTCCGGTGTGGAAACCGCTGACGAGGGTGCCCCCGCCCCTCACATACGCCACCAGGTTGTCGATCGCGGCGTCGGTGAGCAGATACAGATGCGGGATCACCACCAGCCGGTACCTGCCCAGCTCGTGTGCCGGATGGGCGAAGTCCGTGGTGAGTCCCGCCTCCCACAGGGCGCGGTGCCAGGCACGCACCACGTCGGGGTACTCGACCTCGGTGGAGATCCGGCCGTCCTGCTGGTCCGCCCACCAGGACTCCCAGTCGTGCAGCACCGCCACATCGGACGGGGTGTCGGTGCCCGCCACCGCCTCCGAGAGCCTCCCGAGTTCGGCGCCGAGCTGCTTGACCTCCTGGTAGGTGCGGCCCTGCTCGCCCGCATGGGTGAGCATCGCGGAGTGGAACTTCTCCGCGCCCTGCCGGGACTGCCGCCACTGGAAGTAGCAGATGGCGTCCGCACCGTGCGCCACCGACTGCAGCGACCAGAGGCGGTTGAGGCCGCGCGGTTTGGGGTGGTTGACGCCCCGCCAGTTGACCGGGCCCGCCGCCTGCTCCATCAGCATCCAGGGGCCGCGCGCCTGGGAGCGGGTCATGTCGCCGATCATCGCGTTGTACTGGGCGCCCCAGGCATCGGCCGGATCCGGATAGATGTCGACCGAGACGACATCCTCCTGCTCGGCCCACTTCCAGGCGTCCTGGCCGGTCCAGAACGGCATGAAGTTGGTGGTGACCGGGACCCGAGGGGTGTGCCGGGAGACGATGTCCCGCTCCGCGAGGTAGCACTCCATCAGGGCGTCGGATGTGAAGCGTCTGAAATCGAGCATCTGACCGGGGTTGCGCATGTACTGGGCGCGGCGGGGCGGGATGATCTCGGCCCAGTCGTCATAGCGCTGGCTCCAGAACGCGGTGCCCCAGGCCTCGTTGAGTGCATCGAGCGAGCCGTACCTCGCCCCCAGCCAGCGGCGGAAGTGACCTGCGGTCTCGTCGCACCAGCAGAAGGTGCAGTACTCGTTGTTGATGTGCCACATCCGCAGTGCCGGGTGTGCTGCGTAGCGCGCCGCGAGATCCTCGGTGAGAGCGGCCGCGTAGCGGCGGTACACGGGGCTGCTGGCACAGAACTGCTGGCGGGATCCGTACCAGACGGTCTGTCCGTTCTCGTCGCGTGGCAGGGTCTCGGGGTGGCGGGCGCCCATCCAGGGGGGCGGGGACGCGGTCGGGGTGGCGAGCACCACCGACATCCGGTGGTCGTGCATGAGATCCATCAGCCGGTCCAGCCAGCCGAACTCCCGTGCACCCGGGCGTGGTTCGAGTGCGGCCCAGCTGAAGACGCCGAGTGTCACGGAGTTGACGCCTGCCTCCGCCATCAGACGGATGTCATCGGGCCAGATCTCCTCGGGCCACTGCTCGGGGTTGTAGTCGCCGCCGAACAGGATCCGGTGGCCGTAGGTGTCGTACAGCGAGGTCATGGCCGCTCCCACTCAGGGTCTGCGTACTGGATGCCGCGGCCGTTGGTGCCGAGATAGACCCGGCCGTGGATGCGTGGGTCGCCGGAGATCGCGGCCCCGGTCCAGCCCCACTGGTGTGCGTCGTCGTTGATGCGCAGCCAGCTCGCTCCGGCGTCGTCGGAGCGGTGGACGGCGGTGATGGTCTCGGTGGAACCGACCTGGAAGATCGCTGGGTAGCCGGCGCTTTCCGCTGCCTTGCCGAAGCCGACGACGTACGAGGCCCAGCAGCTGCCGATCCTGGTGAAGGTGACACCGCCGTCGGTGGAGCGGTGGAGGCCGTTCCATTTCGCGGAGAGCCAGAGGTCGCCGGAGCGTCCCGGAGCGGCGGCGATGCGGAACTGGTTGTCGCCGGAGGGGAGCCCGGTGGCTCCCGCGGTGAAGGTGGCCCCGCAGTCGGTGCTGAGGAACACGGTGCCGGTGCCGGTGTCGTACGCATGGAAGCGGGAGGGGTCGACAGGGTCGGCCAGGGGGGTGGCGCCCCTGGGGAAGGACGGTACCTCGGCCCAGGAGGCGCCGCCGTCGGTCGAGCGGTGTGCCGCGTACGTGGTTCCGTCCCAGTGGATGAAGGACCACAGCAGGGTGGATCCGTCGGCGCTGACCGCGATGGGACCGGGGGCGGCCGCCGCGATCTCCGGCTGGGCCGCGAACGGCCGCCAGGTACGGCCGCCGTCGTCCGAGCAGGCGCCGTTGCTGCCGGACGACCACCCGGTGCGCACGGTGTACGAGGGCTTCAGAGCGGCGAACGCGAGTCCGGTGGCGGTGCCGAAGACCGGGTTGGACGCCATGCCCAGGGAGGGGGACGAGGTGAGTGACTCGTGGTACATCACACCGATGTCACCGAGCCCGCTGAGCAGATGGGCCCTGCCCGCGGGCGGCGAGACCAGCAGGACCACCGCGGACTCCTCGAGGCCGCGGATCTGCGGGGTCCAGCGGATGAGATCGTGAGTGGCGTAGAGGGTCGCGCCGGTTCCGTACACGATGTGTTCCGAGTCGTGGGGATCGATGCCGGCCGTCTGGATCCACCAGCCGAACTTCGCTGTGGTACCCCAGTTGAGGTAGGGCGTCCGGGAGACATCGAGGACGGCCGTGTCCTTGAGCGAGGTCCAGTTGCGGCCGCCGTCGGTCGAGCGGAAGAGCGTGTCGGTGTCCGACCACCGGTTGTTGGTCGAGACCACCAGGGTGCCCGGACGCCGCGCGTCGACGGACACTCCGCCGTAGCCGAAGGTGTCGGCGGCCCCGCCGGCCGTGACGCCGCCCGGCTGCACCGGCGTCACCTCTGTCCACCGGCCCGTCAGGGTGTTCAGCCGGTGCACCGAACCCGTGGTCTGGTCGTTGGGCCCCGCGGTGTCGGCGTAGGTGACATAGAGAGCGTGTGTCGCACGGTCGTACGCGGCACGCACCGGCACCTTCGCGGACTCCCCCGACGGCTGTCCTGGGACGGCCGCCCAGCCGGAGCCCGATCTGCGGTAGAGGGCGGTGCCGCCGTCGCCCCAGCCCGCGTACAGGGTGCGCCCGGCAGCGACGACAAGGGTGACTCCCTGTCCTGACGCGCCCTGGACGGCCGGGAAACCGGTGGCGGCCGCCCAGGTGTTCCCGCGGTCGGCCGAGGTGAGCAGTCCGTCGTGCCGGGTGCCGAGCCACAGGGTGTCACTGTCGCCGGGATCGACGAGCAGCCGCTCGCCGGTGCCCCTGCCGTTCTCGTTGGCGCCGAGCGCGGCCGGAAGCGCGTTACGGGTCCACGTCGCCCCCCGGTCGCCGGAGCACAGGACCGCGCCGTTCCCCGACGTGGTGTAGGTACCCACCGCGAGGTAGAGCCGGTCCGGATGGGCCTCGTCGACCGCGATGGCCTCCACCCCCATCAGGTTCCAGTCGTCCCAGCCGGTGCGGTCGTTGAGCGGGACCCACTGTGAGGTCCACTGTTCCCAGCGGTAGGCGCCGCCGATGTCCGTCCTGGCGTAGGCGAGTCCCTTCACACGGGGATGGAAGAGCACTCCGGTGATGAATCCGGTGCCACCGATCACCGCGGTGCGCCAGCGGTGCGGTTGTGCGGCGCTCCCGGCGGTGGCCGGGGAGCCGGACGCGGTCCTGGCCGAGGCGGCGGCAGCCGGTGCGCCGGGCAGCACAGCGGCGGCGGCTACCCCGGCACCTGCGAGGACGGTGCGCCGACGCGGCGTACGTGGGGCTTCGGTCATGACGATCGCCTTCCGGTGGGGCGCGCAATGGACACGAGCGGGCAGCCCGCCGGCCCCGACGGCCGGGAGAGCGGACACGGGAGAGCAGTGGATACGAGGAGCGGACGGACCACGGCGGAGCGGATGGGCTGCGAGGTGTGCGTCAGCCCTTGACGGCGCCGGTGAGCATGCCCTTCTGGAAGTGCTTCTGGACGAAGGGCGAGAGCACGGCGATGGGGATCAGCGCGAGCACCATGACGGCCATCTGGACGGCGAGGCTGTTGATGGTTCCGCTGCTCACGGCGGAGCCCATGGCGCCAGGCGGAACCTGATGCTGAAGCACCAGCTGCCTGAGGATCATCTGCAGCGGGTACTTCTCGCTGTCCTGGATGTAGAGCATCGCGTTGAACCACTGGCTCCAGTAACCGACCGCGTAGAAGAGGGCGATGACGGCGAGCACGGCGCGCGAGAGCGGCATCACGATCTGGATCAGAATGCGCCATTCGCCGGCCCCGTCGATGCGGGCGGCCTCGATGAGTTCCGGAGCGGTGTCCATGAAGAATCCGCGCAGTACCAGGATGTTGAAGACGCTGATCGCGCTCGGCAGGATCATCGACCAGTAACTGTCCGACAGCCCGATCCCGGTGACCAGCAGATAGGTGGGTATCAGCCCGGCGCCGAAGAACATGGTCGCCATCAGTGTGAGGAGAAGAGGACGGTGTGCGAAGGAGTCCCTGCGGCTGAGGCCGTAGGCGCACAGCACCGACACCACCATGCTGACCGCCGTACCGACAGCCGTGAGACCGAGGCTGACCAGTGTCGCGCGGGTTACGGCACCGCCGCTGAGCAGTTCCCGGTAGGCGACGAAGGTCACGGACTTCGGCCAGACGACCAGGCCGCCCGCCGCGTTGATCGCCCTGGTGTCCGAGAGGCTCGTGACGATCACCACCCACAGGGGTACGACCACCATGGCGCATATCGCGGTCAGCCCGAGTCCCTTGAAGGCGAGGCCCGCCTTGGTGGGTTCCTCCTCCCACACAGGGCGAGGTTCCATACGCAGAGCCCTCTGCAGCGGGGTTTCCTTCGGTTGCTGATCCATCAGTGTCGCGGTCATTTCTTGGCGTACACCCCCTGCTCGCCCATCATGTGGGCGGCCTTGTTCGCGGCCAGCACCATCAGCACGCTGAAGACGCCCTTGAAGATTCCGGCCGCGGCCGCGTAGCCGAAGTCGCCGGTCTTGATGCCCGTCCACCAGATGTAGGTGTCGAGGACTTCGGATGCGGAGGCTCCGACCTGGTCGCGCTGGAGCAGGATCTGCTCGAAGTCGAGATTGAGCGCGCTGCCCACCCGCAGGACCAGCAGAAGGGCGATCACCGGGCGCAGCGCGGGCAGCGTGACGTGCCACATCCGGCGCCACCGGTTAGCTCCGTCCACCGCGGCCGCTTCGTAGAGATCCGTGTTGACGGCGGCGAGTGCGGCGAGGAAGACGATCACACCCCAGCCCGCGTCCTTCCACACCGACTGGGCGGTGACCAGGAACTTGAAGAAGCCCGGATCCGTCATCAGGTCGAAACCGCCGTGTCCGTGATCCCGAAGCCACTGGGCGACCAGCCCGGCACCGCCGAACATCTGCTGGAAGACGGTGACCACCAGAACCCAGGAGAAGAAGTGCGGGAGATAGACGATGCCCTGCACCCAGGCGCGCACCCGGGTGCTCATCACGGTGTTGAGCAGCAGTGCGATCAGAATCGGGACCGGGAAGAAGAGGAGCAGCTGGGTCGCGAAGATGATCAGGGTGTTGAGCAGCACTTCCCAGAAGCGGTAGTCGTCGAAGATCCGCTGGAAGTTCTCGAGACCGACGAAGGGGCTGCCCGTCATGCCCGCGCCGTAGACGTCGTAGTCCTGGAACGCCACCACGTTCCCGAGCAGCGGGATGTAGTTGAAGACCAGCAGCAGACCGATGGCCGGCAGGGTCATGAGGATCAGCGTCCGGTCCCGCAGGAACCGCCGTCGACGGGTGATACCGCCCTGTGTCACCGGCCGGCGGTTCCGCGCCCGCGCACGCTCCCGCCGGGTCCGTCCGCTACGGCCGCCGGCGCCGGCCGCGGTCCGTGGCGGTGGTACCGCGACGTCTGCGTCCGGTTCGCCCGCCGTGCCGTTCAAAACGGTGGTCCGTGCCTTCACCGTGCGGTCTCCATGGTCGAACTCCATCCCCTCGCCGGCCGGCCCGTCAGCGACCGGCGGCCCGTCCCTGTTGTGCGGTCAGCTGCCGGAGCCGTTCTTCTCGAGAATGTCCTGGTACCAGGCGCGCAGCCGGTCCCCGCCGCTCTTCTTCCAGGTGTTCACCGCCTCCTCGAGGTCGCTGACCTTCTTGCGGCCACGGGTGATGTCCTTGCGCAGGTCGTCGAACGGTGTGTAGAGCGAGGCGTAGCGCTGGGGCTCGACGATCTGCATGCCGAAGAAGAGCGGCTTCTTCACATGGGGGGCCTGACGGGCCATCCAGCCTGCCGCGTCCTTGGCCAGCTGGGGCTGGTCGGGGTAGGCGATGGCGGGCGGCGGGGAGACGAGGTAGAGGAAGGTGGCGGGCTGGGCCTCCTGGACACCCTGCTTGGTGTACGTCGGGGTGCCGTCCTTGATCGTGTAGTGGGTGCCCTCGACGCCGAAGTTGGTGAGCATGAACTCCCGGGTGCCGAACGGCGCTGCCGCGTAGTCGGCGATCGCCAGGATTTCCTCGATCTTCGCCCTGGGCAGTCTCTTGTTGATGAAGGTGAAGATCCCGGCCGGGTCGTCCTGCCACAGAACGGGGCTGCCACCGTCGGGGCTGAAGAAGTCCAGGGCCTGCATCTCGAACTTCGGGTTGGCCGCTGCCTGCTCGGTGACCATGGTCTTCCAGCCGCCGGTGCCGTCGTTGTACATCACGACGTGGCCGCTGGTGAACCGGATCTTGGCGTCGGCGTCCTTGTTGGCCTCGGCGTCCGGGTGGACCAGTCCGGCGTCGTGCAGTTTCCGTCCGAAGGCGAGGGCTTCGCGGTACTCGGCCGTCTCGATCTTGTGGACGAGTTTGCCGTCCTTGAGCTGCCAGTAGTGCGGGGAGTCGGGGAGCACACCGAACATCTTCTGGATACATGTCCAGAGATCGTCGAACGCCCAGACCTTCTTCCTGGCGTCGGTGTACTCCTTGCCGAAGGCGTACAGCTCGTCCGCGCTGGCGGGAAGCGCGGTGGAGCCGATCAGATCCTTGCGGCAGAAGATGGCGTTGCCGATGATCGGCGTCGGCATGGGCAGCCCGCGCAGCTTGCCCCCGAAGACCGAGTACTCCCAGGCGCCGGTGGGGATGTTCGCCAGGTTCGGGTACTTCTTGACGGCGTCACCCGCGAGGTAGGGGCCGAGGTCGGCGAACCGGGAGACGATCGCGTTGCGGATCTGCCCCTGCATGTTCCAGCCGGGGATGGTGACAACATCCGGTATGTCGCTGCCCGCCAGGACCGCACCGATCTTGTCCTGGTAGGAGTTTCCGTCCTGCGGGTCGAAGTTCAGCGTCGCACCGACGGCCTTGTTCACCGCCCGGTAGTACGCGTTGTTCTTCTTCGGCACGGTGCCCCACAGCGGGGTCATGAGCCGGAACGCGGAGCCCTTGCCGGGGACCGACTCGACCGAAGTGGCCAGCGGGGCGGGCAACTTGGTGTAGCCGGGGCTTGAGCCGTTGACGGCCGGGATGTCCGGGGTGGCGGGGTTGTTCGCGACGTAGTCCGGTTCGAGCTTCTTCAGTGCCTTGCCCGATGTGGCCCCCTCCTTGTCCTTGCTCGCGCTGCCGCCGCAGGCAGCGAGCAAGGGCATCCCACCGGCCGCGGCGGCCGCGGCGACCGCTGTGGAAGCGAGGAAGCTTCTCCGGCTCGGGGCGGAGGAGGAATTCTGCGTCATTGCGTGAACCCTTCGTGGCGCACCGGGACGACACGCGGCGGGGGCGGGTCGTTCGGCTCGTGTGTCTGAGGCGGGTGTGTCCGGGTGTGGCAGACGGTTACGAGGCGGACGGCGAGGGCGGCGGGGGTGCCCGCAGAGGCGCCGCTTCGTGGCGCAGCTTTGTCGAAGCGCTTCGATGTTGCTGTGACATTAAGTGAAGGGGTCCGGACGCACAAGAGTTGTTTTCAAGAAAGCTCGGAGGTATTCCGGGCGTGTTTCGGCGCAGGGCTGTGCATGGGGCACCAGTTGTGCCCCCCGGGTGTCTTGACACCCGGCCGTGTCGCCGCCCAGCATCGAAGCGCTTCGAAGGCTCAACCTCCCACCTTTCCAAGGGGAATCGCACGTGACCGAGCACCAGCCGCCCTTCCGTGACCCGCAGTTCCCGCACAGCAAGCGCATCGACGATCTGCTCGCGCGGTTCACACTCGATGAGCGGATCGCGATGCTGCATCAGTTCACGCCCCCCGTCGAGCGACTCGGCGTGCGCGCCTTCCGTACCGGGCAGGAGGCCCTGCACGGGGTGGCCTGGATGGGGCCGGCCACGGTCTTCCCGCAGGCCGTGGGGCTCGGTGCGAGCTGGAACGAGGACCTGGTGCGCCGGGTGGGCGAGGCGGTGGGCACCGAGGTTCGTGCCATGCGCGCCCGGGACGAGCGGGTCGGGCTCAATGTATGGGCGCCGACAGTGAATCTGTTGCGCAACCCGCTCTGGGGGAGGGGTGAGGAGGGGTACTCCGAGGACCCGTCCCTCACATCGGCGGTCGCCGTCGCCTACACCCGGGGGCTGCGCGGCGACCATCCTCTGTACTGGCGCACAGCGCCCGTACTCAAGCACTGGCTCGCGCACAACAACGAGACCGACCGGGACACCGCATCGGCATCGGTGCGCCCGCGGGTGCTCCACGAGTACGACCTCAGGGCGTTCCGCGATGCGGTACTGGCCGGCTCGGTGGCCGGTGTCATGCCGGCGTACAACCTCGTCAACGGGCGGCCCAACCATGTGTCCCCCTACATCCGCGAGCAGCTGCGCTCCTGGACCGACCGGCATCTCGTGGTCTGCTCCGATGCGGGCGCGCCGTCGAACCTCGTCGACTCCGAGCACTACTTCGACACCCATGAGGAAGCCACGGCCGCCGCTCTCAAGGCCGGGGTGGACAGCTTCACCGACCACGGCACCGACTCCTCGGTCATCACCGGCCGGCTCCGCGGCGCCCTCGATCAGGGACTGATCACCGAGTCCGACATCGACACCGCCGTGCGCAGACAACTCGCCATGCGCTTCGCGCTGGGGGAGTTCGACCCCGAATCCGACCCCTATGCCGGAACCGGCCCGGACCAGGGCTTCGACACCCCCGCGCACCGTGCGCTCGCCCTCGAGGCCGCGGAGCAGTGCGCCGTACTGCTGAAGAACGACGGCCTGCTGCCACTCGCCGGCGGACAGCGGATCGCGGTGGTCGGCCTCCTCGCCGACGAGTGCAAACTCGACTGGTACAGCGGCGCACTCATCCACCGCTCCACACCCGTGGAGGGGCTGCGGGCCCGCTTCGGTGCCGACGTGGTGATCCACGCCGACGGCGCCGACCGGGTCCGGCTGAGGACCGCGGCCGGCTGGCTCCAGGTACCCGCCTGCGACACCGCGAACGAGGTGTCCGGAGCCGATGAGGGCGCGCTCGATCCGGCGCTGCTCGCGGGCCGAACCGATCTGCCTCCGCTGACCTGCGGTGACCGGCCTTCCGAGCTGGCGCTCGTCGACTGGGGCGGTGGTGTGCTCACCTTGCGGGCTGCCGACGGACGCTGTCTCTCGGTGGCGGACGACGGATTCGTCCGGGCCTCCGCCGATCAGCCCGGGGGCTGGATCGTGCAGGAGACGTTCACGCTGGAGGAGCATGGCGGCGGCCACCTCCTCAAGCACACCGGGACCGGGCGTTACGTCTCTGTCGCCACCGGGGCGGCAAGGGTTGCCGACGACGGCGATGTTTTCGGCATCGAGACGGTCGAGAGCGGTACCGATGCGGTGGCACGGGCAGCGGCGGACGCGGACGTGGTGATCGTGGTCGCGGGGAACGACCCGCACATCAACGGCCGGGAGACCGAGGACCGCACCACGCTGGCCCTCCCGCCACAGCAGGACCGCCTCTGGCGTACCGCTCACGCGGCGAATCCGCGCACCGTGCTGGTGCTCTGCTCGTCCTATCCCTACGCGGTGCCGGACGCGGACGCCCGACTGCCCGCTCTGCTGTGGACCGCACACGGCGGTCAGGCGGCGGGCACGGCGCTGGCACGGCTGCTGTCAGGCGACGTCTCCCCGGCCGGGCGGCTGCCGCAGACCTGGTACGCGTCGGACGCGGAGCTGCCTGACCTGCTGGACTACGACATCATCGGCTCGCGCCAGACCTACCTGTACTACCGGGGCACGCCGCTCTACGCGTTCGGGCACGGGCTCTCCTACACGTCCTTCGCCTATTCGCCTGTGCGCGCCAGGTGCGAAAGCGACATGGTGCGAGCCGAGTTCACCGTCACCAACACGGGCTCCGTGCCGTCCGACGAGGTGGCACAGCTCTACGCCCGCGCCGTGCGGCCCTCCGTGGTACGCCCTGCCCGGGAGCTCGTCGCCCACCGCAGGGTCCGGCTCGCGCCGGGCGCCTCGGAGCGGCTCGCGTTCGAGTTCCCGGTCTCCCTGCTCGGCCACTGGGATGTGGCGCACGGACACTGGACGGTCGAACCGGGGACGTACGAACTCATGGCCGGTGCATCGAGCGCCGACATCCGTTCCACGGCTGCCCTGACCCTGGCCGGAGACCCGGCCGGACCGCGGGACGTGCTGGCCCACGGGCTGGCGGCGGCCGACTACGACGAACAGCACGCCACGGAGATCGTGGACCGCGCCAGGGCAGCCGGCGACGCGGTGACACCGGTGCACGGGGCCGAGGGCGAACTCGTCTTCCGGCGGTGCGACTTCGGAACCCGGGCAACGGGCGTCACCGTCGAGGCGTCCGGGCGGGGTGCCGTCGAGCTCACGCTGCCGGGCAGCACGGTGACGTTCCCCGTCACGACGGGCGGCGTCTACGCGTACATGACTGCGGCAGCGGAGTTCGAGGCGTCCGGTGTGCACGATGTACGTGTGAGGCTGCGCGGGCCCGTGAGGTGTGCGCGTTTCGATTTCTCCGGCTGAGAGCCGGGAGAGAGCGGAGAGGCCCGGCACAGGACGTCCCGTCCCGGTGCCTGGCCTCTCCGCCTGCCCTGGCCCTCAGCCGGCCCCGGCGGTTACCCGGCTGTCACCGTCACCGTGCCTGTTCCCTCCGCGGTGGCCCCCTCCCACTCCACCCGGTAGGGACGATCCGTCCCCTCCGCGCCGGCCCGCAGGGCACTCCCCTCCCGTGTGATGCGGAACCGCACAGCAACCGCCCCCGAGTGATCCGGAACCGTGACCTCGGTGACTCCCGCGGGTTCGAAGGCCCGCAGTGTCAGTCCGGTCAGCCAGTCCCCGTCCGGCCGCTGGTCGTCCCCGCTCCACGGCAGCACCGTGCCGGGCCGTACGTACAGCGGCAGGCTGTCGAAGCCGTGCGTCTCGTGGCGCCACACCGGACCGGTGACCTTCTCGCCGGTCAGCAGGTGGGTCCAGGTCCCCTCGGGCACGTAGTACTCCACGTCGCCGTCCGCTGTGAAGACCGGCGCCACCAGGAGGTCGGGACCGAGCATGTACTGGCGGTCCAGCGGGCGTGTGTTGGGGTCTTCGGGGAATTCGAGCAGCATCGGACGCATCACCGGGACACCGGTCCGGTGCGCTTCGGCCGCCACCCCGTACAGATACGGCATCAGCCGGTGTTTGAGCAGCGTGAACTGCCGTGCCACGTCGACCGCTTCCTCCCCGAACTCCCACGGCACGCGGTAGGAGACATTGCCGTGCAGCCTGCTGTGCGACGAGAGCAGACCGAAGGCCAGCCAGCGCTTGAAGACCTCGGGGTCGGGTGTTCCCTCGAATCCGCCGATGTCGTGGCTCCAGAAGCCGAAGCCGGACAGCGAGAGCGAGAGTCCGCCGCGCAGCGACTCGGCCATCGCGTTGAAGGACGCGAAACAGTCGCCGCCCCAGTGGACGGGGAACTGCTGACCGCCCGCCGTCGCCGAACGCGCGAACACCAGCGCCTCACCGTCACCGCGCTCCTTCTCCAGGAGGTCGAACACCGTGCGGTTGTACAGCTGGGCGTAGTAGTTGTGCATCCGCTCCGGATCCGAACCGTCGTGCCAGACCACATCGGTCGGGATGCGCTCCCCGAAGTCCGTCTTGAAGCAGTCCACCCCCTGGTCCAGCAGGACGCGCAGCTTCCCGGCGAACCATTCGCGGGCCGCGGGGTTGGTGAAGTCCACCAGCGCCATGCCCGGCTGCCACAGATCCCACTGCCAGATGTCGCCGTTGGGCCGCTTGACCAGATAACCCCGCTCGGCCACCTCCGCGAACAGCGCCGACTTCTGCGCGATGTACGGATTGATCCACATGCTGATCCTCAGCCCGCGTTCCTTGAGCCTGGCGAGCATGCCCTCGGGGTCGGGGAACACCTCCGGGTCCCAGGCGAAGTCCGACCACTGGTATTCGCGCATCCAGAAGCAGTCGAAGTGGAAGACGGAGAGCGGGATTCCGCGTTCCTCCATGCCGTCGACGAAGGAGGTGACGGTCGCCTCGTCGTACGAAGTGCAGAAGGAGGTGGTCAGCCACAGCCCGAACGACCAGGCCGGCGGCAGTGCGGGCCGGCCGGTGAGCGCGGTGTAGCGGCGGAGAATGTCCTTGGGTGTCGGACCCGCGACGACGTAGTACTCCAGTGACTGGTCCTCGACGCTGAACTGCACCTGTCCGACCGACTCCGAGCCGACCTCGAAGGAGACCTTCCCCGGGTGGTTGACGAAGACTCCGTAGCCCCGTGATGACACGTAGAAGGGGATGTTCTTGTAGGCCTGTTCGCTGCTGGTGCCGCCGTCCGCCTGCCAGATGTCCACCGACTGGCCGTTCTTGACGAACGGGGTGAAGCGTTCGCCGAGGCCGTAGATGTTCTCGCCGGCGCTCAGCGCGAGCTGCGCGGCCATGTGGTGCGTGCCGTCCGGGACGGTCGCGAAGGCGGTACCGCGGGACTCGACGCCGGTGAGCCGGCGGCCGTCCGCGTCCAGGAACCGCAGCCCCCAGGGCCCGTCGGTGTCGAGCCGCACGGTCAGCGGGCCGCTGGTCAGCTCGGTGGCCGAGCCCTCGCGGCGGGTGCGGGCGGCCGCCGTGGTGTCGGCCCCGACCAGCTCGAATTCCGGCCCGCGGTGAGTCTTCCCGGCATGGTGGATGGTGCGTACGCCGATCACGCCCTCGGCGGGGGAGAAGCACTCGACGGTGATCAGGGGGGAGTTGAGCGTGTCGCCGCGATCCACGACGCGCTTGACCGCGGCGTACGCGGTGATCCGGTCGGCACCGACCTGGAGATCTCGCACTTCGGTCGCGTACGAGGCGCGCACGCCCTCGCGCATGAGCCAGAAGCCATCTGTGAACTTCATAGAGGTTCCTTGCGTGGTGCAGAAGCGGATCGGTCACAGGAGGCCGGGCCCGGGAGAGGCGGGCCGCACCGGTGGCGGCAGCCGCTCCTCTCCGGAACGCCGGTCCGGAACTCCTGGATGTGCGCAACACAAATTACGCGATGTCGAAGCGCTTCGATAGAGGGATGCGTGATCACCCCTGCTGCTTCACCACGGGCTTCCACAGCACCGCGCTCGGGGCGGCAGGTGTCAGGGTGATGTCCCCGTTCCAGCCGGCGAAGGACGCCTGGGGCAGGTAGTCCCGGCCGAGGAGGAAGGCACGGGTGACAGCCGTGACGTGGAGTGCGGCGCCCGTCTCGGTGACGGGGGTGCGGAGCGCGGTGATCTCCGCGATGTCCCCCGCCGCCGTGCCCGGCGGGAGCTCGACGGTGGTGGCCGCTGTGCCGTCGCGGTTGACCGAGGACGTCGGGACGCCGTGGTCCGAGCGGTAGAGCGTGTCGTCGCCGCGCAGCCGGACGCCGATGCTGAGCCCTACGCTGCCGGTGTCGGCGGCGGGGACGGCCGAGTGGGCGACCGCGATGCAGAGGTAGTTGCGCTGGTCCCCGACCTCCACGGTGGACGGGTCGCCCGGGGACTCGATCTTTCCCTCGCGGATCATCTCCTGCGCCATCACGGGGTACGTCCATGCGTTGACGTCCATCATGTGCTCGCGCGGCTGACCGGCGGGCAGGGTCTGTTCGGGGGATAGCGAGAACCGCATCGGGTCGTCGACCCTGTCGCACATGTTGTTGTTCGACGTGCACGTTTCGAGGAGCGGGCGCCCGCCCTCGTAGGACCCTGCGAACGGCAGGGTCTGGTGGTCGGGGGCCTGGTAGACACCGGTACCGGGGACGGACCGGCCGTGTGCGTCGATCTCGGTGCGGTACACCCACTCGATGTCGGTGGTGCGGCCCCAGCGGGACATCAGGGCCGGGGTGTCCGTGCCGCCGTCCTCGTTGCTCCAGATCACCGAGTACTGAAGCACCCGGTGACCGGGTGTGGTGGACGGCAGGAACTCGTGCCACATGAACAGCGGCGTATCGGTGGTGGCGCTCTGGAACTCCGTACCGAGTGCCGGAATGTTGCGGCCGTAGAGGACGGGGGCGTTGCGCAGGACCGTGTCGTCCGCGCCGTGGTGGGCGACGGAGACCGAGAACGCGCCGATCCGGGCGGATACGGCACCGGCCGGGGAGCGGTCCGCGGCGAAGGCCAGACGCAGGGTGTGATGTCCCGCGCGCAGGTGCCGTGGCCGTCGACCCGGAGGGACACCACCGCGGACTCGCTGCCGACGGTCTGCCAGGAGACACCGGGTGCCGCGGATTCGACGCCGAGCAGAGTCTCCCCGGAGCGGGAGGTGGTGAAGAGGACCGTACGGCCGGGCCCGCCGCGGCGCACGGTGACGGCGTGCCCGACAGCCGGGCCCGCCGGTCCGGCGGAGGCTCCCGCAGCGGTGGACGCTTGGGCCGGGCCCGCTATGCCGAGCGCGGCGGCCGCAGCCAGCGCGGCGGTGGCGGCCGCGACCGCCGGACCGGCCCGGCGGACGGCGCGCTTTCCTCCGTGTGCACTCATAGGTGTCCCAGCCCCTCTTCCGGTTCGCTGTCCCTCAGGTCCGTGCGGTGCTCAGGAGACTGCTGTCGTCCCCTGAACGGCAGTATGCGTGCGCACATCTGCCCGGAAAACCGTTCACACACAGCTGATTGACGTCACGTCAGGTATCAGGGACCCGGCTCGGTGTGCCGAGGAGCGGGGACGCCCGGCCCGGTGAGGCGCAGGGAGGGCAGACAGCGGTCAGCCTGCCCGGCGCTCCGTGTGCGCAATGGGGTCGGCCAGTACCTCCTGGACGATCAGCGCCGCAGCACCGCGGGCAGCGTCGCCGGCCACGGACGAGGCGCGCAGCCGGCCGCTGCCCCGGGACCAGAGTCCGGAGACCACCCGGCTGGTGAGTTCCCGGTCGGCGGCCGGCGAAAGCCACGGCATCAGGCCGCGGTAGATCCCGCCGAGCACCACGGCATCGGGGTCGAGGAGATTCACCGCCCCGGACAGCACCCGTCCGAGCATCAGGCCGGCCTCCTCGACGGCGGCGACCGTGCGCCCGTCGCCGTCCCGCGCCCGCCGCTCCAGCTCGGAGACCCCGGAGACCCCGGTGTTCTCGTCGATGCCGGCGGCCCGCAGCAGCGCGGACTGGCCCGCGTACTGCTCCAGACAGCCGCGTGAGCCGCAACGGCACTCCGGACCTGTCGCGTCCACCACCACATGCCCGATCTCACCGGCGAATCCATGGGCCCCGCGCAGCAGTTCGCCGTCGAGCACCAGCGCCCCGCCGACACCGATCTCGCCCGTCAGATAGAGAAAGCTGCGGATCCGTTCGAGGCCGCCGAACCACAGCTCGGCGAGCGCGGCGAGATTGGCCTCGTTCTCCGAACTCACCGGCAGCGCTCGGTGGTCGGGGCGGAGAGTGGAGAGCGCCTGGGCGAAGAGGCCTTCGGCAGCCACCCGGTTCCAGCCGAGGTTGGGAGCCTGCCTGACGGTCCCACCGGAGACCAGTCCTGGCAGCGCCAGCTGCACTCCGACAGGGCGCAGTTCCTGCTCACGGGCCGACTCCAGAGCGCGCGCGGCCACCCGGGCCGCACGGGCCAGCACATCGGCCGGCGGTGCGCCGCGGTTGTCGAGATGCTCGGTGAGCCGTACCCGGTCGGTGCCCGCCAGATCGACCACGCACACCGAGACGTAGTCGATGTTGATCTCGACCCCGATGCCCGCGGCTCCGGTCCTGGCGGGTTTCAGTACCGTGCCCGGGCGGCCTGCCTGGCCGCTGAACGTCTTGCCCGTCTCGGCGAGGAAGCCGCTCTCCAGCAATTGCTCCACCAGCGAGGACACGGCCGCGCGGGTCAGCCCCACCCGTCCCGCCACGCCGGCCCGGGTCGCTTCGCCCTGGTCACGGACGGCGCGCAGCACCAGGCTGAGATTGTGCCGCCGCACGGTGTCCTTGTCGGCCTTGGGCCCGAGCGGAGTGAGGTTGTTCTTCATATCGCCGCTGAGCCTATGCGACACCGCGCGCGGGGTGCTGTTCCGCCGGTGGCGACGGCCGCCGGCAGAACAGCACGTCCGGACTGTGCGTCCGGACGGCCCGTCATCGGACGTGTGCCACCCGGAACGTCAGTCCCGCGGCCCGCAGCCGGGCCAGCAGCGCATCGCCCATCGCCATGGCCGTGGTGACCTGTCCGGCCGTCGGCGGCAGCTCGTCGAAGGCCAGGCTCAGCGCGGACTCGGAGAGCATCTTCGCGGTCTCGTCGTAGCCCGGATCGCCCCCGGACACCTCGGTGAACACCCGCCGCCCGCCGCCCTCACCGACGAAGCGGGTGATGAACCAGCTGTTGCCGCGCCGCTCCGCACTGGGTCCCTGGCCCGGCTCCACCCTGCCCATCAGCCAGGATCGGGCCGGCGGCACCTGAGCCACCGCCAGGGCCGCGCCCGCGCCGGCCACCCCGCCGAGCGCCATCGGCAGGGTCTTCACCGCCGCGTAGTGGCGGTAGCGGAAGTCCGGTCCGTACCGCGGGAGCGCGACGGCGGAGCGGGCCACCACCTGGGGATCGAGCGTCGGCAGGGGCAGAGCCCAGACACCGGTCTCCCTGCTGAAGTGCGGCGTGCCCATCGGAGCCCGTGCCCGTCGGCCCACCAGACGGGGCTCGTACAGCCGCCGCTCCCGGGCGGCGCGCATCGTCTGGGGGCCGCGTCCCATCGCGGTCAGCGCGGAGGCGAAGGTCCCGCCGGAGAAGGCCGCGTTGGTACGGACGAAGCCGTCCACGTTCAGGGGCGCTCCCTCGGGGAGCTGCTGCACCGTGAAGAGGACCCCGATATCCGTGGGCACGGAGTCGAAGCCGCAGGAGTGGACCAGCCGGGCACCTGTCTCGCGGGCCCGGGCGTCGTAACGCACGTACATGGCGTCGACGAACTCCGGCTCGCCGGTCAGATCCACGTAGTCGGTGCCGGCTTCCGCGCAGGCGGCCACCAGACCCTCGCCGTACCAGATGAATGGACCGACGGTGCTCGCGACGACCCTCGCCGACTCGGCGAGCGCACGCAGCGAGTCCGGGTCACCGGAGTCGGCGTGGACGAGGGGGAGCGTCGAGCAGGCCGGTTCGATGGCGGCGAGCCGCTCCCGCAGTGCCTCCAGCTTCGCGGTGTCGCGCCCGGCCAGGGCCCAGGAGCAGTCCTCGGGTGCGTTTCTGGCGAGATACTCCGCGGTCAGTGTGCCCGCGTAGCCCGTCGCTCCGAAGAGCACGATGTCGTACGGCCTCTTCAACTTGCTCCTCCGCCGTGGGTGCCGCGCCATTGTTGGTGGCTGAGGTTAGCGTGACTAGGGCTGAACCGTACGGACCGGGAGGCCCGGATGACTGGAGTGCCCACAGCAGCCCTGAAGAAGTGGGAAAAGGTGCGGCAATTCGCACTGGCGCTGCCGGGGGCGTCGGAGGAGTTCCCCTGGGGCGAGACCGTGGTCAAGGTCAACAAGAAGATCTTCGTCTTTCTCGGTGTCACCGACGGGAGCTCTCCGCTCGGCGTCGGCGCCAAGCTCACGGGGGCGCAAGCGCATGCACACGCCTTGTCGTCGCCGGGCGCCGCGCCGTCCGGGTACGGGCTCGGCGCCGCGGGGTGGGTGCGGGTGCCGCTCGACCGGAAGGGGGCGCCGTCCGCGGCGGTGCTCTGCGACTGGGTCGAGGAGAGCTACCGGGTCGTCGCCACCAGGAGGCTGATCGCCGAGCTGGACGCCTGCCGGGCATCCTCCGGCTGAACACGGCGCCCGTGAGGTGTCTAAGCAAACGCTCAGCCAAAAGGCTTGTGCGGAGTGGAACACGTTCTTAACATCATTGATGTCACATCGGTTGTGTCACGGCGCTGGGGGCTTGATGACGGCGACAGGAAGCGGCCCGCTGGCCGGGGTGCGCGTGGTCGAACTGGCGGGCATCGGTCCCGGCCCGTTCGCCGCGATGCTCCTCGCCGACCTCGGCGCCGACGTCGTACGGGTCGACCGGCCCGGTGGTGCGGGACTGGGAATCGATCCGCAGCACGACCTCACCAACCGCAACAAGCGCTCCGTCGTCATCGACCTGAAGGCCCCGGACGGAGCAGCGAGGGTCCTGCGTCTTGTGGAGCGTGCCGACATCCTGATCGAGGGCTACCGGCCGGGGGTCGCGGAGCGGCTCGGGGTCGGGCCGCGGGAGTGCCACGCGCGCAATCCGGACCTGGTGTACGGGCGGATGACCGGCTGGGGGCAGGACGGCCCGTTGGCCCAGCGCGCCGGCCACGACATCGGATACATCGCGGTCACCGGCACCCTCGGCATGATCGGAAAGCCCGACGAACCGCCCGCGGTCCCGGCCAACCTGGTCGGTGACTACGCGGGCGGCTCGCTGTATCTGGTGGTCGGCGTGCTCGCCGCGCTGCAGCACGCACGCGCTGACGGAGGTACCGGGCAGGTCGTGGACGCGGCCATCGTGGACGGCGCGGCGCATCTGGGCACGATGATCCACGGAATGATGGCGGCCGGCGGCTGGCAGGACCGCCGCGGGGTGAACCTGCTCGACGGGGGCTGCCCCTTCTACGGCAGTTACCGGACGTCGGACGGTGCGTACATGGCCGTGGGCGCCCTCGAGGAGCGGTTCTACGACGAGTTCACCGAACTGCTCGGCATCACGGAACAGGCTCCGGCGCGCCACGACCCGGCGCGCTGGCCGGAGCTCCGGGCCGCCATCGCCGCACGGTTCGGGACCGGGACGCGCGCCCACTGGACTGCGGTCTTCGACGGCTCCGACGCATGTGTGGCGCCGGTTCTCTCTCTCCGCGAGGCCGCCGCCCATCCGCACATGGCCGCACGCGGGACCTTCGTCGAACACAGCGGGATGACCCAGCCGGCTCCCGCGCCCCGGTTCTCCGTGACACCGGGATCCGTGCGCCGGGGCCCGGCCAGGCCGGGCGCCGACACCGCGGAGGTGGCCCGCGACTGGGGGGTGCCCGGCATCGCCGAGCCGCAGAACTCCGAGCCGCAGATGTCCGAGCTGCCGAAGTCCGGGCCGCGGACCTCCGCGTCACAGCAGTCCGAGCCGCGGATCACTCATGACCGCAGGGCCGGACCTCATCAGAGGGGGAACCGTTGAAGCGCCGGATCTTCACCGCAGAGCACGAGGCGTTCCGCGAGACCGTCCGAACCTTTCTCGCCAAGGAAGTACTGCCGCACTACGAGCAGTGGGAGAAGGACGGGATCGTCTCCCGGGCGGCCTGGTCGGCGGCCGGCCGGCAGGGGCTCCTCGGTCTTGCCGTGCCCGAGGAGTACGGAGGTGGAGGGAATCCCGACTTCCGGTACAGCGCAGTCATCGCGGAGGAGTTCACCCGTGCGGGTGTGGCCGGGCTCGCGCTCGGGCTGCACAACGACATCGTCGGCCCGTATCTGACCGGCCTTGCCACCGACGAGCAGAAGCGGCGCTGGCTCCCCGGGTTCTGCAGCGGCGAGATCATCACGGCGATAGCGATGACCGAGCCCGGAGCGGGCTCCGATCTTCAGGGAATCCGCACGACGGCCGAGGACAAGGGCGATCACTGGATCCTCAACGGTTCCAAGACGTTCATCTCCAACGGCATCCTCGCCGATCTGGTGATCGTCGTCGCCAGGACATCACCCGAAGGCGGCGCGAAGGGGCTGTCGCTGCTGGTCGTCGAGCGTGGCGCGGAGGGGTTCGAGCGCGGGCGCAATCTGGACAAGATCGGCCAGAAGTCGCAGGACACGGCAGAGCTGTTCTTCAACGACGTACGCCTCCCGAAGGAGAATCTGCTCGGTGAGCGGGACGGCGCGTTCATCCATCTGATGACCAACCTCGCTCAGGAGCGCATGGGCATCGCGGTCGCCGGGATCGCGGCGGCCGAACACCTCCTGGACATCACCATGGAGTACGTCAAGGAGCGCGAGGCCTTCGGACGTCCGTTGTCGAAGCTTCAGCACATCCGGTTCGAGATCGCCGAGATGGCGACCGAGTGTGCGGTCACCCGGACCTTCCTCGATCGCTGCATCGTCGACCACTCGGCGGGCGAACTGGATGCCGTCCATGCCTCCATGGCGAAGTGGTGGGCCACCGAACTACAGAAGCGCGTCGCCGACCGTTGTCTGCAACTTCACGGCGGCTATGGATACATGACCGAGTACCCGGTCGCGAAGGCCTTCACCGATGGACGTATCCAGACAATCTATGGCGGTACGACCGAGATCATGAAGGAGATCATCGGCCGGTCCCTGCTGGCCTGACCCTCATCCGAATTCCGAAAGGCTGCTGTCTTGAGTACCGAAGCGTTTGTGTACGACGCGATCCGCACCCCGCGCGGGCGCGGAAAGGCCAATGGCGCCCTGCACGGCACCAAGCCGATCGACCTGGTCGTGGGACTGATCCATGAGATGCGCCGCAGGTTCCCCGACCTGGACCCGGCCGCCATCGACGACATCGTGCTCGGTGTGGTCAGCCCGATCGGTGACCAGGGCTCCGACATCGCCCGTACGGCCGCTGTCGCCGCCGGACTCCCGGACACCGTCGCCGGCGTCCAGGAGAACCGCTTCTGCGCGTCGGGCCTCGAGGCCGTCAACCTCGCGGCGGCCAAGGTGCGTTCGGGATGGGAGGACCTCATCCTGGCCGGGGGCGTCGAGTCGATGTCCCGGGTCGCGATGGGTTCCGACGGCGGCGCCTGGGCCATGGACCCGATGACCAACTGGGACACCGGATTCGCCCCCCAGGGCGTCGGCGCCGACCTCATCGCCACCCTCGAGGGGTTCTCCCGGCACGACGTCGACTCCTATGCCGCGCTCTCCCAGGAGCGGGCAGCCGAAGCCTGGAAGGCCGGCCGTTTCGAGCGCTCCGTCGTCCCGGTCCTGGACCGCAACGGTCTGGTCGTGCTCGACCACGACGAACACATGCGGCCGGGCACGACCGCCGAATCGCTTGCCGGACTGAAGCCCTCGTTCGCCGCGATCGGTGAGATGGGCGGATTCGACGCGGTGGCGCTGCAGAAGTATCACTGGGTCGAGAAGATCGACCACGTCCACCACGCCGGAAACTCCTCCGGCATCGTGGACGGAGCGTCGCTGGTCGCCATCGGTTCCGCCGGGATCGGCGAACGGTACGGACTCGCACCGCGGGCCCGTATCGTCTCGGCCGCTGTCTCCGGCTCCGAGCCCACCATCATGCTGACCGGACCCGCGCCCGCCAGCCGCAAGGCCCTCGCCAAGGCGGGTCTGACGATCGACGACATCGACCTGGTGGAGATCAACGAGGCCTTCGCCGGGGTCGTGCTGCGCTTCACCAAGGACATGGGACTCCCGCTCGACAAGGTCAACGTCAACGGCGGTGCCATCGCCCTCGGTCATCCGCTGGGAGCGACCGGCGCGATGATCCTCGGCACCCTCATCGACGAACTGGAGCGCCGCGACCAGCGGTACGGCCTGGCCACGCTCTGCGTCGGCGGCGGCATGGGTGTCGCCACCGTCATCGAGCGTCTCTGACCGCGTCCCTTCCCTTTCGGCCCTCACGGAGCAGCCACACCATGAGCGAGAACACCACCATCCGCTGGGAACAGGACGAGACCGGCGTCGTCACCCTGGTACTCGACGATCCCAGCCAGTCCGCCAACACCATGAACCAGGCCTTCAAGGAGTCGATCGCGGCGGTCGCCGACCGCGCCGAGGCAGAGAAGGACTCGATCCGCGGCATCATCTACACCTCCGCCAAGAAGACGTTCTTCGCCGGCGGCGACCTCAAGGACATGATGAAGGTCGGCCCCGAGAACGCCCAGCAGGCGTTCGACACGGGCACGGCCATCAAGAACTCCCTGCGCCGCATCGAGACGCTGGGCAAGCCGGTCGTCGCTGCCATCAACGGCGCCGCTCTGGGCGGCGGCTACGAGATCGCCCTGGCCAGCCACCACCGGGTGGCGCTCGACACGCCCGGCTCGAAGATCGGCCTGCCGGAGGTCACCCTCGGCCTGCTGCCGGCCGGCGGCGGCGTCACACGCACCGTACGCCTCATGGGCATCGCGGACGCCCTGCTCAAGGTGCTCCTCCAGGGCACCCAGTACTCCCCGCAGCGCGCGCTGGAGAACGGCCTGGTCCACGAGGTCGCCGGCACGACAGAGGACATGCTCGCCAAGGCGCACGCGTTCATCGACGCCCACCCGGAATCCCAGCAGCCCTGGGACGTCAAGGGCTACAAGATCCCCGGCGGCACCCCGTCGAACCCGCGCTTCGCGGCCAACCTGCCGGCGTTCCCCGCCAACTTGAAGAAGCAGCTGCAGGGCGCGCCCTATCCGGCGCCGCGCAACATCCTGGCCGCGGCGGTGGAGGGTTCGCAGGTCGACTTCGAGACCGCGCTGACCATCGAGGCCCGGTACTTCACCGAACTGGTCACCGGCCAGACGGCGAAGAACATGATCCAGGCGTTCTTCTTCGACCTTCAGGCCGTCAACTCCGGCGCCAATCGCCCCCAGGGCATCGAAGCCCGTCCGGTGCGCAAGGTGGCCGTGCTCGGCGCCGGGATGATGGGCGCCGGAATCGCGTACTCCTGCGCCCGCGCGGGGATCGAGGTCGTCCTCAAGGACGTGTCGGCCGATGCCGCGCAGAAGGGCAAGGCGTACTCGGAGAAGCTGCTCGAGAAGGCGCTCTCCCGGGGCCGCACCACCGAGGCCAAGCGGGACGCGCTGCTCGCTCGCATCACCCCCACCTCGGACCCGGCCGATCTCGCGGGCTGCGACGCGGTGATCGAGGCGGTCTTCGAGGACGTGGCGCTCAAGCGCAAGGTGTTCCAGGAGATCGAAGACGTCATCGAGCCGGACGCACTGCTCTGCTCCAACACCTCCACCCTGCCCATCACGCTGCTTTCCGAAGGGGTCTCGCGACAGGCAGACTTCATCGGTCTGCACTTCTTCTCGCCGGTGGACAAGATGCCGCTCGTCGAGATCATCAAGGGCGGCAGCACCGGCGACGAGGCGCTGGCGCGCGCCTTCGACCTGGTACGCCAGATCAACAAGACGCCGATCGTCGTGAACGACTCACGGGGCTTCTTCACCTCACGGGTCATCGGCCAATTCATCAACGAGGGTGTCGCGATGGTCGGCGAGGGCGTCGACCCCGCGTCGGTCGAGCAGGCCGCGGCGCAGGCCGGATACCCCGCCAAGGTGCTCTCGCTGATGGACGAGCTGACGCTCACCCTGCCGCGCAAGATCAGGGGTGAGGCGAAGCGCGCCGTCGAGGAGGGGGGCGGCACCTGGGCCGGGCATCCTTCGGACGCGGTGATCGACCGGATGGTCGACGAGTTCGGCCGGACCGGGCGCAGCGGGGGAGCGGGCTTCTACGAGTACGTGGAGGGCAAGCGGGCCGGACTCTGGCCCGGGCTGCGCGAGCACTTCACCCGGAGCGGCGTGGATGTCCCCTTCACCGACATGCAGGAGCGGATGCTCTTCTCGGAGGCGCTGGACACCGTCCGCTGCTTCGAGGAAGGCGTCCTCACCTCGGTCGCCGACGCCAACATCGGCTCCATCCTCGGTATCGGATTCCCGGGCTGGACCGGTGGTGTCATCCAGTACATCAACGGCTACGAGGGCGGGCTGCCCGGATTCGTGGCCCGCGCCCGTGAGCTGGCGCAGCGGTACGGGACGCGTTTCGAGCCGCCGGCGCTGCTGGTGGAGAAGGCCGGGAAGGGCGAGCGGTTCAGCGACAGCTGAACCCCTGCCGGGCCGCCTCGCTGTTCCGCGGATTTCAGCGAGGCGGCTCAGGTGCTGCGGGTCCGTCCACATACCGGGCGCGCAGCTCCTCCTTCAGTGACCGCTGAAAGGCGGTCACCAGGGCCTGCACCACCATCGGCTGCATATGGGCGGACAGCGACTTCATCGCCTCCACCGCATCCGGGTCCTGCTCGCGCTCCCGGTACGGCCCCCACACCTGGTCCTGGAAGAGCCGGGTCAGCTCCTTCGCGGCGGCCCGGGTGTGCTGGAGCATCACGGTGCGGGCGGCCAGGATCGTCTCCTGCGCGATGGGTACGTCCAGCAACTGGACGCCGAGGGCCAGCAGCCCGGTGTCGACCCGGAACCCGTCCGGTTCGCCGGCCACCCGCTCCAGTACGTTCATCGCGGCCAGCCGGTCGACGTCCCCCTCGGACAGCGACCGCCCGGCCCGGCGCTCCAGATCGGCGCGGGTGGCATCGTCCGCGCCCTCGGGCGCCCAGGACGCCACCACGGCACGGTGGATCGCCAGATCGTGCGCGCTCAGGTCCTCCGGCAACTGCTGCAGATAGCGCTCGATGGCCGCGAGCGTCATCCCGTGATGCTGCAACTCCTCGATGAGAGCGAGCCGGGAGAGATGGGCCGGACCGTACAGGCCGACGCGCCGCGGACCGATCACCGGCGGGTGCAGCAGGCCGCGGCTGCTGTAGAAGCGGACGGTCCGCACGGTCACCCCGGCGCGCGCGGCAAGCTCGTCGACGGTGAGGGCTGCCTCCTCGGTCTCCGTCCCCATGACAGTGCCTCGTCTTCCCGAACTCGATGCGGCCTATCCGGTGCAACAGTATTGCTGTCTCACCACCTCTGTGAAACCCTCCCGGCGCCTGATTCGGACGCCGCCCGCCAGCGGTCGCATACTGGAACCCGGGTGAACCGGGCAACAGACCGAATTCCCGCGAGCCACGGGGAGTGCGCGCATGAGCAGTCGTGACACCGGACCCGACCCGGCGCCGCCTCCGCCCGGCGGAGTGCTGTGGAGCGAGGTCGGCGACATCCGGGTGCTGCTCACCCTGCCCGCCGCCCTGACCATGCAGGTCGCGCACCCGGCTGTGGGCGCCGGAGTCGATGACTACTCGGTCTTCCGCACCGACCCCTGGGGGCGAGGCGAACGCTCGCTGCGTTCGATGCAGCTCTGGGTGTACGGAGGTGACGTGGCCGCTGCCGAGGGCCGCCGGCTCCGGCGGCTGCACCGGACGATCCAGGGCACCGACACCCGTGGCCGCCGCTACCACGCGCTCGCCGGACACACGTACGCATGGGTCCATGCCACCGGCTTTCCGGTCTTCCTTCAGGGCAGGAAGTACCTCGGCCGCCCCTACACCGAGGCGCAGGAGAGGCAGCTCTATGCCGAATGGCTCCAGGTCGGCCGGATACTCGGCATCAGTGACCGGGACATGCCGCAGAGCATCGAGGAATTCTGGCCCTACTACCGGAAAATGCTGGCCGACGAGATCGAGGCCACCCCGGTGGTCAGAGAACTGACCGACCTCGACACTCCGGTACCGCCCCCGGACCGGGGCCCGGCCCCGGTCCGGCTGCTGCTGCGGGTGCTGTGGCCCGTACTGCTGCCGCCGATGGCCCGGTTCCGGCGGTTCGTCACCGCCGGTCTGATGCCACCGGACGCACGCGAGGCCATCGGCCTGGAGTGGACATCCTCCCAGGAGCGCGCCCTGCGCCGCTTCGGCCTCCTGGTCAGAGCCGTGGTGCCGCTGCTGCCCGAGCGGCTGCGTTACCTGCCCCTGGCCCGTGAGGCCCGCGCACACGACCGGATCAGGCGCTTGCCCGTCTGACCAGCTCCGTCGGCATGATGACGGAGTCCGGCGGTGAGACGCTCTCCCGGTCGAGACCCCGGATCAGGACCTTGACCATCAGCCGTCCCATTCCCTCGATGTCCTGATGGACCGTGGTGAGCGGCGGATCGGTGGCCTCGGCGACATTGACCATGTCGTCGAAGCCGACGACCGCCACATCGTCCGGCACCCGCCGTCCGTGGTCGCGCAACGTCCGCAGGGCGCCCGATGCCATCAGATCGTTGGCGGCGAACACACCGTCCACGTCCGGGTGGTGCTCGAGGAGTTCGGCCATCGCCCTGGCACCGCTCTCCGCCGTGAAGGCGCCCTGGACGGTGAGCCCCGGGTCGACATCGAGCAGTACGTCCCGGTAGCCGTCGAGCCGGTCGATGCCGGATGTCTGGTCCTGCGGGCCGGCGATGTGCGCGATGCGCCGTCGCCCGAGCGAGACCAGATGCCGAACGGCCTCGCGGGCTCCGCCACGGTTGTCGCAGTCGACGTAGGGCACCGCGAGGTCCGACCCGGGGCCGGCCCACACCGGGCGGCCGCCGAACACGGTCGGGATGCCGGCCTTGTGCGTGACCGCGGGCAGCGGATCCTCGGTGTGCAGCGAGAACGCCAGGGCCCCGTCGACGTGACCGCCCGCCAGATAGCGGCCGATGCGGTCGTAGTCCCCGCTGCCCTCCACCAGGAGCAGCACCAACTGGGAGTCGTGCGCGGTCAGCTCTCGGCTGATCCCACGCAGCTGGAGCGAGAAGAACGGATCCGAGAAGATCCGGATCTCCGGCTCGGCGATGATCACTGCCACGGCGCCGTTTCGCCTGGTGACCAGCGTTCTCGCAGCGTGGTTGGGCACATATCCGAGTTCGTCCACGGCCTGGTGGACCCGGTCGACGAGCGGTCGGCGGACGCCGTCGCCCCCGTTGACGACCCGCGAGGCCGTGGCCCGGGACACACCGGCACGGGCTGCGACGGCCTCCAGAGTGGGCCGGGAGCCAGGTATCGAATCGGGCAACTGAGGCTCCTCGTCGGCGTGGCTGCTTTTGGCGGTGCGCGGCATCGCTGCGTGGAGTCAGCGTAACCACCGGCCACCCGCACAGAAAGCCGCGCCGCACCCCGGTGACGGGTGCGGCGCGGCCGGCGTGCCCGGGTCAGTGCCGGTGGGTGGAGTGCGTCCGGGCGATCTGCTGCCAGGACCGCGGGCGCACCGGCCGGACACCGGCGCCTGCGATCCGTACCTGCGCCGCTGTCGGGGCGGCCGGTTTGGCGGCCGTGAAGAGCCAGGTGTCGAAGAACGAGGCCAGCGGGGTGCCCGAGACCTGTTCGGCGTACTTCTCGAAGTCGGGGACCGATGCGTTGCCGTAGGCGTGCCCGGCGGGCCAGCCCTTGAGAATCCTGAAGAACGCGGTGTCACCGATCTTGTTGCGCAGAGCCTGAAGGGCGAGCGCGCCCCGGTCGTAGACGGCGGCGTCGAATTGGTTGTCGGCGCCGGGGTCGCCCGGTTTCACCGTCCAGAACGCGTCGCCGGCCGGATGCGACGCGTACACGTAGTCGGCGAGCTCCTGTGCGGTGCCCTGGCCCTCGCTGTCCGACCAGAGCCACTGGGCGTAGCTGGCGAAGCCCTCGTTGAGCCAGATGTCCTTCCAGCCCTTGACGGACACGTCGTCGCCGTACCACTGATGGGCGAGCTCATGGACGATCAGCGAGACGTTCGAGCCGTTGGCGAACTGTTTGGGGCTGTAGAAAGGCCGGGTCTGCGTCTCCAGCGCGTACCCGGTGGTGGTGTTCGGTACGTAGCCGCCGAGAGCGCTGAAGGGGTAGGGGCCGAAGTATCCGCTCAGCCAGTCCGCGACCTCACCTGTCCGCTCCACGCTTGCCCGTGCCGCGCCGTCGTTGTCGCCGAGGTCCTTGCTGTAGGCGTTGACGATGGGCACACCTGCCGTGGTGCTCCCGGTGGTGATGTCGAACCTGCCCACCGCCAGCGTGGTCAGATAGGTCGCCTGCGGCTTGTTGTCCCGCCAGTTGAACGTAGTGCGGCCCAGCTTCGAACTCTGCGACTGCAGAACGCCGTTACTGATCGCCTGGGTACCGTCGGGCACGCTCACCGAGACGTCGTAGGTGGCCTTGTCGAGCGGGTGGTCGTTGCTCGGATACCACCACCATGCGGATTCGGGCTCGTCCGCGGCGACCGCTCCGTCAGGGGTGCGGTGCCAGGTGGAGAATCCGTACGCAGATCTGGTCGAGGGGACACCGCTGTAGCGCACGACCACGGTGACCTGGGAGCCCTTGGTGAGCGGCTTGGCAGGGGTGATCTCCAGCTCGTGCTGGCCGGATGTGGCAAAGGACGCCTTGGCGCCGTTGACCCGTACCTCGCTCACATCGAGCAGAAAGTCCAGATCGAAGCGCGAAAGGTCCTCGGTGGTGGTGGCGAGGAGGGTCGCCGTGCCGTTCAGGAGGTCTGTCGACGGCTCGTACCGCAGCTTCAGGTCGTAGTGCGATACGTCGTATCCGCCGTTGCCGTAGGCCGGGTAGTAGGGATCGCCGATGCCCGGGGCCCCGGGCGCGAAACCGGCTGCCGATGCCGGGATCGCCAGCATGAGCGAGGCCGCGAGTGCGCCGGGGGCGATGAGTCTGCGGTGCACGGAAGCTCCAAGTCGTGGGGGTCGTGGATCTCTTCGACCCTATTCAGCCCACCATCCCCTGGCATGTCCACGGTCACTGCTGTCACAGGATCGCCATTCGGCCGTCATACGCCCCGGCCTGCCGGAGCGTTCCGGCCAACTCTGTCTCCTCCTCACCCTGTTGCCCGGAGGGCGGAGGGGGTAGCTTCCGCCTCACGGAGATGCGCAGGACCGGTTCCGGGCGTGTCCGACTCCCTGGAGAACCCGATGCCGTCCCGTATTCGTCCGGCCGTCATGGGTATCGCCGCAGCGGCCCTCGTGCTGCCCCTGATCACCGCCCCGGCCCGCGCCACGGCGGATGTGCCGCGTACCGGATTCGAGGCCGGCCACGGCGCGCACTGGACCTCCGCGCGGGAAGAGAGCCGGTTTCTGGACGTGGTGGCCCACTCGGGTGAGCGGGCGGACGTCCGGCGTATCGGTTCGACCCGGCTCGGCCGGCCACTGAGACTCGTGCGGATCGGCGCTCGTCACGCCCGGAACGTCATGCTGCTGATCTGCGGCCAGCACGGCAACGAGCCGGCCGGCCGCGAGGCCTGTCTGATCACGGTCCGCGATCTGGTCCGCGCCGACGACCGTGCCACGCTCACCTTTCTGCGCCACACCACCGTGCTCGTCGTGCCGACCGCCAATCCGGACGGCAGCGCGGCCGGCACCCGCGGGAACTCGGACGGGATCGACATCAACCGCGACCACCTCGCACTGAGAACGACCGAGGCGCGGGCTGTGGCCACCGTGATCCGTGACCAACAGCCCGATGTCATCTACGACATGCACGAGTACGAAGCCACCGCGCCCTACTACGACGATGACCTGATGACGCTCTGGCCGCGCAACCTCAACACCTACCCGGCCGTCCGTGACGAGGCGTACCAGCTCTCCGAGGGGTTCGTCAGACCCGCCGCCGCAGCAGCCGGTTTCACCAGTGGCCACTACGGCATCTGGACCGACCAGATGACGGGACGGCCCGTCAGACAGACCGCCGGGGACGGCCAGGAGGGCATTCTCCGCAACATGGCAGGCATCAAGAACGCGGTGGGGCTGCTCGTCGAGTCCCGGACGGACGCTCCGGACGGTACCGGGGCGTCCCCGGATCCGGCCTCCCGTCTGCGGCATCGCGTGGCAGTCCAACTGGCAGCACTGAAGGGGGCCTTGCGCTATGCCGACCGGCGCCGCGGCCGACTCGACGCGGTGACCGACGCGGCGCGCGCCGCAGGCCTGGACGACCGGGGGCCGGTGTATCTCGCAGGCGCGGACAACGATCCGCCCGATGCGGCGCAGATCCTGGCCGACCCGCCCTGCGGATACCGGCTCACGGCGGCGCAGTACACCCGTGTACAGGACGTACTGGATCTGCAGGGCATCACGGTGCGGCGCACGGCCGACGGCGCGGTCGTGGCACTGCGACAGCCCGAGAGGGCGCTCGTACCGCTGCTGCTCGACCCGCGTGCCGGCCATCCGCTGACGGCGGCCCGGCCGTACCACGGCTGCTGACCCCGGGGGAGTCCGCCAGGGCGCGGCCGCACCTCTTCGTGCCGGCGCGCTGCCCGCCACGGCGCGGGCCAGGAACCCACGGTACGGACCGGCTTATGGGCCTCCGCCGTCGCACCCGCCCGCCCTGGCTCAGGCCGTGTGTGAGATGCCCCGGCTGCGCTCCGGCGTCCGGCACGCACACGCGCTGGTTACCGCATGGGCCGGATTTATCCCGTATGTGCGCGATCCTCCGCCGTGCGATGGCACACGCCGGACGCCGCGGGGCCCGTCCCCCGGGCGGACGCCCCTACTTCTCGGGCACGACCTAGGATCAGTCTCCTCATGACTGCAACCCTCGTCGCCAAGAATCTCGCCGCCGGCCACGGCGACCGCTCGCTCTTCGCCGGCCTCGACCTCGTGGTCGCGCCCGGGGACGTGATCGGGCTCGTCGGTGTCAACGGCGCCGGCAAGTCCACACTCCTTCGCCTGCTCGCCGGTCTGGACACCCCCGAGGACGGCGAACTGAGGCTGTCGCCGCCCACCGCCACCGTCGGCCACCTCCCGCAGGAACCGGAACGGCGGGAGGGCGAGACGGTACGGGATTTCCTGGCCCGGCGTACCGGCGTCTCCGCAGCCCAGACGGCCATGGACGAGGCCACCCAGGGGCTCGTCGACGGGGCCCCGGGCGCCGACGACGCGTATGCCACCACGCTGGAGCGATGGCTGGACCTGGGTGGCGCCGACCTCGATGAGCGGGCCGATGAGGTGGCAGCGTCCCTCGGCCTGGCCGTCGGTCTCGACCAGCCGATGACCTCGCTTTCGGGCGGCCAGGCGGCGAGAGCGGGTCTCGCCTCGCTGCTGCTCTCGCGCTATGACGTCTTCCTGCTCGACGAGCCGACGAACGATCTCGACCTGGATGGCCTGGAGCGGCTGGAGCGTTTCGTCGCCGGCCTGCGAGCCGGCACGGTCGTCATCAGCCACGACCGGGAATTCCTGACCCGCACGGTCACCAAGGTGCTGGAGCTGGACCTGGCGCAGCAGCGGATCACGCTGTACGGAGGCGGCTACACGGGATATCTGGAGGAGCGCGAGATCGCCCGCCGGCATGCCCGTGAGGAGTTCGACGAGTACGCCGACAAGAGGTCCGCGCTGGAGGGCCGCGCCCAGATGCAGCGCGGCTGGATGGACAAGGGCGTCAAGAACGCCCGCCGCAAGGCGACCGACAACGACAAGATCGGCCGTAAGTTCCGCAGCGAGGCGAGCGAGAAGCAGGCGGCGAAGGCCCGGCAGACCCAGCGCATGATCGAACGCCTCGACACGGTGGAGGAGCCCCGCAAGGAGTGGGAGCTCCGTATGGAGATCGCCGCGGCTCCCCGTGCGGGCGCGGTGGTGGCCACCTTGCGCGACGCGACCGTCAGCCGCGGTGATTTCACCTTCGGCCCGGCGCATCTGCAGATCGACTGGGCGGACCGGGTCGCCATCACCGGAGCCAACGGGGCGGGCAAGTCCACACTGCTCGGTGCTCTTCTCGGCCGTATCCCGCTCGACACCGGCCATGCTGCCCTCGGGCCCGGCGTGGTGGTCGGCGAGGTCGACCAGGCGCGTGGCCTCTTCCACGGCACGGAGACCTTGCTGGCCGCGTTCTGCGCGGCGGTCCCCGAGACCGAACCCGCGGAGGTCAGGACGCTGCTGGCGAAGTTCGGCCTGAAGGCCGCCCACGTGCTTCGCCCGGCGACGACGCTCTCACCCGGCGAGCGCACCCGTGCGGCCCTCGCCCTCCTCCAGGGCAGGGGCGTCAATCTGCTGGTTCTGGACGAGCCGACGAACCATCTGGACCTGGCGGCCATCGAGCAGCTGGAGTCCGCGATGGACAGCTACGAGGGCACCCTGCTGCTCGTCACCCACGATCGGCGGATGCTGGACGCGGTCCGCACCACGCGGCGTATCGAGGTGGCGGACGGCAAGGTGACCGAACTCTGACCTGATGGCGGTGCCGGGCTGCCGGGTGACAGCGGCGCCCCCGGGAGCCATCGCTACGGAGGGGGCGTCGCCCCGCCGTCACCCGCGAGGGTGGGGCGGGCACGGTGTCACCAGGCCTTGGGGGCCGGTGGGGGGACCACTGCCGGACGATCGTCGCAGGTGATGGTGTTGGGGAGCTCCCACGGGGCGAGCCAGGGCCCGGTCGTGCCGCCGCCATCGTTCCCGCCGAGGTCGGTGAGCGAGAACTCGGAGCCGGCCGGCGTGAAGTGGAACGACCCGCAGTTGTTGACCCCGACCGCTCCGACATTGCGGGCATCGACGTTCTCGAAGGTGGCGGATCCGGCCGTCCGGCCGCTGACCACCGAAGTGCCCGTGCCGTCGACCGTGATGTCCTTGAAACGGACACCGGTGACCGAGTAGAGATCCCGCACCGGGAAATCGCTGACCAGCATGATCGCGTTGTAGGTGTTGTCCAGGAAGTTGTCCCCGGTCACCTGGATGTCCGCGGCGATGTTCTTCTCGAGGGCGTAGAACCAGATGGCACCGAGGCCGATGTTCCAGTTCAGTTCGTAGGTGCCCGCGCGGACCGTGGTGTTGTCGGTGATCCGCAGGCGGCCGGTGAACGCCTGCGAGCCGAATCGGGAGCCCACCTGGATTGCGCTGCCCTCGCGGACCGGATCGGCGATGAGATTTCCGGAGACGGTGTTGTCGGTGCCTCCGTAGAGAGCGATGCCGTTGGCGAGCACCGGAGTCTGCACGGTGTTGTTCTCGATCGTGTTGTCCGCGTCCTCGGTCTTCTCCGACCACAGGGCGATGGCGTCGTCGCCCGAGTTGCGGACGAGGTTGTCGGAAATGAGTGAACCGCTCACGCCGGTATGGAAGTTGATGCCGTCAGCGATCTGGTCGGCAATCACGTTGCCGGTGATCCTCAGATTCTTCATGGGGCCGTCGAACCACATGCCGACCTTGGTGTGCTGGATGTACAGGCCGTCGATGGTGGAGTCGCTGAGCGAGCCGCCGATGCCGTTCACCTGGTCGGTGTCGATGCGCTCACGCACGTCCCCCTGAATCGCGAAGCCGGACAGGTGGACCTGCGAACTGCCTCCCGCGGCAGCGTCCTTGCCGTAGAAGCCGACGCCCGAGTGGACCGATCCGTCGGGTGCCGGGGTGCTGAGAGAGACCTGGTGGCCCTTGATGACCGTGTACCAGTTTCCCGCTCCCTCGATGGACACATGGTCGACGACGATGTGGCGGTTCACCTGAAAGGTTCCCGGCGGGATGTACACCCTGAGGTGCTTGCGCTTCGCGAAGCCGATCGCCCTGTCGAACGCGCCGGCCGAGTCGCGCCTGCCGGTCGGGTCGGCCCCGAAGGCCAGCACATTCGCGGCCGCGGCATCGATGTGCGGGCGCCCCACGAGCTGTGCGTCGAGCAGGTCGACGGTCGTCGTCGCGGCGCCGGCGGGGACCGTCAGGCGCACCTTGTCACCCGCACGGTACGTACGGCCCAGCAGCAGCCGCTGCTCGTCGTAGAAGTGGTTCGGGCGCAGCGGCTTGGCGAACGCCGGTGCGGGAGTGGTGTTCCGCGGGACGCAGCCGCATTCGGTGACCCAGTAGTCGGGATGCAGCAGATCCGCGCCAGGATCGTTGGAGAACGGATACTGGTTGTAGAGCCAGGCGTACTTCGACGTCAGTGTCATGGCCTTCTTGGCCTTGCCGTTCACCGTGACGTCGAGTGGCGACGTGATCCCGCCGCCGGATACCGCGTCCGGAATGCTGTAGCGCACACTGATCGCATCGGCCGGGTCCGCCAGCGTGAACTCGACGTACTGGCCCGGCACCAGGGTGACCGCCGAACGGCCGGATGCCTCCGCCGGGAGGCTGTAGGCGTCCCGGCCGGGCCCGATGACCGTCCCATTCGTCGCGGCGCTCTCCGCCTCCTGTTCCTCGAAGCCGGTGCGGGCACCCCGTCCCGCCACCAGCGCGGGGTCGAGGGCGGCGCGGGTCACGACCGGGCCCGTGGCGGCTTGCACAGCCGTGCCGGCCAGGGCGGTGCTGCCGAGTGCCGCGCTCAGCCCCATGGTGGCGGCGGCTACCGCCGCGACCGCGGCGGCGGATCTTCGCGGCGGTCTGCCGGACCGCTTCGCCACAACTCCGGTGATGTTCGGGAACATCGGAACTCGTTTCTCTTGGGAGGACGAACCCCGGAGACGTTCGATGTGGGGCCGACGCCACAAGGGTGAGCCGACAGTAGGAGCGCGCACCCTCTTCTCACAAGGTGCATGCGAAGTATTTTCGTGTCGCTGACGTACAACTGCATTTTAATGTCGTGTTTTTGCACGAGTGGAGGCGGCGCACCGTGATGAGGCGGCACACAAACGGGTGCGGCGGCCGACAGAACCTGCCTGTCGGCCGCCGCACCCGGTGAAGCGGTGTCAGCCGCGCCTGCCCCCGCCCGGCTTCGGGTCGGTCAGACCGGCCCGCCGGAGGGCGTCCGCCATCGCGCTGTTCGCGGGAGCCGGAGCGGAGGACTGCCGTCCGCCACCTCCGCCGCCGCGCTGGGCACGGCCGCCGCCCTGCCGCGGCTGCGGAGGTCTGCCGCCCTGACCGCGCTCCCGCCGCTCTCCGGCGGCCGGCTTCGCCGCAGCCTCGTCGTCCAGGCGCAGGGTCAGCGAGATCCGCTTCCGCGGGATGTCGACGTCCATCACCTTCACCTTGACGATGTCACCCGGCTTCACCACGTCCCGCGGATCCTTGACGAAGGTCCTGGACAGCGCGGAGACATGTACGAGGCCGTCCTGGTGCACGCCGATGTCGACGAACGCCCCGAAGGCCGCGACATTGGTGACGACACCTTCCAGGACCATCCCGGGTGTCAGGTCGCCGAGCTTCTCCACGCCTTCCTTGAAGGTGGCTGTCCTGAACGCGGGCCGCGGGTCGCGCCCCGGCTTCTCCAGCTCCCGCAGAATGTCGGTGACCGTGGGCAGACCGAAGGTCTCGTTCACGAAATCGGCCGGATCCAGCGACCGCACCAGCACCGCATTGCCGACCAGTGAGCCTGCGCCCGCGGTCTTCGCCATCGCCCGCACCACGGGATACGCCTCGGGGTGCACGCTGGATGCGTCCAGCGGGTCTTCGCCGTCCCTGATCCGCAGGAAGCCCGCGCACTGTTCGTACGCCTTCGGCCCCAGCCGTGCCACATCCTTGAGCGCCTTGCGGGACCGGAAGGGGCCGTTGGCGTCCCGGTGCGCCACGATGTTCTCGGCGAGCCCCGAACCGATGCCGGAAACTCGCGAAAGCAGCGGCGCTGACGCGGTGTTGACGTCCACCCCCACGCCGTTCACGCAGTCCTCGACGACCGCGTCGAGCGAACGGGACAGCTTCACCTCGGAGAGGTCGTGCTGATACTGGCCGACCCCGATCGACTTGGGGTCGATCTTGACCAGCTCGGCGAGAGGATCCTGCAGCCGGCGGGCGATCGATACCGCCCCGCGCAGCGTGACATCCATGTCCGGCAGTTCCTGGGAGGCGAAGGCGGACGCCGAGTACACCGAGGCACCCGCCTCCGAAACCATCACCTTCGTCAGCTTCAGCTCGGGGTGTGCGGCACACAGCTCACCGGCGAGCTTGTCGGTCTCCCGGGACGCGGTGCCGTTGCCGATGGCGATCAGATCGACCGCGTGCTCCTTCGCCAGCCGTGCCAGCTTGGCGAGCGACTCGTCCCAGCGGTTCGCCGGGACGTGCGGATGGATCACATCGGTCGCCACGACCTTGCCGGTCGCGTCGACGACAGCGACCTTGACCCCGGTGCGGAATCCCGGGTCCAGCCCGAGAGTGGCCCGCGTCCCTGCCGGCGCGGCGAGCAGCAGATCGCGCAGATTCGACGCGAAGACCCTGACGGCCTCGTCCTCGGCGGCGGTGCGCAGCCGCAGCCGCAGATCGATGCCCAGATGGACCAGGATCCTGGTCCGCCACGACCAGCGGACCGTCTCCGCCAGCCAGGTGTCGCCAGGTCTGCCGCGGTCGGTCACCCCGAAGCGCCGGGCGATCATGCCCTCGTACACCGACGGGCCGGGGGCTTCCGAAGGCTCCTCGGGCTCCATGACGAGCTCGAGGACGTCCTCCTTCTCGCCCCGCAGCATGGCGAGCACCCGGTGGGAGGGCAGCGCGCTGAACGGCTCGCCGAAGTCGAAGTAGTCGGCGAACTTGGCGCCCGCCTCCTCCTTGCCGCGCCGCACCTTCGACGTGAGCCGCCCGCGTGACCACATCCGCTCGCGCAGCTCACCGGTGAGGTCGGCGTCCTCACCGAAGCGCTCGGCGAGAATGGAACGCGCACCCTCCAGGGCGGCGGCAGGGTCAGCCACCCCTTTCTCCGGGTCGACGAACCCCGCGGCGGCCGACAGCGGCTCCGCCGAAGGGTCGGACAGCAGACCGTTGGCAAGGGGCTCGAGGCCTGCCTCGCGGGCGATCTGAGCCTTGGTCCGACGCTTCGGCTTGAACGGCAGATAGATGTCCTCGAGCCGCGCCTTGGTCTCGGCGGCCCGGATCTGCGCCTCCAGAGGGGCGTCCAGCTTGCCCTGTTCCCGTACGGACTCCAGAACCGCGGCCCGCCGGTCCTCAAGCTCTCGCAGATAGCGCAGCCGTTCCTCGATGGTGCGCAGCTGCGCATCGTCGAGCATCTCGGTCGCTTCCTTGCGGTAACGCGCGACGAACGGGACGGTGGAGCCGCCGTCGAGCAGCTCCACGGCGGCCTTCACCTGCCGTTCCCGGACGCCGAGTTCCTCGGCAATCCTGCCTTCGATGGAAGCTGGGGTGGTCGTCGTGGTCACGATCCGGTACCGCCTTCTCGCTGAGCTTGAACCAGCATTGTGGCAGGCGGCACGGACAGTCGGCGGATCACACCCCGTGGCCCCTCGCGGAACTCGAGGCTCCGCCGAAGAGCCGGGCGACCGCCCGGAACGGCAGGGTGACGACGGTGGCGATCGCGCCACCGATCTGACGCAGTACATCTGCTATGGCGCTCAGCACACAAGCTCCCTTCCTCGCTTCCGGATTCGCAACGGGCTCCATGCCCGGCGCAACCCCTTACGCAGGTCGCCTTGCCGCACCGGGCGCTCGCAAACACGCGGAGCGTTCCGAGTGCGGTCAGCCGCTCAGATCTCCCGGGAACGCGCCTGCGCTCGCGGCCGTGACGAGGAAGCCCCGGCCCAGTTCGGTGAGCCGCTCCACACCCTCCGCGCCCAGGTGCTCGTACGGCGCGCTGTCGAGGCGGTCGGTGTCCGCCTCGACATCCTGGCGCAGCTGGGCCCCGGCTTCCGTCAGACCGCTCTCGGCGTCCAGCAGCCCCCGCCCGCGCAGCCGTTCCGCCGCGGCGTCCCAGTCCGTCCTGCGCCAGCCCCGGGTGGCGAGGATCCACCGCGGCGCCATCCCCTTGCCGGTCGCCGTGTGGCTGACCAGTGCCTCCAGCGGATCGAGCCCGGCGGCGAGGAGCACCGCCAGATGGCCGTCGCCCCGGTGCTCACGGAGCAGGGTCGCGGCGTGCCAGAAGGCCAGGTGCGGCTGCTCGGGCACTGGGAGATCGGCATGCGCGGCGTACAGCGGCCGGGCGTGCCGTGAGCAGGCCTCCGCCGCGCGCAGCGCCAGTCGGGCCGCTTCCGCCATCTCGTCGGAGGCGACTGCGTCGTCGCCGAGCAGCCTGCGCAGGGTGGCATCGACCGCCCGCAGCCGTGCGTCGAGCACGGTCTGCGGTGAGGCCGTCTCCCATACGGCGGGGAGGTGCCGGGCGATCAGCTCGGGGTTGAAGTTGTAGAAGGTGGCGGCGACGGTGCCGGGCCCCACAGCCCCCATCGCAGCTCCCCGCCCGGCGAAGTAGGCGGCCTGCGGATCGTCGATTCCCACCCCGGCGAGCTGCTGCGTGAAGTCGGGGGAGAAGTACAACGTGGAGTGCAGGGGATTGACGGAGTTGTGGCAGCGGCGGCCGGCGCGCGGCTGGAGGGAGGTCATGGCCACATGTTACCGACTGGTCGGTACGCATGGGAAGGCCGGTGTTGATGGCAGGAAAGGTGGGTTGTTCGTCATTGCGGCCATGAGTGGCATCGTCAAGGATGACCGTTATGACCCAGCGATCCGTGCTGGTCGTCCTCTTCGACGATCTGCAGAGCCTCGACGTCAGCGGCCCAGTGGAGGTCTTCTCCGGAGCCGGCCGCCTCCGCGGGGACACCTACCGGATCCGCACCGCGTCACTCGACGGCGCCCCCGTGCGCACGTCCAGCGGGCTCACCCTTGTGCCCGACTGCGCCCTGGCCGACGCCGTGACGCCGCACACCTTGCTCGTGCCCGGCGGCCCCGGGACCCGTCGTCCCGATCCCCTGCTGATCGAGTGGCTGCGCCTGTACGCACCGCCGGCAACGCGCATCGTCTCGGTGTGCACCGGGGCGTTGCTGCTCGCCGCGGCGGGGCTGCTGGACGGCCGGCGGGCCACCACCCACTGGTCGGTCTGCGGCCACATGGCCAGGACGTTTCCGGCCGTGCACGTCGACCCGGACCCGATCTTCGTGAGGGACGGGAAGTTCGCCACGTCGGCCGGGGTCACCGCAGGGATAGATCTGGCGCTGGCGCTGGTCGAGGAGGACTGCGGCAGGGACACCGCGCTGGCCGTCGCCCGGCATCTCGTGGTCTTCCTCAGACGTCCCGGGAACCAGGCCCAGTTCAGTGCCCAGCTCGCCGCACAGACCGCCCGCCGTGAGCCGCTGCGAACGATCCAGCAGTGGATCACCGAGCACCCGGGAGACGACCTGTCGGTGGAATCGCTGGCCGGCCGGGCCCGCCTCTCACCCCGTCACTTCGCCCGTGCGTTCCGGTCGGAGACCGGGACGACCCCGGGCCGCTACGTGGAACAGGTGCGCCTGGAGCACGCCAGACGCCTCCTGGAGGACACCACCGGCGGAATCGAGGAGATCTCCCGCGCCTGCGGCTACGGCACCCCGGAGGCGATGCGCCGGGCCTTCGTGAAGTCACTCGCCACCGCGCCGGCGGAATACCGCCGCCGCTTCCGTTCGGGCACTCCGCCCACCGACCGGCACGCCGCTATCTGAAAGGCAGCCCATGCAGACAGCCATCGTCCTCTTCGACCGGTTCACCGCACTGGACGCGGTAGGCCCCTACGAGATGCTCTGCCGGATCCCCGGCGCCGAGACGGTATTCGTCGCGGAGCGGCCCGGCCCGGTGCGCAACGACAGCGGCAGTCTCGCCCTCGTCGCGGACCGGGCGCTCGGCGACGTGAGACACCCCGACATCGTGGTGGTGCCCGGCGGACCGGGCCAGTCGGCCCAGATGACCAACGCGACGCTGCTCGACTGGCTGCGGACGGCCGACTCCACCAGCGTCTGGACGACCTCCGTCTGCACCGGCTCGCTGTTGCTCGCGGCGGCGGGCCTGCTCACCGGCCGCCGGGCGACATCGCACTGGCTGGCACTCGGCGAACTCGCGGAATTCGGCGCCGAGCCGACCGGTGAACGAGTTGTCACCGACGGGAAGTTCATCACCGCTGCCGGGGTTTCCTCGGGCATCGACATGGGTCTCGCCCTGGTGGGCTTGGTCGCGGGCGACGAACACGCGCAGGCCGTACAGCTGGCCACCGAGTACGACCCCCAGCCCCCCTACGACGCGGGGTCGCCGCTGAAGGCGCCGGCCGCGCTGGTGGAGAAACTCCGCGCCCGGAGCCGGTTCATCCTGGAGTAGTCCCCGGGGCGGGTGGCGCGGGGCTCCAGGTGAAGCGGGGCTCACGGCGCTCAAGGAAAGCGGCGACACCCTCGGCCCTGTCGCCGGCCGCGCCGGCCTGCTGCGACCAGTACGCGTCGCGGTCCACGCGGCCCTGGGCGAACTCCTTGGCAGCCGCCTGAGTCAGTTGCGAGCGTGAGACGAGCACCCGGCTGAACTCCGCCACCCGCTTGCCGAGCCCGCTCGCGGGCAGCACCTCGTCGACGAGGCCGGTGCGCAGTGCCCGGTCCGAGCCGATCAACTCGGCGGAGAACAGCAGGTATTTGGCGGTGGCTGGACCCACCAGGGCGACCAGTCTGCGGGTGGAGGGTGACGGATAGACGATGCCGAGTCTGGCGGGTGTCACCCCGAAGGACGCGCCCTCATCGGCGAACCGGAAATCGCACGCGGCGGCCAGCTGGCAGCCGCCTCCCACGCAGTAACCGCGCACGGCGGCCAGTGTGGGCTTCGCGAACGCGGCGAGAGCTTCCTCGGCGCGCACCGCGAGAGCCTGGGCGTTCTCGGCGGTCTCGTGCAGGGCCGAGATGTCCGCGCCCGCGCAGAAGGTGTTGCCCGCGCCGGTCAGCACCAGCACGCGCACGGCCGGATCGGCCGCCAGCCGGTCGAGGAGCGGGGGAAGGGCACTCCACATCCCGGCCGTCATGGCGTTGCGTTTGGCGGGGTTGTCGATGACGACGGTGGCGGCTCCGTCGGCGACGGTGTGCTGCAGCTGCGGCTCCATGCGCCGGATGCTATCCGGGCCTGCGGTACCCGGATCGTCCGGTACCCGGCCCGGGAAGCGCGCAAGGTGAATACAAAGACGTAACTGGGAGATCAGAAACAATCGGGAATTTTAATTGTTTGGCCTCATTCGATCGGATTGCGTCGATAGGCGCTGACTTCTGTTCAGCTGCTCGGTACGGACCGGTGCATTCCCAACACTCTTCGTGTGGCGACAATCGAGCGCGAGGGTGGGAGCCGGGATATGGACGGCCGCGGGAGCAACAGCCCGCCAGACCCGGAACCCGCCCGCCCCCTGCCGTACGAAGGTGTCTGGCGTTTCACCGCTCCCTCGGTCGACGCCTCCGTACCGCAGGCCAGGCACGCGGTACGTGATCTGCTGAGGCGCCAGCAGGTGCCGGTCGACGACGACTTGGTCCAGGGCCTGCTGCTGATCGTTTCTGAACTGGTGACCAACGCTGTGCGGCACGCCGCTCTGCTGTCACCCGAGGTGGCCGTGGAGGTGGCGGTGGGGGCCGCGTGGATCCGGGTGTCCGTCGAGGACAATCATCCCTACCGGCCGAAGGCCCTGGAGGCCGATCACGGTCAGACCGGCGGCCGTGGACTCATGCTGGTCCGTGAGACCGCCGCCGAGGCGGGTGGAACCTGCGGGGTGGAGCAGACCGCGAGCGGCGGCAAGGTCATCTGGGCCGCGCTGCCGCTCGCTCCCGCTTTCACCAGCCGCCGTGCGGCCCCGTCAGCTCTTTGATCGCGGGGCGCGCCGCATCGAGCACCGTCATGAACCAGGAGGAGAACGGCGCAGATGAGTGACGTTCCGCCAGCTCGGCCGCTGTGACGAAGGCCGTGTCGTCGACCTCCCCGGCATCGGGACGCAGCGGCGACCGCACCAGACCGACGAAGAGATGGTTGAACTCCTGCTCCACCAGGCCCGAGTCCGGGTCGGGGTGGTTGTAGCGGACCGTGCCGGCCTCGGCGAGCAGCGTGGGGGAGACGCCCAGTTCCTCATAAGTGCGACGGGCCGAGGCCGCGAACGGGGACTCGCCCGGGTAGGGGTGCCCGCAGCAGGTGTTGGACCACACTCCCGGAGAGTGGTATTTGCCGAGTGCCCGACGCTGGATCAGCAGTCGTCCCGACTCGTCGAAGAGGAACACCGAGAAGGCCCGGTGCAGCTGACCAGGGGCCTGATGGGCGGAGAGTTTCTCCGCCGTCCCGATGGTCGTGCCGCTCTCATCGACCAGTTCGAGCAAGATCGCTTCTGCTGCGCCGTTCGACATAACCATCCTTCGTATCGGGCGTCACCGGCTCCTCAGTCTGCCGTACAAAAGCGGCTTGTCCGCACTTCGGAGCGCGGGACGTGTCGGTGCCCCGGCACACTGAGTGCTGGGGGCACCGACCGGAATATCAGAATTCTCCGACCGCCGCGGCCCTGGCCCGGGTGATCGGGGCGCGGTGTATCCGGCGTAACGGTATTCCCCGTGGTGTTCCCGCCGCACGGCGAGCTCCTCAAGGGCACCCGGGACCACGGTTTCAGGGCGGAACCTCGGCCGCAGGCCCGGCGGTGAGCGCGCCGCGGTACCCCTCCCGATCGCTCCCGGGCTGCTTGTGCCCACCGGCACCGGTGCCCGGCGGCCGTCGCGGCCGCCCCGCTCCCGGACACAGCGCGCCGCGGAGACACTGTCTCCCGGAACGCGGGCACCAGGGCGCGGTCGGCGCCGGCGGAACCGTCGACCGGACGAGATCGAATGAACCATCCGGATAGGGGGTTCCGTAGGCCGGCGTTGACGGTACGGATCGGGTCCCGGAGTTCGTGGGAGGCGGCATGCCGTTCCGGCGGCAGCCCGTTCACCGGTCAGTGGCAGAGTTTCGCTTCGTGTTCCGCGTGGCCGCCCGGCTCCAGCTGGAAGGTGCAGTGCTCGACGTCGAAGTGATGGCCGAGACAGCCCTGCAGGTCGTGGAGCATCTTCTCGTGCCCCACCGAGTCGAGCACATCGGGACTGACCACCACATGCGCGGAAAGTACCGGCAACCCTGAGGTGATCGTCCAGGCATGCAGGTCGTGGACGTCCGCCACCCCGGGAAGCGCCAGGATATGGGCCCGCACCTCGCCCATGTCGATGTCCTTCGGCGCAGCTTCGAGCAGCACGTTGAGAGTCTCGCGCAGAAGCTTGACCGTTCGCGGAACGATCATGAGTCCGATCACCAGCGAGGCGATGGGGTCGGCCGTCTGCCATCCGGTGGTGAGGATGAGTGCGGCCGAGATCAGTACGGCGACCGAGCCGAGCGCGTCCGCGAGCACCTCCAGATAGGCGCCACGGACGTTGATGCTGTCCTTCTGCCCGTGGACGAGGACGGAGAGCGAGATCATGTTGGCGACCAGGCCGACGAGACCGAAGGCGATGGTGAGCCCGCCCGCCGTGTCGGCCGGCGTGATGAACCGCTGGATTGCCTCGTACAGCACGTACCCGCCGACACCGAGCAACAGCAGACAGTTGGCCAGTGCGGCCAGAATCTCGGCCCTGGCGAAACCGAAGGTGCGGTTTCCCGTCGCCGGACGATTGGCGAAGTGAATGGCGAGCAGCGCCATCGCGAGCCCGAGTCCGTCCGTCGCCATGTGCGCTGCGTCCGCGATCAGCGCGAGTGAGTCGGCGAGCAGACCGCCGACGATCTCCACGACCATCACGGTCAGGGTGATGCAGAGCGCGATCCGCAGCCGCACACGGTGGGCTGCCGCCGCGGTACCCGTCGGGGGCGGCCCACCGTGCGTATGTCCGTGATCGTGCCCAGCCCCCATGAAGGCCGCCTCCCGGGTCGCGAGCGTGGTCTGTCGGTAAGCCAGCTAACTACGCGGCGGGGGCACTGGGCAACACGAGAGTGAACACCGTTGTCAGCTGCTCTGACCTGCGCAAATGAGTGCAGGTCAGAGCGGTGCCGAAGCTCAGTGCCGGCCTGCCCCGGGGTGTCGCAGGCACCAGCCCTCCCAGGCCGACTCGACCATCTCGCGCACTCCGCGCTTCGCTTCCCAGCCGAGCTCGCCGCTGATCAGCGCGGCGGAGGCCACGGCCTTCGCCGCATCCCCCGGCCGCCGGGGCTCGACCACGGGTGACAGCGGCAGCCCGGAGACCTCGCCCACCAGATCTGCCAGCTCACGTACCGACACGCCCTCGCCGCGACCGATGTTGACCGTGAGATCGCCGGGGCTGTCCGAGCCCGCGACCTTCCGGGCCATCGTGAGATGGGCGTCGGCGAGATCGGCGACATGGATGTAGTCGCGGATGCAGGTGCCGTCCGGGGTGGCGTAGTCGTCGCCGAAGATCCGGGGATCCTCGCCACGCGTCAGCCGGTCGAAGAACATCGGTATGACGTTGTACACGCCGATGTCCGCCAGCTCGGGGGCGCCCGCGCCCGCCACGTTGAAGTAGCGCAGACAGGCGGTCGACAGCCCGTGAGCCCTGCCGGTGGCCCGCACCAGCCACTCACCGGCGAGTTTCGTCTCGCCGTAGGGGTTGATGGGCAGACACGGGGTCGCTTCGGTGATGAGTTCCACGTCGGGTACGCCGTAGACGGCGGCCGACGAGGAGAACAGGAAGTTCCGCACCCCGGCGGCGACCACGGCCTCCAGCAGCACCGTCAGCCCGTGCACGTTGTCCCGGTAGTAGCGCAGCGGCTGCTCGACGGACTCCCCGACCTGCTTCTGTCCCGCGAGATGCACCACACCGCTGATCTCGTGCCGGGCAAGGGTCTCGTCGAGCAGCCCGCGGTCCAGGACCGAGCCGCGGACCAGCGGCATGCCTTCGGGCAGGCGCTCGACGACACCGCTGGAGAGATCGTCGAGGACGACGACCCGCTCACCGGCGTCCGTCATTGCCCGCGCCACATGCGCCCCGATGTACCCCGCACCACCTGTGATCAGCCACGTCATATCGGCCACCCTATTAGAGGACCGTGGGGACGGCGGGCCCGCGTTTGTCGGGCGAGGCATGGATCGATCATGATGATCGAGGCAGATTGCGCACAGCCGGGTCCCGCGTAGGCGGGACGTAAACGGCCCGTGAACTCCTGCTTCCATCCATCCGATAGCCTCTGCCGACATGCCGCCCGCCCCTGCCGGGGACGGGCCGTCTCCGCGTGTGCCACGCCAGCTCCAAGGAGTGAGTTCGTCTGTCGACCGCCATCCTCACCGGTGCGCCGGTACCCGGATCGTCGCTCGAGGGCGATCTGCGGTCGCTGGGTTTTGACGTATGCACCGCAGCCGAGGCCGAAGAGACCGCCAAGCTGCTCATAGCGGCCCCCGCCGACGAGCGCGTCGCGGTCGTGGACACCCGCTTCGTCGGCCACCTCCACTCGCTGCGGCTCGCGCTGACCGACCCCCGCTTCGCCGCGGCCGCGGTCCCCGGCGCACTCACCGTCCAGCCGGAGGCACGCCCCGCGCTCAACCGTGCACTGACCGTCGCCGAACCGTCCCCGGACGTTCTCGCCGCGGCGCTGGACAGCCGGGGGACCGCCGTACAGCGGCCCGAGCTCGGCACCCTGGTCGCCGCCGTTCCCTCTGACCCGCAGTCCAGGCACGAGGCCAGGGCCGCCGTCGCCGCTGTCGACGACGAGGCCGTGCGGCTGCGTACGGCGGTGAAGTCCCGCGACGGCTTCTTCACCACGTACTGCATCAGCCCCTACTCGCGGTACATCGCCCGCTGGTGCGCCCGCCGGGGACTGACCCCGAACCAGGTCACCACCGCCTCCCTGCTCACCGCGCTGATCGCGGCCGGCTGTGCGGCGACCGGTACCCGGGCCGGCTATGTCGCCGCCGGTGTGCTGCTGCTCTGCTCCTTCGTCCTGGACTGCACGGACGGCCAGCTCGCCCGGTACTCGCTCCAGTACTCGACGCTCGGTGCCTGGCTGGACGCGACCTTCGACCGGGCCAAGGAGTACGCCTACTACGCCGGCCTCGCGCTGGGCGCGGCCCGGGGCGGAGACGACATCTGGGCGCTCGCTCTCGGCGCGATGGTGCTGCAGACCTGCCGCCACGTCGTGGACTTCTCCTTCAACGAGGCGAACCACGACGCGGCCGCCAACACGAGCCCGACGGCAGCGCTCTCCGACAAGCTCGACAGCGTCGGCTGGACGGTCTGGGTACGCCGCATGATCGTGCTGCCGATCGGCGAGCGCTGGGCGATGATCGCGGTACTGACCGCGGTGACCACCCCGCGGATCGTCTTCTACGCGCTGCTCATAGGCTGCGCGCTCGCCGCCTGCTACACCACGGCAGGCCGGGTGCTGCGCTCCCTGACCCGCCGTGCCACCCGCACCGAACGGGCGGCCGGGGCGCTTGCCGATCTCGCCGACTCGGGCCCGATCGCGCAGATCTTCAGCCGTCTCGTCCGCGGACCGCGCAGCGCCCTGCCGGTGATCGCGTTCGTGGGCGGCGCCGTGGTGGTCGCCACATCGGCCGCCGCGCCCGTCGGCAGCTGGTGGCCGGTTGCCGCCGCTGCCGTGTACGGCGTCCTCGCCGGCGTGGCCGTCTCGCGCCCCCTGAAGGGCTCGCTCGACTGGCTCGTGCCGCCGGTGTTCCGCGCCGCCGAGTACCTGACGGTCCTGGTCCTCGCGGCCCGCTCCGATGTGCAGGGGGCCCTGCCCGCGGCATTCGGACTGGTCTCCGCCGTCGCCTACCATCACTACGACACGGTGTACCGCATCCGCGGCGGCACCGGCGCGCCGCCCCAGTGGCTGGTGCGCACGGTCGGCGGCCACGAGGGCCGGACACTGGTGGTGGCCGTACTCGCCGCCGTTCTGACGGCGCAGCACACCGACAACACCGACTTCACGGTCGCGCTCACGGTGTTCGCCGTGGTCGTGGCGCTTGTGGTGCTCGCGGAAAGCATCCGATTCTGGGTGTCCTCCGGAGCACCCGCTGTACACGACGAAGGAGAACCCGCATGATCGGCCTCGTACTGGCGGCCGGCGCCGGCCGGCGTCTGCGCCCCTACACCGACACGCTCCCGAAGGCCCTGGTCCCGGTGGACGGTGAGCGGACCGTCCTCGACATCGCGCTGGCCAACTTCGCCGAGGTCGGACTCACCGAGGTCGCGGTGGTCGTCGGCTACCGCAAGGAGGCCGTGTACGCGCGCCGCGCCGATCTCGAGGCGAAGTACGGCGTCAAGCTCACCCTGATCGACAACGACAAAGCGGAGGAGTGGAACAACGCCTACTCCCTGTGGTGTGCGCGTGACGTCCTCAAGCAGGGCGTGATCCTCGCCAACGGCGACACCGTGCACCCGGTCTCCGTCGAGAAGACCTTGCTCGCCGTACGAGGCCAGGGCCAGCGGATCATTCTGGCTCTGGACACGGTGAAGCACCTCGCCGACGAGGAGATGAAGGTCATCACGGACGACGCCAGTGCCGTCCGTTCCATCACCAAGCTGATGGACCCGGCCGGGGCCACCGGCGAGTACATCGGGGTCACCCTGATCGAGCCCGATGCCGCCGAGGAGCTGGCGGACGCCCTGAAGGTCACCTTCGAGCGTGACCCCGACCTCTACTACGAGGACGGCTACCAGGAGCTGGTCAACCGTGGTTTCCGCGTCGACGTGGCGCCGATCGGCGATCTGAAGTGGGTCGAGATCGACAACCACGAGGACCTCGCGAAGGGCCGTGAGATCGCGTGCCAGTACTGACGAGGCTCATCCCCTCCCCGGTCGTCGTCGACATCCGCAGCGGCGCGCTGGACGATCTCGCGAGCCTCCTGGCCGACCAGCGGATCTCCGCCTCGGGGAAGCTCGCCTTCGCGGTCAGCGGCGGCTCGGGACAGGCGCTGCGCGAACGGCTCGCCCCGGTGCTGCCGGGCGCCGACTGGTACGCGGTCGCCGACGGCACCATCGACGCGGCGGTCACGCTGGCCGACGGCATCAAGGGCAAGCGCTACGACGCGGTCGTCGGCCTCGGCGGCGGCAGGATCATCGACGTGGCCAAGTACGCGGCGGCCCGGGTCGGGCTTCCGATGGTCGCTGTCGCGACCAACCTCTCGCACGACGGCATCTGCTCGCCGGTGTCCACGCTGGACAACGACAACGGCCGCGGCTCCTACGGCGTCCCCACACCGATCGCCATCGTCATCGACCTCGATGTGATCAGGGACGCACCGGACCGCTTCATCCGCTCCGGCATCGGAGACGCGATCTCCAACATCTCGGCGATCGCCGACTGGGAGCTGTCGCACGAGGTCAACGGCGAGGCGATCGACGGTCTTGCGGCCGCCATGGCCCGTACCGCCGGAGAGGCCGTCCTGCGCCACCCCGGCGGGGTCGGCGACGACGAGTTCCTGATGGTTCTCTCCGAGGGTCTCGTGCTCTCCGGTATCGCGATCTCGATCAGCGGGGACACCCGCCCGTCGTCCGGCGCCTGCCATGAGATCAGTCACGCCTTCGACCTGCTCTTCCCCGAGCGCGCCGGGAGCCACGGCGAGCAGGTCGGTCTGGGAGCCGCCTTCGCGATGCACCTGCGGGGCGCGCCGGAGGAATCCGGACTCTTCGCCGATGTGCTGCGCAGGCACTCCCTTCCCGTACTGCCCGCCGAACTCGGCTTCAGCGTGGACGAGTTCGTCCAGGCCGTCGAGTACGCACCCCAGACCCGCCCGGGACGCTTCACGATCCTGGAGCACCTCAACCTGTCCGCAGACCAGATCAAGGACGCTTACGCCGACTATGCAAAAGCCATCGGTAGCTGAACTCCGCCCGGTCGTTCACCCCCCGGGCGTCAAGGACCGGCGGAGTGGCGAGCACTGGGGAGGCCGCCTCTACATGCGCGAGGTCTCGCTGCGCATCGACCGGCACCTGGTGAACACGCGGGTCACGCCCAACCAGGTCACCTATGTGATGACGGTCGCCGGAGCCCTCGCCGCCCCCGCCCTCCTGGTTCCGGGAATCACCGGCGCCGTACTCGGCGTGGTGATGGTCCAGCTCTATCTGCTCTTCGACTGCGTCGACGGCGAGATCGCCCGCTGGAAGAAGCAGTACTCGATGGCCGGGGTGTATCTGGACCGTGTCGCCGCGTATCTGTGCGACGCCGCGGTGCTGGTCGGCTTCGGCCTGCGCGCCTCCGATCTGTGGGGCTCCGGACGGATCGACTGGCTGTGGGCCTTCCTCGGCACCCTTGCCGCACTCGGTGCCATCCTGATCAAGGCCGAGACCGACCTCGTCGGTGTCGCCCGTCACCAGCAGGGCCTGCCGCCGGTCAAGGAGGCGGCCTCCGAGCCGCGCTCGTCCGGGGTGGCGCTGGCCCGCAGGGCGGCCGCGGCACTGAAGTTCCACCGGCTGGTCCTGGGTATCGAGGCTTCTCTGCTGATCCTGGTCCTGGCGATCCTGGACTCCATCAGGGGCGATCTGTTCTTCTCCCGGCTCGGCGTCGCCGTGCTGGCCGGTATCGCGCTCCTGCAGACGCTGCTCCACCTTGTGTCCATCCTGGCCTCGAGCAGGCTCAAATGACCGCCCCCCTGAAGGTCGGCGCGGTCATCATCACCATGGGCAACCGCCCCGACGAGCTGCGAGCCCTGCTGGACTCGGTCGCCAAGCAGGACGGCGACCCCGTCGAGGTCGTCGTGGTCGGCAACGGAGCCCCGGTACCGGACGTCCCCGCAGGCGTACGCACCGTCGAGTTGCCCGAGAACCTGGGCATCCCCGGTGGCCGCAATGTCGGCATCGAGGCATTCGGCCCGGCCGGCAGCGATGTGGACGTACTGCTCTTCCTCGACGACGACGGGCTGCTGCCCAACACCGACACGGCCGAGCTCTGCCGGCAGGCCTTCGCCGCCGACCCCGAGCTGGGCATCATCAGCTTCCGGATCGCCGACCCGGACACCGGCGTGACCCAGCGCCGCCACGTCCCCCGGCTGCGCGCGTCCGACCCCATGCACTCCTCGCGGGTCACCACGTTCCTCGGCGGCGCCAACGCCGTACGGTCCCGGGTCGTCGCCGAGGTCGGCGCGCTGCCCGGAGAGTTCTTCTACGCCCATGAGGAGACCGACCTGGCCTGGCGGGCGCTCGACGGCGGCTGGATGATCGACTACCGCGCCGACATGGTGCTGTTCCACCCGACGACAGCGCCGTCCCGGCACGCGGTCTACCACCGGATGGTGGCCCGCAACCGCGTCTGGCTGGCACGCCGCAATCTCCCCGCGCTGCTCGTACCCGTCTATCCCGGAGTGTGGATGGTCCTCACACTGCTCCGCCGACCCTCCGGACCTGCGCTGAAGGCCTGGTTCGGCGGGTTCAAGGAGGGCTGGACGACGCCCTGTGGTCCCCGCCGGCCGATGAAATGGCGTACCGTCTGGCGGCTGACCCGACTGGGCCGACCTCCTGTGGTCTGAGAGGCTCGAGTCTGAGAGCATCGGGCGTACTTTTGGGGCCTGGCCACCTGTGCCTGCGCCCGACCCGGCAGCGCATCTTGAACACGGAAGTTTCAACTTGTGAGTGACACAACCCATGACGGTGCGGTCGCGCTGAGCGAGCGCCCGTCTCCCGACGACGGTCTGTCCCCGGCCGAGCTGGCCGGCAAGTACGGCCTGTCGGTGAGCGGTGCCCGGCCCGGCCTCTTCGCTTACGCCAGGCAACTCTGGGGGAGGCGCCATTTCATCCTGGCCTTCTCCCAGGCCAAGCTGATGGCCCAGTACAGCCAGGCCAAGCTCGGCCAGGTGTGGCAGGTGGCGACCCCGCTGCTCAACGCCGCGGTCTACTACTTGATCTTCGGCCTGATCCTGCACTCCGGCAGGGGGATGTCCCATGCCGTCTTCATCCCCTTCCTGGTCACGGGTGTTTTCGTCTTCACCTTCACGCAGAGTTCCGTGATGGCCGGAGTGCGGGCGATCTCGGGGAACCTCGGGCTGGTGAGGGCGCTGCACTTCCCCCGCGCCTCGCTGCCCATCTCGTTCGCGCTCCAGCAGCTCCAGCAACTGCTGTTCTCCATGATCGTCCTGGTGATCGTGGCGATGGCCTTCGGCAGCTATCCCTCGCTCGCCTGGCTGATGGTGATCCCCGCGCTGGCGCTCCAGTTCGTCTTCAACACGGGCCTGGCCCTGGTCATGGCCAGGCTGGGCAGCAAGACCCCGGACCTCGCCCAGCTGATGCCGTTCATCATGCGGACCTGGATGTACTCATCGGGCGTCATGTTCAGCATCACGGTCATGCTGGCCGGCAAGCCGTCCTGGATCGCCAACGTGCTGCAGTACAACCCGGCGGCCGTCTACATGGACCTCGTCCGCTACTCGCTGATCGACGGATACGGACCCGCGAACCTGCCTGCACACGTCTGGTTCGCCGCGCTGTTCTGGGCGGTCTTCATGGGTGCCGTGGGCTTCGTGTACTTCTGGAAGGCTGAAGAGAGGTACGGCCGTGGCTGAGGACAAGAATCTGGCACGCATCCCCACGGTCATCGCCGACCAGGTGCACATCGTGTACCGCGTCAACGCCGGCGGTGGCGCCAAGGGCGGCGCGACGGCGGCGCTGAGCCGGATCGTCGGCAAGGACAAGGGGGCATCACGCGGTGTCCGCAAGGTCCATGCCGTACGCGGGGTGACCTTCACCGCGTACCGCGGGGAGGCCATCGGGCTGATCGGATCCAACGGATCGGGCAAGTCCACCCTGCTGCGGGCCATCGCGGGACTGCTGCCGACCGAGAGCGGCAAGGTCTACACCGACGGTCAGCCCTCGCTGCTCGGAGTCAACGCGGCTCTGATGAACGATCTGACCGGCGAGCGGAACGTCATACTCGGCGGCCTGGCCATGGGCATGTCGCGTGAGGAGATCCGCGAACGCTACCAGGGGATTGTCGACTTCTCCGGCATCAACGAGAAGGGCGACTTCATAACCCTGCCGATGCGGACCTACTCATCGGGCATGGCGGCTAGGCTCCGCTTCTCCATCGCGGCGGCCAAGAACCATGATGTGCTGATGATCGACGAGGCTCTGGCCACCGGCGACCGCAAGTTCCAGATCCGCTCCGAGCAGCGCATCCGGGAGCTCCGCAAGGAGGCGGGCACGGTCTTCCTCGTCAGCCACAGCAACAAGTCGATCAGGGACACCTGCGACCGCGTTCTCTGGCTGGAGAAGGGCGAACTGCTGATGGACGGGCCGACCGAAGAGGTCGTCAAGGCGTACGAGAAGGAGACCGGCAAGTAGCCGATTCGCTTCACGGGCCCCGCCGGAGTTGTCCGGCGGGGCCTGCCGTTGTGCCGGTGGTACGGACCGCCGCAAAGGCGGGCACGGCGAATACCGGCCGCCCTCCCGCTGCTCCGAAAGAGTCAAGTGATCGTCAAGTCCCTCCGGAGTGGGGAAGGTTGGCGACGATTGAATTGTTGTAACAATGCGCGCCGTGCCCCGCCGACAGGCTGGTAGTTGTACAACGTAAGCTGTACCGGTGCTGATTCGCGGGGAGGACGGGGGCGACCCCGCGCCGCCAACGGCGCCACCTTGCTCGAAGGTCCGCGCGGCGTGTCCGAAAAGGGATGTATTGAGTCGGCAGTGTAGAACGGGAGATGTGACGGCAATGGCAACGGACGTGTCCCAGCTCCGAGACGCTTCCGCCGTTCCCGCGCCTGGATATGTGCGGTGACGGGAATCGGGGACGCGGGCACCGATCCTCATGCGCGCACGACGCTCGACAAGGCTGCCGACGAGAACTTTCCGGTGGCCCCGTTCTTCCTGCCGCGCGCCTGGCGTGACGACCTGATGGCCGTGTACGGCTACGCACGCCTCGTCGACGACATCGGTGACGGCGATCTCGCGTCCGCCTCCACCGAAGCCCGGCTGCTGGGCATGGAACCGGAGACGGCCGGTGACCGCCTCGCCATGCTCGACGCCGTCGAGGCCGACCTGCACCGTGTCTTCCCCGGTGCGCGGCCCGGATCGGGCGGGGCGCCGCGCCACCCCATCCTGCGCGCGCTGGAGCCCTCGGTCCGCCGCTGTGCGCTCACGCCCGAGCCGTTCCTGGCCCTGCTCGAGGCCAACCGCCAGGACCAGAAGGTGCGGCGCTACGAGACCTTCGAGGACCTCCTCGCATACTGCGAGCTCTCCGCCAACCCCGTCGGGCGCCTGGTACTCCAGATCACCGGTACCGCGAGCCCCGAGCGGATCCGGCGTTCCGACGCCGTCTGCACCGCCCTGCAGATCGTCGAGCATCTCCAGGACGTCGCCGAGGACCTCGGCCGCGACCGTATTTATCTTCCCGTCCAGGACATGAAGCGGTTCCATGTCTCGGAGGCGGACCTGGCTGCGCCGAGCGCCGGCGCTCCGGTACGCGCACTCGTCGCCCACGAGGCCGGACGTGCCCGGGAACTGCTGAATGAAGGCACCCCCCTGGTGGGTAGCGTCCACGGCAGACTCAAGCTGCTGCTCGCCGGGTTCGTGGCCGGCGGAAGCGCCGCCCTGCGGGCGGTCGCCGCCGCCGGGTTCGACGTACTTCCTGGACCGCCGAAGCCCACCAAGCTCAGCCTGCTGCGCGAGGTGGGAGCCGTCTTGCGAGGAACGCGTAGAGAGGGGTGAGCCGGACCGTGGAAGGACAGACGCCGGTATCCGGGCCCGTAGCGGCCGCATACACCTACTGCGAGGCCGTGACCGGGCAGCAGGCCCGCAATTTCGCGTACGGCATCAGACTGCTGCCCGCCGACAAGCGGCAGGCCATGTCCGCGCTGTACGCGTTCTCGCGACGTGTCGACGACATCGGGGACGGCGAGCTGGCCCCCGATGTCAAGCAGACACGTCTGGAGTCGACTCGTGAACTCCTCGGACGGATCCGCCGGGGATCAGTCGACGAGGACGACACGGACCCGGTCGCGGTGGCACTGTCGGACGCCTCGCGCCGTTTCCCCATCCCGCTCGGCGGCCTCGATGAACTCATCGACGGCGTACTGATGGACGTACGCGGCGAGACCTACGAGACCTGGGACGACCTGGAGGTCTACTGCCGCTGCGTCGCGGGCGCCATCGGACGGCTCTCGCTCGGCATCTTCGGTGAGGGGACCGGCGCGCCCGGAGCCGACCGGGCCTCCGAGTACGCAGACACCCTCGGCCTCGCCCTGCAACTCACCAATATCCTCAGGGATGTCCGTGAGGACGCGAGCAACGGACGCACCTATCTGCCTGCCGAGGACCTGGCGAAGTTCGGCTGCTCCGACGGCTTTCGCAGCGCGACGCCGCCCCCGGGTGCGGACTTCGCCGGGCTGGTGCACTTCGAGGTCCGCCGCGCCAGGTCGCTCTTCGCCGACGGCTACCGGCTGCTGCCCCATCTCGACCGCCGCAGCGGTGCCTGCGTGGCTGCCATGGCGGGTATCTACCGACGTCTTCTCGACCGCATCGAACGCGACCCCGAGGCCGTTCTGCGCGGCCGGGTGTCGCTGCCCAGCAGGGAAAAGGCCTATGTCGCGGTGCGCGGGCTCTCCGGGCTCGACACCAGATCCATCTCCCGCCAGACTGCCCGGCGGCGCGCCTGATGCCTCTCGACGTACCTCGGCTGCCGTCGGCGTCCGGACAGCAGGCAACCTCCCCGGGAGCTGACGCGTCCCTGACTTCAACTGCCTGCCGTCCGTGCCCGGACGGCGGAGCCGCGGAGGAGGGCGTATGAGGGGCGACGGCGTGCGGCCCGCACACGCGGTGGTGGTCGGCGGAGGCCTGGCGGGTGTCACGACGGCGCTGGAACTCACCGACGCGGGGGTGCAGGTGACGCTGCTCGAGGGGCGCCCGCGGCTGGGGGGACTCGCGTTCTCCTTCCGGCGCGGCGAGCTCACCGTCGACAACGGCCAGCATGTCTACCTCCGCTGCTGCACGGCGTACCGCTGGTTCCTCGACCGGGTCGAAGGGGCTGCGCTGGCACCCCTGCAGGACCGGCTCGACGTGCCCGTGCTCGATGTCGCGCCGCCCGGCGGGCCGCGGCTCGGACGGCTGCGCCGCAGCGCGCTGCCCGTACCGCTCCACCTGGCCGCGAGTCTCGCCACCTACCCGCATCTCTCGCTCGCCGAGCGGGCAAGTGTCGGCCGGGCCGCGCTCGCACTCCGCCGGCTCGATCTCACCGACCCGGCCCTGGACGAGGTCGACTTCGCGACCTGGCTCCGACGGCACGGCCAGTCCGACCGCACCATCGAGGCCCTCTGGGACCTGGTGGGTGTGGCGACGCTCAACGCCACCGCGCCCCATGCCTCACTCGGACTCGCGGCGATGGTCTTCAAGACCGGTCTGCTCTCGGATGCCGGCGCCGCCGACATCGGCTGGGCGCAGGTGCCGCTCGGCGACCTCCACGACACACTCGCCCGCAAGGCCCTCGACTCCGCGGGTGTGCGCACCGAACTGCGGACCCGGGCGACAGGCGTCTCCCGTACGGACGACGGCCGCTGGAGAGTCGCGACCGACGGCGAGAACCTCGACGCCGACGCCGTGGTGCTCGCAGTGCCGCAGCGCGAGACACATGCGCTGCTTCCCGAAGGCGCGCTCGAAGAGGCCGGCCGGCTGCTGGAGATCGGCACGTCGCCGATCCTCAACATCCATGTGGTGTACGACCGTCAGGTGCTTCGCAGGCCTTTCTTCGCCGCGCTGGGCAGCCCGGTCCAGTGGGTCTTCGACAGGACCGCGGCCTCGGGCCTCAAGGGCGGCGGACAGTATCTGGCGCTGTCCCAGTCCGCGGCCGACGACGACATCGACGAGCCCGTCTCCGTACTGCGTGCGCGCTATCTCCCGGAGCTCGAGCGGCTGCTGCCGGCCGCGCGCGGCGCCGGTGTGCAGGACTTCTTCGTCACCCGGGAGCGGACCGCCACATTCGCGCCCGCACCCGGTGTAGGACTGTTGCGTCCCGGGGCCCGCACCCGGGCCCCCGGCCTCTATCTGGCCGGCGCTTGGACCGCCACAGGGTGGCCCGCGACCATGGAGGGCGCCGTGCGCAGTGGCTTCAGCGCCGCAGGGGCCGCGCTCTCCGGACTCGGGCGTCCCCACGATCATCCGCTTCAGGAGGCGGCATGAGCATTGCTACTGGAACAAGAGGAGAGCCTGTGACCCCGGCCGCAGACACCGTCGACATTGTCGCGCTTCTGGAGCGCGGACGGACCCTGTCCTCACCGGTGCTGCGTGCTGCCGTTGACCGGCTCGCACCGCCCATGGACACCGTCGCCGCCTACCACTTCGGCTGGATCGACGCCGATGGCCGACCCGCCGACGGCGACGGCGGCAAGGCAGTACGCCCGGCGCTCGCGCTGCTGTCCGCGGAGGCCGCGGGGGCCGCGGCCGAGGTCGGAGTCCCCGGCGCGGTGGCCGTGGAACTCGTGCACAACTTCTCGCTGCTGCACGACGACCTGATGGACGGCGACGAGCAGCGCCGCCACCGCGACACCGTCTGGAAGGTGCACGGGCCCGCCCAGGCGATTCTCGTCGGAGACGCGCTCTTCGCACTCGCCAACGAGATCCTGCTGGAGCTCGGAACCGCGGAGGCCGGGCGCGCGACGCGCAGGCTCACCACCGCGAGCCGGAAACTGATCGACGGTCAGGCCCAGGACATCTCCTACGAGCACCGGGAACGGGTGACGGTGGAGGAGTGCCTGGAGATGGAGGGCAACAAGACCGGTGCGCTGCTCGCCTGCGCGGTGTCCATCGGGGCAGTGCTCGGCGGCGCGGACGACCGGACGGCAGACACGCTCGAGTCGTACGGCTACCACCTCGGGCTCGCCTTCCAGGCCGTCGACGATCTGCTCGGTATCTGGGGAGACCCGGAGGCCACCGGCAAGCAGACCTGGAGTGATCTGCGCCAGCGGAAGAAGTCCCTGCCGGTCGTCGCCGCGCTGGCGGCGGGCGGACGGGCATCCGAGCGACTGGGCGAGCTGCTCGCGGCGGATGCCAAGAGCAATGACTTCGACACCTTCTCCGAGGAGGAGTTCGCGGCGAGGGCGGCACTGATCGAGGAAGCGGGCGGCCGGGAATGGACCTCGGATGAGGCCCGAAGGCAGCACGCCATCGCGATCGAGGCACTTGCCGGGGTCGAGATGCCGGAAAGCGTACGGGCGCAGCTCATCGCGCTCGCGGACTTCGTCGTCGTACGGAAGAGATGATCGCCATCGCCAGATAAATCGCGTCGCCGGCCGGCACCCTTCTGTGCCGGCCGACGGAGACCCCAGCACAGCAGAGGAAGCACTGCACGAAGGGGAAGCCATGACAGCGACGACCGACGGAAGCCCCGGAGCCATCGAGCCCCGCGCAACCGCGGCCAGTGACACAACCGCGACCGCCGCACCTCCCCCCGTCCGCGGCCCGGTGCACGAGGCCGCCGAGGGGGCCGCGGCGCGCTCCGTCGGATACCTGCTCGACATCCAGGACGCCCAGGGCTGGTGGAAGGGCGACCTGGAGACAAACGTGACCATGGACGCCGAGGATCTGCTGCTGAGGCAGTTCCTCGGGATCCTCGACGAACGGACCGCCCAGGCCGCAGGTCGCTTCATCCGCGGCGAGCAGCGTGCCGACGGCACCTGGGCCACCTTCTTCGAGGGCCCCGGCGAACTGTCCACCACCGTCGAGGCATACGTCGCCCTGCGGCTTGCCGGTGACGCCCCTGACGCACCGCACATGGCACTCGCCTCCGGGTGGATCCGTGAGAACGGCGGCGTCGCCGCGAGCCGGGTGTTCACGCGGATCTGGCTGGCGCTCTTCGGCTGGTGGAAGTGGGAGGATCTGCCCGAGCTGCCACCCGAGATCATCTTCCTCCCGAAGTGGGTCCCGTTAAATATCTACGACTTCGGCTGCTGGGCGCGGCAGACGATCGTGCCGCTCACGGTGGTCTCCGCGAAGCGTCCGGTGCGTCCGGCTCCGTTCGCGCTGAACGAGCTGCACAGCGATCCCGCCAACCCCAACCCGGTGAAACCACTGGCCCCGATGGCGAGTTGGAGCGGGGCCTTCCAGCGCCTCGACAAGGCGCTGCACGTCTACCACAGATTCGCCCCCCGCAGACTTCGCCGCACGGCGATGAACGCTGCGGCCCGGTGGATCATCGAGCGCCAGGAGAACGACGGCTGCTGGGGCGGAATTCAGCCGCCCGCGGTGTACTCGGTCATCGCGCTGCATCTCCTCGGTTACGACATCGACCACCCCGTGATGCGGGCCGGCCTCGAATCGCTCGACCGGTTCGCCATCTGGCGCGAGGACGGCGCCCGCATGATCGAGGCATGCCAGTCCCCGGTGTGGGACACCTGCCTGGCCACGATCGCTCTGGCCGACGCCGGCCTGAGTCCCGACCACCCGGCCCTGGTCAAGGCCGCCGAGTGGATGCTGGGTGAGGAGATCGACCGGCCGGGTGACTGGTCCGTACGCCGGCCCGGACTGGCCCCCGGCGGCTGGGCGTTCGAGTTCCACAACGACAACTACCCGGACATCGACGACACCGCGGAGGTCGCCCTTGCCCTCCGCAGGGTCCGGGTGCCCGACTCCGGCCGGCTGGAGGGCGCTATCGCGCGCGGGGTGCGCTGGAATCTCGGTATGCAGTCCAGGGGCGGGGGCTGGGGCGCCTTCGACGCGGACAACACCAGCGGTTTCCCCAACCGCCTCCCCTTCTGTGACTTCGGCGAGGTCATCGACCCGCCGTCGGCCGATGTCACCGCGCATGTGGTGGAGATGCTGGCCGTCGAGGGACTGGCACACGACCCGCGCACCCGGCGCGGCATCGAGTGGCTGCTCGCCGAACAGGAGGCGAACGGAGCCTGGTTCGGGCGCTGGGGTGTCAACTACATCTACGGCACCGGCTCGGTCGTTCCCGCACTCACCGCGGCCGGCCTGCGCACCTCGCACCCGGCGATCCGCCGGGCGGTCGCATGGCTGGAGTCCGTGCAGAACGAGGACGGCGGCTGGGGCGAGGATCTTCGTTCCTACAAGCAGCAGGAGTGGGTAGGACACGGGGTTTCGACCGCCTCCCAGACGGCGTGGGCGCTCCTGGCGCTGCTGGCGGCGGGCGAGCGGGACAACAAACCGGTGGAACGCGGTGTCTCCTGGCTCGCCGGGGCCCAGGGCGAGGACGGCTCCTGGGACGAGCCGTACTTCACAGGCACCGGCTTTCCCTGGGACTTCTCGATCAACTACCACCTGTACCGGCAGGTCTTTCCGCTGACCGCGCTGGGCCGGTACGTCCACGGTGAACCCTTCGCCGCAACACGCCGGGCGGACTGATGACAGAACCCGACAGCACACCGCTTCTGATCGCCTGCGCGCTGGGTATCGAAAGGCTGGCCCTGCGTGGCGGCGACCGCAGCGGTGCGCCGGGACCGGTGACCTTCCTCCGCACGGGGATGGGCCCAGAGGCGGCCGCCTACGCGGTCACCCGCACGCTCGGCGACGGTCCGGCGCGGGACGCGGCGGTCATCGCCTCGGGCTTCTGCGCCGGTCTCTCACCCGGGATGCATCCGGGGGATCTGATCGTCGCCGACGAGACCAGGGGGGTCAGAGGCGTCACGCCCTGTGTGGGCACCGATGTACTCGCCGAGGCCCTCGCCGCCGCCCTGCCCGGGCGAACCGTGCACACCGGTCCGCTGACCGGATCAGACCATGTCGTACGCGGCCAGGAGAGGGCCCAGCTGCGTGCCACAGGGGCTATCGCCGTGGACATGGAGTCCGCGGCGACGCTCTGGAGTGCCGTAGGGGCCGGACCTCGCCCGGTTGCGGCCGTACGAGTGGTCGTGGACGCTCCAGAACATGAGCTCGTTCGTATGGGGACGGTCCGCGGTGGAATATCGGCATTCCGCGTTCTCCGTGCCGTCCTCCCAGCTTTCTATGAATGGCACCGTTCTTTGCTGCTCCCCAGGAGGTGAGCTAGATGGCCATGCCGCTCCGCCAGACCATCAGGGTCGGGACCTATCTCTTCGAACAGAAGCTCCGCAAGCGCGAGAAGTTCCCGTTGATCGTCGAGCTGGAACCACTGTTCGCATGTAACCTCGCTTGCGAGGGCTGCGGGAAGATCCAGCATCCGGCGGGGGTGCTCAAACAGCGTATGCCGGTGGCGCAAGCCGTCGGGGCAGTCATCGAGTCCGGTGCGCCGATGGTTTCCATCGCCGGTGGCGAACCGCTGATGCACCCGCAGATCGATGAAATCGTCCGCCAGCTGGTGGCGAAGAAGAAGTACGTCTTCCTCTGCACCAACGCGATGCTGTTGCGCAAGAAGATCGAGAAGTTCACGCCGTCCCCGTATTTCGCGTTCACCGTGCACATCGACGGACTTCGTGAGCGGCATGACGAGTCTGTGGCGAAGGAGGGGGTGTTCGACGAGGCGGTGGAGGCCATCAAGGAGGCCAAGAGGCGCGGCTTCCGGGTCACGACCAACTCCACGTTCTTCAACAACGACACTCCGCAGAACATCATCGAGGTGCTCAACTACCTCAACGACGACCTCGACGTGGACGAGATGATGATCTCGCCCGCCTACGCCTACGAGAAGGCGCCCGACCAGGAGCACTTCCTGGGCGTGGAGCAGACGAGGGAGCTTTTCAGGAAGTCCTTCGCAGGTGGCAACAGGCGCCGCTGGCGTCTGAACCACTCGCCGCTCTTCCTGGACTTCCTGGAGGGCAAGGTGGACTTCCCGTGCACGGCGTGGGCCATCCCCAACTACTCGCTCTTCGGCTGGCAGCGTCCCTGCTATCTGATGAACGACGGGTATGTGACGACGTACAAGAAGCTGGTCGAGGAGACCGACTGGGACGCCTACGGCCGTGGCAAGGACGACCGATGCGCCAACTGCATGGCGCACTGCGGCTACGAGCCCACCGCCGTACTCGCCACGATGGGCTCGCTCAAGGAGAGCATCAGGGCGGCCCGCGAGACCATCTCGGCGAACCGCAGGTGACGTGATGACCGGGGGAGCCTCTGACACCTGGGCTCCCCGGGCCGTCGGCCCCACCCGGACGCGCTGTCTGTCGCAGCGCATCCGGGTGGGGCCGGCAGCGGCCGTCACGGACGCACCCACGGCGGCGCGGATCACTGCCGGCGGAGGGGGCCGGGGCCGTTGTGCGGATCGTTCCATAGCCGGATCTCCGGCAGCGGCGGACGGAGGGCGCCGGGTTCCCGGTGCCGGAGTGAGCTGAACAGACACCCGAGAGGGGCCCGAGCGTGTCGATCTTGGAGGGTATCCGGGGGCCGCGCGAACTGAAGGCGCTGCCGGCGGCGGAACTCGGTGAACTGGCCGGGGAGATCAGAGAGTTCCTGATCCACGCGGTGGCCAGAACAGGCGGCCATCTGGGACCGAACCTTGGGGTGGTCGAGCTCACCATCGCGCTGCACCGTGTCTTCGACTCACCGGTCGACCGCATTCTGTGGGACACCGGCCACCAGAGCTATGTGCACAAACTGCTCACCGGGCGGCAGGACTTCTCGAAGCTGCGCACCAAGGGCGGCCTTTCCGGATATCCGTCGCGGGAGGAGTCCGAGCACGATGTGATCGAGAACTCCCACGCGTCCACGGTCCTGGGCTGGGCCGACGGCCTGGCCAAGGCCAACGAGGTGCTGGGCAGGTCCGGCCATGTGGTCGCCGTCACCGGCGACGGAGCGCTCACCGGCGGGATGGCCTGGGAGGCCCTCAACAACATCGCCGCGGCGGCGGACCGTCCTCTGATCATCGTGGTCAACGACAACGGACGCTCCTACGGGCCGACGATCGGCGGTCTGGCCGACCACTTCACCACGCTTCGCACCACGGACGGCTACGAACGCTTCCTGGCCTGGGGGAAGGACGTACTCCAGAACACTCCGGTCGTGGGACAGCCGCTCTACGAATCGCTGCACGGGGCGAAGAAGGGCTTCAAGGACGCCGTCGCACCGCAGGGCATGTTCGAGGATCTGGGACTCAAGTACGTCGGACCGATAGACGGCCACGACATCGAGGCCGTCGAATCGGCGCTGTCCCGGGCCAAAGGTTTCCACGGGCCGGTGCTCGTGCACTGCCTGACCGAGAAGGGCCGGGGGTACCGGCCCGCGCTTGAGGACGAGGCCGACCGCTTCCACACCGTGGGTGTCATGGACCCGCTGACCTGTGCGCCCCTCGCCCCGGCCGGCGGCGCCTCATGGACCTCGGTGTTCAGCGACGAGATCACCGCGATCGGGGCCGAGCGGCCCGATGTGGTGGCCATCACCGCCGCCATGCTGCACCCCGTGGGACTCGCCGCTTTCGCCGAGCGCTTCCCCGAGCGGACCTGGGATGTCGGCATCGCCGAACAGCACGCGGTCACCTCGGCTGCCGGACTCGCCACCGGCGGCCTGCACCCGGTGGTCGCCGTGTACGCGACCTTCCTCAACCGTGCCTTCGATCAGCTGCTGATGGATGCCGCCCTGCACAGGTGCGGGGTGACGTTCGTTCTCGACCGGGCCGGGGTGACCGGGGCCGACGGCGCCTCGCACAACGGCATGTGGGACATGTCCCTCCTGCAGGCCGTTCCCGGGCTCCGGATCGCCGCCCCGCGTGACGCCGATCAGCTGCGCGCCCAGTTGCGGGAAGCCGTCGACGTGAACGACGCACCGACGGTGCTGCGCTTCCCCAAGGAGTCGGTGGGCGAGCCCATCGCAGCCCTCGACCGGGTGGGCGGAATCGACGTACTGCGCCGGACCGGGCGCCCCGACGTCCTGCTGGTGGCCGTCGGCGTACTCGCGCCGGTCTGTCTGCAGGCCGCCGAACTGCTGGAGGGCCGGGGAATCGGCTGCACGGTCGTCGATCCCCGATGGGTCAAGCCGGTCGACGAACAGCTGCCGCCGCTCGCGGCCGGACACCGTATCGTCGCCGTCGCGGAGGACAACAGCCGCAGCGGCGGCGTCGGTTCGGCCGTCGGGCAGGCACTGCGCGACGGCCGCGTGGACGTACCGCTGCGCACCTTCGGAATTCCCGAGCAGTTCCTCCCGCATGCCAAGCGCGGTGAGTTGCTGGCCGATATCGGGCTCACGCCGGTCGAGATCGCGGGACGGATCAGCGCCGCACTGGAAGCCAAGGAGACGACGGAATGACGGAAGGCGCGCCGAAGGGCTTCGACCTGGCCACCCTGCTGGCCGAGCGGGGCGGCGAACGCTATGAACTGCATACCAGGTACCTGAACCACCAGCTGCCGCGCATGCTCCACACCATCGGCTTCGACAAGGTCTACGAACGGGCCGAAGGCGCGTATTTCTGGGACGCCGAAGGAAACGACTACCTCGACATGCTCGCGGGTTTCGGAGTGATGGGGCTCGGCCGGCACCATCCGGTGGTACGCAAAGCGCTGCACGACGTCCTGGACGCGTCACTGGCGGATCTGACCCGGTTCGACTGCCAGCCGCTGCCCGGCCTGCTCGCCGAGAGACTACTGGCCCACTCACCGCACCTGGACCGGGTGTTCTTCGGCAACAGCGGCACCGAAGCGGTGGAGACCGCGCTGAAGTTCGCCCGGTACGCCACCGGCAGGCCCAGGATCATCTACTGCTCGCACGCCTTCCACGGGCTGACCACCGGATCGCTGTCGGTCAACGGGGAGCAGGGATTCCGCGACGGCTTCGCACCGCTGCTGCCCGACACCGCGATCGAGATGGGCGACCTGGCCGCTCTGGAAACGGAACTGCGGCGCGGAGACGTCGCAGGCTTCGTCGTCGAGCCCATCCAGGGCAAGGGGGTGCTCGAGCCCCCGCCCGGATTCCTGCGTGCGGCACAGGAGTTGCTGCACCGCCACAAGGCACTGCTGATCGCCGACGAGGTACAGACGGGGCTCGGGCGCACCGGCGACTTCTACGCCTATCAGCACGAGGACGGCGTCGAGCCGGATCTGGTCTGTGTGGCCAAGGCGCTGTCCGGCGGGTATGTCCCGGTCGGCGCGACCCTCGGCAAGGACTGGATCTTCAAAAAGGTCTACTCGTCGATGGATCGCGTGCTGGTGCACTCGGCCAGCTTCGGCTCCAACGCCCAGGCCATGGCCGCGGGCCTCGCGGTGCTCTCGGTGATGGAGGACGAGGAGACCGTGGCCAATGCGCGGGCCGTCGGCGATCTGCTGAGAAACCGGCTCGCCGCCCTCGTCCCGAAGTACGAGCTGTTGCACGATGTGCGCGGCCGGGGACTGATGATCGGCATCGAGTTCGGACGCCCCTCGTCGCTGAAGCTCCGCAGCCGGTGGACCGTACTCCAGGCGGCCCGTAAGGGGCTCTTCGCGCAGATGGTGGTGGTGCCGCTGCTCCAGAGGCACCGGATCCTCACCCAGGTCTCCGGCGACCATCTGGAAGTGATCAAGCTGATTCCGCCACTGGGCATCGGAGAGCCCGAGGTGGACCGCTTCGTCGCGGCCTTCACCGCGGTGATGGACGACGCGCATGGAGGCGGCGGACTGATGTGGGACTTCGGAAAGACACTGATGAAACAGGCCGTCGCCAACCGATGAGCCCTCCGGCAGGCTGACGATTTTGCCTCAGAGGCAAGAAATTTGCCTCTGAGGCACTTCGCTGTCTCAATGGACGGCATGAGCAAGCCCGAGACCGCTCCTGCCGAAGAGCTCCCCGATGTCGCACCACGGTTGCGCGACATGCGCCGCCGCGGCCGTCTCACCCTGGAGGCCGCTGCCCGCAGGGCCGGCCTCTCCCCGGCGCACCTCTCCCGACTGGAGACCGGCGCCAGGCAGCCTTCGCTGCCGATGCTTCTCTCCCTGACCCGCATCTACGGTACGACGGTCTCCGAGCTGCTCGGGGAGACGCCGCCCGAGCGTGACCCCGTCATCCGTGGCGGTGACCGGGAGCCTGTGGCAGCGGACGGCTGGACCTACCACACGGCGGGTGCGCCGGGACGCGCTCTGCAGGCGCTGCGCGTGCAGGTGCCGTTCGGGGCGCAGGGCGATCTGGTACGCGTCCACCCCGGTGAGGAGTGGCTGTACGTCCTGGAAGGGACGCTGCGGCTGAGCCTCGGCGAAGCCGTCCACGAACTCGGGCCTGGGGACAGCGCGCACTTCGACTCGCTGACCCCGCACCGGATCGCCGCCGCTACCCGTGCGGGGACCGAGCTGCTCTTCGTGCACACCCTGCTGCAGAGCCCGGACCTGCACTGAACGCCGGCCGGAGCCCCGAACCCCACCGAACCGAAGGACGAGAGGTGCGTCATGTCCGTCACGAACGAGGAGAAGAAGTTCCCCAGGGGGCTTGTCGTACGGCTTTTCGCCTATCTGGTGGCCGGACACCTCTTCGCAGGTTTCGTCTTTCTGCTGTTCACGCTGGGCGCCCGGCAGTAGTCGCGCTCAGGCCGTACCGTCCAGCAGCCGGGCGCGCAGCTTCTCCCGGGTCTCCGGAGCGATCTTCAGGCCCTCGGTGAGATAGCGGTCGGTGGTGCCCCAGAACTCCTCGATCGTGGCGAAACCCGCGTCCAGGTACGCGGCGCGTGCCTCGAAGAGCGGACTGAGCAGCTCCATCACCTCGGGGGACTGCGCCGCCGCCGACTCGTCGCCGCGCTTCACGCGGTAGCGGCGCCGGGGATCGTTCGACTTCAGGTAGTCGGCCTCGATGGCGTCGCGCTCCACACCCACCGCCAGCAGTGAAACCGCTATCGAGAGACCTGCCCGGTCCTTGCCCGCCGCACAGTGCATCAGGGCGGGAACGCTGTCCTCCGCCAGGGCGTGCAGCACCCGGCTGTGCTCGGTGGTGCGGTCCCTGACGATGGAGCGGTAGGACGCGGCCATCCGGGCCGCCGCCCTGCCGTCCCCCAGGATCTCGCGCAACTCGCCGAGATTCCCGTCGCGGACCATCTTCCAGAACTCCGAGCCGTCCGCCGGGTCGGTGAGCGGGATGTTCACATTGCGCACGCCGGGCAGTTCCACGTCCTGACCGTCCAGGGCCTGGTCGGCCGCATTGCGGAAGTCGAAGACCGTGTGCAGCCCGAGCGAGGAGAGGAACGCGGCGTCGGCGGCCGTCGCCTGCGCCAGATGACCGCTGCGGAAGAGCCGGCCCTGCCGGACGCGCCTGCCGTCCGCGGTGGGCAGTCCCCCCACATCCCGGAAGTTACGCACCCCGGCCAGCTCGGGTTCGGTCGACGGGACCTGCGGCAGCTGCTGCGTCACGGGGGGCTCCTCCGGGCGTGTGATCAGGCATTGCGGTTTTTGACGATACGACATCGGTTTCCTGGCCGGACGTCCCGGTGGGAGTCGGCCGGCGGGCGGCTTATTCCGGCTTCACCCAAAGAAGCCGGGTGGCTTTTCTCACGGCCTGTCACCCCCTAAATACGGTCGCGTAGGTCACAACGCGAGGTGCAGGATGGGCGTTTGTGGCAGACGACTGGGCATTCAAAAACAGGGACATCATCGGGTCGTACGCGGCGATCGGCGACAGCTTCACCGAGGGTGTCGGCGACCCCGGACCCGACGGCACCTTCGTCGGCTGGGCCGACCGCCTTGCGGTACTCCTCGACGACCGTGTCCCCGAACACACCTTCCGCTACGCGAACCTCGCGGTCCGAGGGCGCCTGCTGGACCAGATTGTCGACGAGCAGGTCCCGCGGGCCAAGGAGCTGGCCCCCGACCTGGTGAGTTTCTCCGCCGGCGGCAATGACATCATCCGCCCGGGCTCCGACCCGGACGGCGCGGCCGAGCGCTTCGAGCGGGCGCTCGCCGATCTCAGCGGTTCGGTCGGCACCGTCATGGTGACCACGGGGTTCGACACCCGGGGTGTCCCGGTCCTGCGCCATCTGCGGGGCAAGATCGCGACCTATAACGAGCATGTCAGGGTGATCGCGGCACGCCATGGCTGCCCGGTGCTCGACCTCTGGTCGCTCAAGACCGTTCAGGACAGGCGCGCCTGGGACGCCGACCGGCTGCATCTGTCACCGGAGGGGCACACCAGGGTCGCGTTGCGGGCCGCCCAGGTCCTCGGCCTCGAGGTACCCGCGGACCCGGACCAGCCGTGGCCGCCGGAGCCGCCACGCGGTTCGGCAGCGGTGCGCCGGGACAACATCCAGTGGGCGCGCGAACACCTGGTGCCGTGGATCGGACGACGGCTGCGCGGTGAGTCGTCGGGTGACCATGTCGCGGCCAAGCGTCCGGATCTGCTCCCGTTGTGAGACGTGCGCGGCAGGGTGACCGCCTCTGATGACCGCGCCCGGACGGCGAAGAACGGCTGGGGACAGACCGTGGACAGACCGTGGTGAATACCCGCTGAAGGCGGCGTCCGCGGTGCCACGACCACCGGCCCGCCGCCGGGGACGGCCTCATCGTTCACCGGTGCATTCCCTCAGTGTCGTACCGGCCGCACATAATAGAGCGACAACGAACACCTGGAGGTCCCCGTGCCCGACTCCCGTCCTCTGCGTTCCCGGCTCCGCGCGCTGCGGCCGGAAGGCTTCGGCGCGGACCCGGACGGGGAGCGGATGGAGCGTATCCGTCGCTCCCCGAACTTCGCGGATGGGACCTTCCGCAATCCGGTGGAAGCCAGCACCAGGCCCTCCGCCTCCATGGTGGAGTTCGCCAAGGTCTACTTCCGCAAGGAGGAGAGGGTCCTCAGGTTCCCCGGCGGGACGGTGCCGGTCCACGCCACGACCATCGCCGATCTGGCCGAGCCTCCGGTCTCCGGGCTGAGACTGACCTGGATGGGGCACTCCAGCGTGCTCGCCGAGATCGACGGCCAGCGGGTGCTCTTCGACCCGGTGTGGGGCGACCGCTGTTCGCCTTTCTCCTTCGCGGGGCCCAAGCGGCTGCACCCCGCTCCGGTGCCGCTGCCCTCGCTCGGTTCCGTCGATGTGGTGGTGATCTCCCACGACCACTACGACCACCTCGATCTCCCGTCCATCCGCGCGCTCGCGGGCACCGACACGGTCTTCGCGGTACCGCTCGGCGTGGGCGCGCATCTGGAGCGCTGGGGAGTCTCCCCCGACCGGCTGCGCGAGCTGGACTGGAACGAGACCGCCAAGGTGGGCGGTCTCAGTCTCACCGCCACGCCTGCCAGGCACTTCTGCGGCCGCGGCCTGCGCAACCAGCAGCACACCCTCTGGGCGTCCTGGGCCGTCGCCGGCCCCGAGCACCGCATCTATCACAGCGGGGACACCGGCTATTTCCCCGGTTTCAGTGACATCGGCGCAGAACACGGGCCCTTCGACGCCACCATGATCCAGATCGGCGCGTACAGCGACTACTGGCCCGACATCCACATGACACCGGAAGAGGGTGTGCGCACCCACCTCGACCTGCAGGGCGGGCGGCCGCACGGTGTGCTGCTGCCCATTCACTGGGGCACGTTCAACCTGGCCTTCCACCCCTGGGAGGAACCGGCCGAGAGAACGCTGTTCGCGGCGCACGGAGCCGGGGTTTCCGCCGCCGTACCCCGCCCGGGTGAGCCGTTCGAGCCGGCCGCCGGGCATGTCGTGACGCCCTGGTGGCGCAAGGTGGCAGCGTCTCCCGAGCGTGGCTGGCCGGTCTGGCCGCCTCCCGCCGAGCATGCTCAGACGGTCGTACGCAAGACCGCCGGCGCCACCGACTAGGCGAAGGGGGGCGTCGCCCCGCTCACGTACCTTCGCCCGATCTGCGCCGGCACGGCGCACCGGCCATTTATGGGCTGCCGGGCCCCTTTTCGGTCTATGCTTGCCGTATGGCAGGCATGGAAGCATCAGTGCGGCGGCTCACACCCAAGGGCCTCGCCACCCGCGAACGCATCGTCGAGGCGGCTGCGCTGCTCATCTATGAGCACGGGGTGCAGAACACCAACAACGAGGCCATCCGCAAGGCGACAGGCGTCAGCGGGTCGCAGCTGAGCCGGCACTTCCCCACCAAGGAGAGCCTGATCCGCGCGGTGATCGCGTGGCGGGCGGACTCGGTGATCCGCGCTCACCGGATCCCGGCACTCGGCCACCTCGACAGTTTCGCCGCGCTGCGGCTGTGGGCCGACTCGTACATCGAGCGGGAGGATCTCTGCCGTGGCGGCTGCTCGTACGGATCCCTCGCCGGCGAGGTGCTCAAGAACGAGCCGGGCGTCCGGGGCGACCTGGCCGACGGGTTCGAGCGCTGGGAGGACCTCTTCCGGGCGGGGCTGCGGGCGATGAGAGACCGCGGCGAGCTCGCCGCCGACGCGGATCCGGACCGGCTGACCTATGTCCTCATGGCCGCGTTCCAGGGCGGGATGCTTCTGAACCAGGCGGCCGGGAGCGTGGAGCCGCTGCGGGCGGCCCTGAACGGTGCGCTCGCCCACGTCGAGTCGTTCGCCACCGGCACGGCGGAGAAGACCGGCCCGTCGGCCCGGAACGTGTGCCCGGGCTGATGTGCAGGGCCTGATCCCCTGGATCCCAACGACGGTTTCACCGGCTGCCGGGCCTCCGTCCGCACGCCGTTGGAACCAGGACAAGGGAGCTTCGATGACCGGGTGGCGTTGCGCCACCGGAATCAGCTTCGCTGGATGCCGGCGAGCAGGATGTCTGCGAGTCTGTCGGCGTAGTCGTCAGGGTCGATGTGGGGGTGCTTCGTTCCGAGGTACTCGATCATCATGTCGACCGCGCCTTGGTAGGTGATGGCCATCACGCGGGTGTCGAAGCCACGCAGGGTTCCCTCGGTCTGACCGCGTCGGAACAGTGATTCCTGTGCTTGGTACGTCGTTTCGTAGGTGTCGAGGGTCAGGCGCGGCGTGCCATCGGGGTGACGCAGATTGCGAACGATGTGGTTCAGCGCGGCGAGTTCTCCCCGGTGGGTGAGGGTCAGGGCCGCGGCCCGGTGCAGGGCCGCGCGGATGATGTCCGGGACGGGCTCGGTCAGGTCGAGCGAGTTCGCGATGCGTTCGCGGATGGTGGTCACCGCCGTCTTGGCGGTGGACTCCATCAGGTCGTCCTTGTCGGCGAAGTAGTGCCAGATCAGGCCTTTGGACACGCCGGCCCGCTCGGCGACACGAGTCAACGAAAGGCCGCCGTAGCCGTGGTCGGCGAGTTCCTCCAGGGTCGCGGTCATGATTTGCGCCCGGCGCTGCTTCTCGTCAAGTCGCTGCCGACGTGCACTCGACCGCGCGGTGCGTGGGGACGAAGTGGTCATGCGGTCACTGTGGCTCATCGGTCCGGCCTCAGGCGACTGTCCGGCGGTCCCGGCGAACCCGGACCGACAGGATCACAAGGGTCAGCATCATTGCGGCAATGACGAGCATCTCCGCGCGCATCCACGCGGGGAAGGTGCCAGGCAGCGCGGCCTCGAGGAGATTCACCACCAGCAGGACACCTCCAATGACGGTGAGCGCGCGAAGGCCGGAGGGGCTCCCTCTGAGTGCTGCGCGCGTCCGCAGGGGCAGCACGATCGCGAAGACGGCGACGATCACGGCGTGGCCCCATGCCTCGTCGGTCGCCAGATGCGGTGCTGTCGTTGCCAGGACGGCCAGAGTCACCAGTGTGCCCAAGGCCACCACCACGTAGGCGGCCACCAACTGCTTCACCCTCGAGAGCGATGCGGAGGCGAGCGATACCGACGCGAAGGCATCTCTTCCAGCACTATTGACCATGCGGTCAATAGTAGGCCGGTTGACCGCATGGTCAACAGGAGGCCTGTGAGGTATCCGGCCGGTGAACTCGCCGGGGGAGTGGAGGGGGCACCGGCCGGCCGAGAGGTGGCTGCGCGGCATCGCGAACGGGCCGCGGCTGCGTTCGACCTGGGTCCAGTGCGTGCGCCCGCTGCGGACCTCACAATCCGCACCCCCACAACGTCTGCTCAATGACGGAGGAATCCCTCCGGGGATCCGCAGCACAAGGAGGGAGCGGGACCATGAATACGCGCCATGCGGTCGTCGTGACAGTGCTGGGCGAAGTGACGGTGGTGGCTTCGGGCGATGCGATCACCGGCCTGTACTTCCCGCATCACTGGTACATGCCGTCCGAGGCGTCCCTCGGCACCAGGGTCGCGGTCGCGGACGACGCTCTCCTCGACAGGGCGCGGGCCCAGCTCGGCGAGTATCTCGACGGCGGGCGGACCGTGTTCGACCTGCCGACGGCGACCGACGGCGACCCGCTCCAGGAGCGGGTCTGGGCCGTACTCAACGAGATTCCCTTCGGTGAGACCACGACCTATGGCGCCATAGCGGAACGCCTCGGGAACAAGGCCCTGGCGCAGTCGGTGGGCCGGGCCGTCGGTCATAATCCGATCTCCGTCATCGTGCCGTGCCACCGGGTGGTCGGCAGCGACGGGAGACTCACCGGCTATGCGGGCGGGCTGAAGCGCAAGCAGACGCTCCTCGAACTGGAAGAAACCGATGAGGAGGAGTCCGCCAGGCTCTTCTGACCGGCCGGCCCGTGAGATCGACCAGTACTTCGCTGGAACTGAATCCGTGGCATGAACGCAGTCGATGTGAATGGCATGGCACCGACGTCCGTGCCCGGTGGTGCGGTGCAGGGCAGACCCCGCGCAGCTACCGAGCCGGCATGGAGCTGCGAGGCTCCATGTCCGAACGCGGCCGCAGCCCGGCATCATGCCCCGGTCTCGGTGCCGATCGCGTCGGCGACGGATGTGCTCGCCCGGCCGGCCGTGGCGCCCCGCGTGCGCAGGATCGCCCAGCCGACGAGCGCCGCGGCCGCAGTGGTGAGTACGAGGCCGGACACCGTGACTGCCGCGTGGAAGTCCGCGGTCTGCTGCGTACTCCAGTTCGATGTAGCGATGTTGCCGGTGAACAGCCCCGCGAGAATGGTGCCGCTGACGGCGATGCCGACGCCGGAGGTGACCTCGGTGGCGGTGTCGGTGAGCGCAGCGCCGATCGTGGTCCGATTCTTCGGCAGGCCACGGAGCACGTTGACCCCGGCGACAACGCCGACCACGCGCATCCCGGCGGCCACGAGTACGAGTGCGATCGCCACCCATACGTATCCAACGCTGCCCATCAGACTGTAGACGGCGAGCCCGAACACGACCGCTGAGGCACTGAGCCATGCGGCCCGGTCGAGACCCACACGCTGCACGAACGGATTGACGAACACACCGCCCGCGACGAGGACAACGACCTGCGGCAGCATCCCGATGGCAGCGTGCGCGGGTGACCATCCCCAGTCGAGCTGGAGTTGCAGTGTCACCAGGTAACCGAGGCCGGCGGTCGCCAGCCCGGCCGCGGCCTTGTAGGCCAGGCCGCTCGAAACCAGGGGGCGAGCGACGAGCTGGAGGTCGAGGAGCGGATGGCGCGCTGTGAGCTCGCGGAAGAGGAAGAGAAACGCCCCCGCGGCGGCAGCAGCGGTGGCCGCCCACGGTTCCCACGAACCGGTGCCCTCGTTCACGAACAGTGTGGGCGCGACGAGCGTCGGCACGAGCGTCGCCGTGCCCAGCACCGCACCGAGGATGTCCACCGGATCGCGGTTGAGACCAGCCGCTTCGTCCTGCGCGATTCCTGTGCGTACGCCGATGAATGCGAGCACCGCGATCGGCACGTTCACCAGCAGCAGCGTCTGCCACGGAGCGATCGCGAGCACGAAGCCACCCACCGTCGGGCCGATCGCGAGACCCACCAGCCCCACGGTCGAGATGAGGGTCGCAGCTCGGACGCGCAGGCTGTCCCCTTCGAACAGTCGGAAAGCCAGCGCCATCGACCCTGGGGTCGTCATGGCCGCCGCAGCGCCCGTCACCGCGCGGACGGCGATCAGTTGCTCCGCAGTGGTGACGAAAGCGGTCGCCAGACTCGCAACGCCGAGCAGTACCAGGCCGACGAGCATGATCCGCCGCCGGCCGAACCGGTCGGCCATCGCGCCGAAGACCAGCATCAACCCGCCGAACGTGATCGCGTACGCGCCCGTCACCCACTGCAGGGCGAGCGTCGAAGCGTGCAACTCGCGTCCGATCGTGGGCAGTGCGACGTTCAAGATCGAGTTATCCAGCATCTCGAACAGAAAGACTGCCGACAGTCCGGCCAGGGCCACCCATGCCTCGCGCAACGACCGGGGCGAGTCAGGGGAGCGAACCGCCGCGAGTGCGGGTCCGGTTCCGTTATGAGTGCTCACGAACACCACCTAAGATATAGAGGTCTATCTTACGAGGGTCAGGGTAAGGCGCTAAAATAAGAAAGGCAAATCTATCCAAGGGAGTACGGATGCCCGAGCGGCGCCGCGGGGCGGCACTGGAGAAGGCTCTTCTCGATGCGGCCTGGGAAGAACTCGCCGTCCACGGCTACGCCAGGTTCACCATGGATGCCGTCGTCAAGCGGGCGGGTACCAGTCCGCCCGTGCTGTACCGCCGCTGGTCGGACCGCGACGAACTCGTCCGGGCGGCCATCGTCCACACCCTGAAGGAGTCCCGCCTGGACATTCCCGACACGGGAAGCCTGCGCGAGGACGTCCTCACCCTCATGCGGGAGATCAACGGCACTCGTGTGCAGCTCGCCACCGTCATGATCGCGCATCTGGCCGCCTACTACCAGGCGACCGGAACGCGCCCCAGTGACCTGGCCGACCCCCTCACGACCGGGCGCAAGGAAGCTGTCGACACGCTCTTCGACCGGGCCGTCGAGCGCGGCGAAGTCAGCCCGGAACGCCTCACCGGGCGCATCAAGTCCCTCCCCTTCGACCTGCTGCGCCACGAATTCCTCACGACCTTCGCACCCGCGGCCGATCACGTCCTCGAGGAGATCGTCGACACGATCTTCCTTCCCCTGGTGCGCTGAGCGCGGCAGCACGCCGCCGGCGTCTGCCGGGTGCTCGCCACGCAACGCGAAGCGTGCGGGGATCCCAAGCCGTCGAACGGGTCCACGCCTGCTTCACCGCTCTCCGGGGCGGTGATTTCCGGGACGGTGATCTCCCGGTTCCGCGCGCGGCAGTGGCGCGCGGTCCACGACCGTGAACGTTTTCACCGGTGAACCGCTGTGCGGATGTTCTCCAGAACCGGCCTTCGCTCGTCACCTGATATTATGGGCTGCGAAGCCCATTTTGCTTGACCCTGGGCCGACCTGATCGGAGGCGGAAGATCGATATGACGACTACATCGACTGAGCGGGCGGTGCTCGCCGGAGGCTGCTTCTGGGGCATGCAGGACCTGGTTCGCCGCTACCCCGGCGTGGTCTCCACGCGTGTCGGCTACACCGGTGGTGACGTGCCCGACGCGACATACCGCCACCACGGCACGCACGCCGAGGCGATCGAGATCATCTTCGACCCGGAGAAGACGACGTTCCGCACCATCCTGGAGTTCTTCTTCCAGGTTCACGACCCGACCACGCCGAACCGCCAGGGCGGGGACATCGGCACCAGTTACCGGTCCGGCATCTACTGGACGAGCGAGGAGCAGAGGCTCGTCGCCAAGGACACCATCGCCGACGTCGAGGCGTCCGGGCTGTGGCCGGGGCGTGTGGTGACCGAGCTCGCGCCCGCCGGGCCGTTCTGGGAGGCCGAGCCCGAGCACCAGGACTACCTGGAGCGTTACCCGGAGGGCTACACCTGCCACTTCGTGCGGCCGGAGTGGAAGCTCCCCCACAGGGACGGCGCCGCCGCGCAGTGAGACCGGTGCCGCAGGCCGGCGCGCCGGACGGGGACGCGTCGGCCACCGTGTGACATCGGCATAATTTTCGGGCGTGCGTACGAACTCTCATACCAGAGCGGGACGCTGGGCGCGCAAGTTCGGCAACTGCGCATCGAGCGTGACGGCGTGGCGACTACTGTGAGTGGCTGCTGATCAACAGGGAGACGCGCCCAACGAGTTGGATCCCTGTCGGTGAGCCCTGGTATCCCACGTACCGAGGACGCTGATGTCTCATCTTCGCGCACCCGCTGCGCGGACGGACCGCCCGGAAGGCGGACGGCACGGACGGACGGCCACCCGTCCCGTCCCCCCGCCGGGTGCCGGCCCGGCTCCGTCCGCTCCCCGCCGACCCCGATCCGTACCACCCGCACCCGAGGCCCGCATACGGCCACAGCTGCTGCGTACCGCCATACTGCCGACCGTCGTCGCGGCGCTCAGCGGCACAGCGGCCGTCGTGTTCACGATCCACTCCGCCGGAGTGCATCCTTCGGCAGCGCTGCGCGGGGTGCTTGCCGCTTGCGCGGCCCTCGCCGCGGCAGCGATGGCCGCCGCGGCGCTGGGCGCCGACCGGGTCGCCAGAACGGTGCTCGACCGGTGCAATGTGCTGCGCCGCGCCAGCGCGCACAGCCAGGCCGATCTGCGGTCCGTGGTCGACCGGCTCCGGCGCGGGGAGACCCTGCCCGCCGGACGACCCGCACCGAACGGCTCCTCCCGGGGTGACGCCTTCGACCTGCTCGCCCAGGAGCTCGCCCGCGCGCAGGAGGTCGCCATGGCCTCCGTGGTCCAGGCGTCCCAGCTCTCCAGCAGCGTGGTCGACGAGCAGAAGGTCGAAGTCTTCGTCAATCTCGCCCGCCGCCTGCAGTCGCTGGTACACCGCGAGATCCAGCTGCTCGACGAGCTGGAGAACCAGGTAGAGGACCCCGAACTGCTCAAGGGTCTTTTCCACGTCGACCATCTGGCCACCCGCATCCGCCGGCATGCGGAGAACCTCGCCGTTCTCGGCGGTGCGATCTCCCGGCGTCAGTGGTCCAACCCGGTGACGCTCACCGAGGTGATGCGCTCCGCGATCGCCGAGGTCGAGCAGTATCCGCGGGTCAAGCTGGTACCGCCCATCGACGGCACCCTGCGCGGGCACGCCGTCGCCGACGTGATCCATCTGCTGGCCGAGCTGGTCGAGAACGCCACCGTGTTCTCCGCCCCGCACACCCAGGTGCTGCTGCGGGCCCAGCGCGTCACCTCCGGGCTCGCCGTTGAGGTCGAGGACCGGGGCCTCGGCATGTCGGTCACCGAGACGAACCGGATGAACGCCCTGCTCGCCGACCCCGACCAGGTCAACGTCGGCCATCTGCTCCAGGACGGGCGGATCGGTCTGTACGTCGTCTCGGCCCTGGCGCGCAGGCACGGCATCTCGGTCAGGCTGCAGAGCAATATCTACGGCGGTGTGCAGGCTGTGCTGGTACTGCCCGCCGGGCTGCTGGGGACGGACCAGACAGGGCTTCAGCCCGCCCCGGCGTCCGCCCGCGCACCGCAGCAGCCTGCACCGCAGCGGCCGGAGCCTGCTGCCTCCTCGCGCCGGCCGCAGCAGCCTGCCGGTGCCCCGGCGGCTGCGGACGCGCTGTCCGGGCCGCTCACGCCCCCGCCCGCGCCGCTGCCCGTACGCGAGGCACGGGGGGAGCGGCCGAACCCGGCTGCCGCCCTCCCGGGCGCCCATCACGGGCCCCCGCCCGACGGCGGCACGGGGGTGATCAGCCGCGCCGGCCCGTCCGCCACCGGCCCCGGCCCGGCCCGCGCCCCGCAACACCGTCCGGAGCTGCCGAGACGCCGGAGCCAGGAGCACCTGGTTCCCCAGCTCAAGGACATTCCCGCGCCGCGCGCGGAGGACGAGCACCCGGCGGTCCACGACCCGGGGCTCATGGCGGCGTTCCAGCGCGGCATCAGCCTCGCCGAGGCGCAGCCGGAGCGGGAGCCCGACGACGCGCCGCACACTGACGACGACACCTTCAAGGAGTAGATGCACCATGGCGAGTGATGTGCCGACCGGACATGTGTCCGATCTCGACTGGCTGCTGAGCGGCCTGGTCCAGCGCGTCCCTTTCACCCGCAACGCGGTCCTGCTCTCCGCGGACGGACTGGTGAAATCGGTGCACGGTCTCGACTCCGACAGCGCCGACCACATGGCGGCGCTCGCCTCCGGGCTGTACTCGCTCGGCCGCAGTGCGGGGGCGCGCTTCGGCGACAACGGTGAGGTCCGGCAGGTGGTGGTCGAACTCGACTCCACTCTGCTGTTCGTCTCGACCGCGGGGTCGGGCACCTGCCTCGCCGTACTGGCCGGCCGTGAGACGGACGCGGCCGTGCTCGGATACGAGATGGCGATGCTGGTGAAGAGTGTCCGGCCGTATCTGGTGACACCGCCCCGCAGGCATGCCGCCGCAACGAGCGTCACGGGGCGCTGAGCGTGTCCTTCCCCCAGGACAGCCCATGGCTCGACGAGGCGGCCGGACGGCTGATCCGTCCGTATGCGGTGAGCAACGGCCGCACCCGGCCGACAGCCGAACTCGACCTGCTGTCCCAGGTGATGGCGACCGGGACGGTGCTTCCAGGGCATCTCGGTCCCGAACACACCCAGGCGCGGGGACTGTGCGAGCGGCCGACCTCGGTGGCGGAGGTCGCGGCCCATCTGCGACTCCCCGTTGTCGTCACCAAAGTGCTGCTCTCCGACCTGATGGACTGCGGGGCGGTCACTGCGCGCGCCCCCCGCTTCGATGAAGAACCCACCGACATTTCTTTGCTGGAGGCAGTGCTCGATGGCCTACGACGACGGCTCTGATCTCTTCCCCACCGCACTGAAGATCCTGGTCGCGGGCGGCTTCGGGGTCGGTAAGACGACCTTCGTGGGGGCGGTCAGCGAGATCTCACCGCTGAGTACCGAGGAGACACTGACCCAGGCGGGCGAGCAGACCGACAGTCTCGAGGGGGTCGAGTCCAAGTCCACGACCACCGTGGCCATGGACTTCGGACGGATCACCCTCGACGAACACCATGTGCTCTATCTCTTCGGGACACCCGGGCAGGAGCGCTTCTGGTTCCTGTGGGACGAGCTCTCCGCTGGTGCGCTGGGCGCGGTTGTGCTGGCCGACACCCGCCGGCTGGTGGAGTGCTTCGGGGCCATCGACTTCTTCGAGCAGCGCGGGATCGGATTCGTGGTCGCCGTCAACGAGTTCGACGGTGCCTTCCGCTACGGAGCCGAGGAGGTCAGATCCGCGCTGGACCTCAAACCGGACATCCCGGTGGTGCTCTGCGACGCCCGGATCGCCAGTTCGGGGATCCGCACCCTCGTCACGCTCGTCGGTCATCTGCTCGACACCACACCGGCCATCAACCAGGGAGTCCATCGATGACATACGACCCGACAGGCCGGCTGCTGCTGACCCCGGTCGACCGGGAGGCACCCGCCCGGGCGCGGCGACTGCGCCGGCTCGGCCTCGGTGAGCGTGCCGACGACGCCTTCGACGATTTCGCCCGCCGCCTGGCCCACGCCACCAAGGCGCCGTACGCGATGGTCAACTTCATCGATGAGAACCGGCAGTTCTTCGCCGGGCTGCACACTCCGACCGGTACGTACTCCGGGAGCGATCTCAGTGCCGTGGCGGCCGCCGGAGGAATTCACCGCATCATGGCCCGCGATCACGGCTACTGTCCGCACGTGGTCGCGCGTCGGAGGGCGCTCGTACTGGAGGACGTCTGTGACTACCCGCGCTTCGCCGGAAACCCCGTGGTCGACGAGATCGGCATCCGCTCCTACCTGGGGGCACCGCTCATCGACCGGACGGGCATCGCGCTCGGTGCGGTGTGCGTGGTCGACACCGTGCCGAGGCAGTGGGGTCTCGCCGGGCTCGAGACGATCAAGGCAGCGGCCGCAGAGCTGGTCGCCCAGATCCATCGTCGTGAGGACGGCGGTATCTGAGACCGGTCACGCCGCGGCCGGCCCGGGGTGCATGAGGAACAGCGCTCGGGGGAGGCTCGGAAAATGAGCACCCACACCTCGGGACTGCTGCACGCGCGGGACGGCGTGCAGATCGCCACCTACAGCTGGCTGCCGGAGACCGGCAGGCCGCGCGCCCTTGTCCAGATCGCCCACGGCGCGTCCGAGCACGCCCTGCGCTACGACCGCTTTGCCCGCCACCTGACCTCCCACGGCTATGGAGTGATCGCGTCGGACCATCGTGGTCACGGTGCCACCGCTGCGGCGACCGGCGGGTTCGGTGTGGCGGGCGATGACGCCTGGCGCGCTGTGGTCGACGACCTGCAGGCCGTCGGCGACCAGGCGCGAGCCCTGCACCCCGGAGTCCCCGTGGTGCTGCTGGGCCACAGTCTGGGCTCGATGCTGGCCCGTGACTACGTCCAGGAGTATCCGGACGAGCTGGCCGGAGTCATCCTCTCCGGAACGTTCCGCAGCCTCCCCGGGCCCGGTGCCGAGTTCGAGACGTCGGTCGCCGCACTGGAGCGGGAGATCGCCGAGCACGGCCGGGAGGCACCCTCCTCCTACATCCCGGACCTCTTCGCCTCTTTCAACGGCCCCTTCGAGCACCGCACCGGTTTTGAGTGGCTCTCCCGGGACGAGAAGGAGGTCGACGCCTATGCCGCGGATGAACGCTGCGGCTTCCCCTTCAGCGCGGGCCTGGCGCTGGACTGGGTACGGGCCGTACGGAAGATCAACGACCCGTCGCAGCTGGCGCGTATCCCGGCCGACCTGCCGGTCCATGTGGTCGTGGGCAGCGAGGACCCGTGCAATCAGCGGATGACGCTGGTGTACGAGCTGCTGGAAGACTTCCGCTATATCGGCGTCGAGGATCTGAGCTGGAAGGCGTACGAAGGCGCACGTCACGAGATCCTCAACGAGGTGAACCGTGCGGAGGTCCAGGAGGACCTGGTCGGCTGGCTCGACGGCCACGTCTGACCGGGCCGCCCGACGGCGCAGGGGCAGCGTTCGCGGCGGCCGCCGGCGTGCCCGCACCGCGCTCGGCCGGTAGCGCGCCGCTCCGGACGCGAGCGGGCGCCGGACCGGCGCTGCACGCCCCGCCGCGGGGCCGCGCTCTCCGTCACCCGTCGGCAGCGCAGCGGGCCGGTTCAGGACCCCGGCCTTGCTGCGACGGCCCGGCATGGAGCGCACCCGAGGGCCGGCCGCCCTCCAGGGCGGCGGAAAGCGGTTGGTGACCACCCGTCCGGATGCGGTATTGTTTCGGTGCGCGTTCGGCCAGGGAAACCCCTGGTCACACGAGCACCGGGACGTGGCGCAGCTTGGTAGCGCACTTGACTGGGGGTCAAGGGGTCGCAGGTTCAAATCCTGTCGTCCCGACCAGTGGTTTTCACAGGTCGGAGGTCGTTTCCGCAGAGGTGCGGGGGCGGCCTTTTCCGTTTTCCACCCGGGACGAGCCGGGAGCACGGCCCGGCATGGTGGCCGGACCGTCGCAACCGGCGCGCTGCGCGGGGCCCGCCACCGGGGCGGGCTGCCGTGCCGCTCTCCCCGGACGGCGCCTCGTCATCGTCCTGACCGGTCGCGGGACCCTCTCCGTCACCGCTCGCTCCGCAGCACTGCGCACAGCCACCGCCCCGCCCACAGACGCCGGCTCGTGCGTTCCGCGCCTGTCGACGGACTGACGGGGGCGCCGGCTCATTCCTCGAAATAGGCATCCAGGACCGCGTCGAGCTGTTCCGTCCACTCCGTGAGGCGGTCCTTGCTGCCGGCCGTGACATCGGACTCGTACCGGTGGCGGTTGCGCAGATGCACGGTGACGGTGAGCCTGCGGGGGAACGCGGTGGTGCCGTACTCGACCGCGCCGATCTCGCTCCAGTCGAACTCGGCCTCCTGGTCGTCAAGGCGCAGGACGAGACCGTCGCGGTTCGCGGCGATCGTGCCCCGGCGGTCGGACGCCTCGAACTCCGCGCCGGAATCGTCGATCGCGCCGTCCCGGGCCTCGTCGTCCGTCGCGTCCTTGTCCGCTGCGGCCTCTTCCGATGCGTCGTTGTCCGGCGCGTCGACGTCCGGGGTCTTGTCGTCCTGAACCGGCGGTGATTTCTCCGGCTCGGACTCCACGGCTCCGGGCTCTTCGGGCGCCTCGTCGAGGACCTGGTCATCCACCTCCTCGGCGGCCTTGTCGTCCAGCGGCTCCTGGCCCCCGCCCCCGCGTGTGGCGGGGACGACGGACATGAGGCCGGGGACGAACGCCGGATCGGTCGCGGCGCCGTGTACGGGCGGGCTCTTCGGGCCTGTCTGCTGTTCCACGGTGCGCAGTATGGACGATGTACCTGTGTGACATCCAGCTCTGCGAGCAGCTGGGAACGCCACTGCACCTCGCAGCGGACCGGCTCGGCGACCTTGGCTGGCCCGAGCCCTCCCGCGCCCGCGGGAGGGCTCGGTCATGCGGTGCGGTATACGGGGGGATTCCGGTCAACTGACCGGGATCAGGGGTAGGAGACGACGTTGGAGGGGACGGTGGAGGTGCCGGATGTGGGTGATCCGGTGTTGTTGATGACGTGGTTGTACTGGCCCTTGCCGCCGAGGGAGACGACGAGGACGTCATGGAACTTGACGCCGGGCTTGTCGGGGACGAGGAATCCGCGGTCCTGCCGGATGGTGTCGTCCGCGGTGAAGTTGCAGTAGCTGCCGAGTCCCCAGGCTTCGTGGGTGTTGACGGAGTCGGCGACCCGGTAGGCGGCGTAGCCCTTGTTGCTGCCGTCCTGGACGGCTGCCTGGTTGGGCGGGTCGTAGGCCTTTTCGTTCTGGAAGAAGATGGTCTTCCCGTTCTGGCCGTTCCACTGAACGTCGTACTTGTTGAAGTGTTCGACGAAGAGCCCGGTGGCCAGGACGTTGTTTCCGTTGACGGTGAGCCCGTAGTCGGCCCGGTTGGTTTCCCAGCCGACGCCGGTGCCGTGGTCGGCGCGCCAGAGCCAGGTGTGGTCGATGATGGTGTTGTTGCTGTTGATTTCCATGCTGGTGGTGGCTTTGCCTGCGCCGGCTCCGCCGATGCGGACGAAGACGTCCTGGACGGTGGTGGGGTTCGCCGAGTGGTCGGCGGACGAACCGGCGGGGCCGACCTGGAGCAGTACCTGCGAGTTGACGGGCCCGGCGTCGATGAGGAAACCGGCCAGCTTGACGCCGTCGACATCGGCGACCTTCATCGCGGTCACCCCGTTGTCCGGGACGATCGTGGCCAGGCCGAGGCCGAGGACGACGGTGTCGGCACGGTTGACGTTGATCGTCTGGTCGAGGTGGTAGATGCCGGGGGTGAACAGCAGATTGAGGCCCTGGGCAAGCGCCTGGTTGATCGTGGCAGCGGTCGCGCCCGCCTTGACCACATAGAACTGGCTCAGCGGGATGGAGGTCCCCTGCGGAGCCCCGTGGTCCCAGGTGACACCTCGGGCGTTGGTGCGCTTGGCGGGCACGAACACCTTGTAGTCGTTGCCGTCCAGGTACAGGAACGGCTTCTCGCGGGAGACCGGTGTGGTGTCCAGCGTGGTGTAGGGCTGCGTCGGGAAGCTCTGTGCCGGCGCTCCCTGGACGCCGGAGAACGTCATGTTCCAGACACCGTTGGTCCAGCCACCGACCGAGCTGTCACGGGTGTACCACTGCTGCTGGGAGTACGGTCCCACGGTGCCGTCGATCTTGCTGTCGGCGATGTAGCCGCCGCTGGCCCAGCCGTAGCCGTTGGGGGCCAGGTTGAGCCCGCCCTTGACGTGCATCCGGCGGAACGGTGCGGCCTGCGCGACTGCCCAGCGGTCGGTGCCGCTCACCGGGTTGAGCGCGAGGTTCTCGGCCGAGCGCCAGAAGTTCTGGGTGGCGTTGCCGTTGAACCAGCCCGCGTCGACGGTCACATCACCGTTGAACGTGGTGTCGTCGGGATTGAGGCCGAGGCCGGCGATCGAGGTGTAGAAGCCGAGTTGGGCATTGATGTTGTTGTACGTGCCCGGCTTGAACAGCAGTGCCTTGCGGCCGTCGCCGAACTGGGCCGACTCCTGCTGGTGGAACACATCGTCCACCTTGGCCTGGATGTCGGGCGTGGACGGGTCGAAGACCGTGACGTTGGGGCCGAGGTCGCCGCCGCCGGGGATGGTCCCGCCGCCTCCGCTGCCGGTGGTGCCGTACACCTGGAACTCCCAGAGGGAGTAGCCGTAACCGGTGGCGCGGGCGGTGCCGTTCACCCGGACGTAACGAGCGGTGCCGGAGACGCTGACCGTCTCGGTGCCGCCGGCTCCCGTGGTGGTGGAGTACGCGTTGGTCCAGCTGCTGCCGTCGGTGGAGACCTGAATCTGGTAGGCCTTCGCGTAAGCGGCCTCCCACTTGAGCACGACCTTGCTGAGCGATGCCTGCGCGCCCAGGTCGACCCGGATCCACTGGGGGTCCGAGAAGGCGCTCGACCAGCGGGTTCCGTCGTTACCGTCGACGGCGTTCGCGGCCACGGTGCCGCCGCTCTCCTCGCTGGAGGCGGTGACGGGCTTGCCCTGGGAAAGCAGGGTGGGGTCGGCGTGGGCCTGCGCCAGGGGGAGGGCGAGGAGCAGCGCGGCCACCAGGACGGTGACTACCAGGGCGGCCAGACTTCGCCGTTCCGGTGGCGAGGATCTCAGTGCAACCGGCAAGCCGGTGGAGGGAGCGGACATGAGCAACTCTCCTGAGTCAGCAGGTGCGGTCGATGGTGCGGGGGAGACGCCGGGTCCGCCCGGGACGGATCGGCGACTGAAGTGCACGAGCGGCAAAGGAGAGCGCTCTCCTGCGGATTGATAGTTCCGCTGAGTTTCCGTCAGGTCAAGAGTTGTGTACATGATGAGTAAACGATCTTGAACATGAACAACAAGTAACGGTCTGCTTGCGGCTAATCAGTCGTTATGAGCCACCTGGCCAAGAGTGGATACCGCACTTGCCTTCAGGAGCTGGCGGCATTGTCCGCGGCCGGTGGGCCCCGCACCTTTCGGAAGGGTGTCGCGCAGGGGTCCGCCGGGCGGGAGGATGGGGTGGTCTTGAAGGTGCGGGCATACCTGCGATGATGTTCACGCTTTGTTCACAGATGACCCGGGGGGGCCATGGGAACCGTAGGTACCGCGCTGCTCGAGCTCAGGACGGCGCAGAAGTCCGCCAAGGGAGTGTCGCTCTACTCCCGTTATGTGAACCGCCCGGCCGGACGCTATCTGGCTGCCGGAGCGCACGCGCTGGGGCTCACTCCCAACCAGGTGACGCTGATCAGCGCCGTGTTCAGCTTCGCCGCCGTCGCCGCGGTCGCGGTGGGGCAGCCGTCGTGGGGCACCGGCGCGGCCGTGTGGACAGGTCTCGCGCTGGGGTTCGCCTTCGACTCGGCGGACGGACAGCTCGCCAGGCTCCGCGGCGGCGGCAGTGCGGCGGGGGAGTGGCTGGACCATGTGGTGGACTGCGCCAAGATCACGGCTCTGCACGCCTCCGTGTTGATCACCTTCTACCGGCACCCGGGCCATTTCGGCCTGACCGGCGACGCATGGCTGCTGGTTCCTCTCGGATTCCAGTTCGTGGCGGTGGTGACGTTCTTCGGTGGCCTGCTGACCGAGAAGCTCAAGCCGCGCCCGGCCCCCGGCAGCGCCCCGGCACCGCCGTCCGGCCTGCGGGCGGTGGCCCTGCTGCCCGTCGACCACGGCGTCTTCTGTCTGGTGTTCCTGTTGCTGGGGGCCGGGGCGGGATTTCGCTGGGCCTATGCGGCGCTGGGTGTGGCCGGCTCGCTGTTCCTGGTCGCCTTTCTCACGAAGTGGTTCCGGGAACTGAGCGCAGTTCGACACTGAACTGGCCGTCGGGTCCGAACTGGGCCTCCGGCTGGGCCAGTACGTCGAGGGCCCGGCGCAACTGGGTGCTCGACGTGTGCACCGTGTAAGGGAAGTAGACGATCTCGACGCCGACCGCGGCGAAATCCTGCTCGAGCTTGTCGCCCTTGGGGGTACCGCGCCAGTCGTCGCCCTTGAACAGGACGTCGAAGCGCACCTGTTTCCAGGTCTCGACCTTGTCGGGAACGGTCTCGACGAAAGCGGCATCCACATATTTGACGCTGCGCACGATCTCCAGCCGCTCCACCAGCGGAATCATCGGCCGGCGTCCCTTGGCCCGTTCGGCCATCTCGTCGGAGACCACCCCGGCGACCAGGTAGTCGCACTGGCTGCGTGCATGACGAAGGATGTTCAAGTGCCCGATATGGAAGAGATCGTAGGCGCCGGGCGCGTATCCGACCCGATGCGGCCTGCTCGTTGTCATGACTGAACCCCCCTGCACACCACGCCCCCCGGCGTGGCTGGAGGTACTGACGATAGCGTGCACATTCCGTTCCGGATAAGTGAACGATTAGGGTGACATCGGGTTCACCTCTGGGGGGAAGGGATCGCCGCGTGGTAGATACGCGACGCATCGATACGTCGGCCGAACATGAGCGCCGCCTGCTGCTGGTTTCAACGAACTATGCGCCGGAGCACGCTGGAATCGGACCGTATGCGACACAGATAGCCGAGCACTGGGCGGCGCTCGGTCATGAGACACATGTACTGACCGGCATGCCGCACTACCCCTCCTGGTCGACGGATCCCGCCTACGCGGGGGTCTGGCGGCGCACCGAGGAGAGGGGCGGCGTCCAGGTGCACAGGAGGCGGCACAGTGTGCCGCCCCGGCAGACCGCGGTCCGGCGCGCCCTGTTCGAGGGGTCGATCCTCCTGCACGGCCTGACGGCGCCGCCGCGGGTCCCGAGACCCGACGCGGTCCTCGCTCAGATGCCCAGCCTGGCCGGCGGGGTACTCGGAGCAAGACTCGCGGCACGGTGGAAGGTGCCCTATGTCCCGGTGGTCCAGGACCTGATGGGTGCGGCCGCCGCGCAGAGCGGGATACGCGGTGGCGACCGCGCCGCGGCGCTGGCCGAGCGCGCCGAGGGCTACGCCCTGCGCCGGGCGAGCCTGGTGGGGGTGATCCACGAGACGTTCGTCGAGAAGGTCAAGGCGATGGGGGTCGATCCCGGCCGCATCCGGCTGGTCCCCAACTGGAACCACATTCCCGGGCCTTCGCGCCCACGCGAGGAGAGCCGGGCACGGCTCGGCTGGCGCAAGGGCGACACCGTGGTCCTGCACTCCGGGAACATGGGCCTCAAGCAGGGCCTCGAGGTGCTGGTCGAGGCCGCACGGCGTGATCCGGCGCTGCGCGTGGTGCTGATGGGGGACGGCAACCAGCGCGAGACGCTGGGGCGGCTCGCGTCGGAACTGCCGAACCTGGTCTTCATGCCGCCGGCCGATGACGGAGAATTCCCGGACATTCTCGCGGCGGCCGATGTGCTGGCCGTCACGCAGCGCGCCTCGGTCCTCGATATGAGCGTTCCATCCAAGTTGACCTCGTACTTCGCGTCCGGAAGGCCCGTGGTGGCATCCGTCGCGGCGGAGGGCGGCACAGCGCAGGAGGTGCTGCGGTCGGGCGCCGGGGTGCTGGTTTCACCTGAGGACCCGGACGCGCTGCTGGCGGCGGTGCGTAGACTCGCCGCAGATCCGGTGACGGCCGACGCGCTGGGGGCGGCGGGGCCGCGTCATGTGGCGTCCCACTTGTCGAGGGACGCCGGGCTGGCGCGGATCGACGCACTGATCGAAGAGGCTTTGGGGGGTCCAGGCACGTGACGGACATGCACGCTTCCGCGGCGAGGGACGACGAACCGGATCTGCTGAGGGACCAGTTCAGGCAACTGCTGCGCTATCGCAGACTCATCGGCGCGGGTATCGGCATCGGTCTGCTCGGCGGGGCGTGGCTGGGCGTGACCTCGTCCGACAGCTACACGGCCATCAGCGACGTCCGTCTGCGCGCGCCCACCAACGACCCGTTCAACCCTGCCGTCTCGCCGGACAAGACCGTCAACATCGGCACCGAGCGGCAGACCGCGCTGAGCAACAGCGTCGCCGACGTGGCGGCTGACGCACTGGGGCTGCCGAGCGGCCACCTCGGCTCGCTCATGAAGGGGCTGCAGGTCACCAACCCCCCGCAGACCATGGTGCTGCGCTTCACCTATGCCGCGACCACGCCCGAGGAAGCGGCCCGCCGCGCCAACGCGATCGCGAAGGCCTATCTCGATCTGCGGAAGAAGCAGTGGAGCGACCTGCGGGACAGCATGGTCAAGAAGACCCGCGACCAGCTGGATCCGATCGCCCAGCAGCAGCACGACCTGGCCAAGCAGCTGGCGAACGAGGGCAGTGCGGCCTCGGACTCGGCGAGCGCCCGCTACGACGATCTGACCAGCAAGATGAACACGCTGAACGGGCAGATCGCCAGCCTCAACGCGCTCGACATGACGGCTGGAACTGTCAGCAGCAAGGCGGTGGCGCCCGCCGCTTCCGACGGTCTCGGCCTGCCCGTCTCCCTCGGGCTCGGCGCCGCGGTCGGTGTCGCACTCGGGCTCCTCGGCGCCTGGGTCCGCCTGGTCTTCGACCCCTCGCCGCGTTCGCCCGCGGATGTCGCCCGTGCGGTGCGGGCCCCGGTACTCGGCACGCTGCCGCGCATCACATCGGGCAATCTGCTGCTTGTCGGTGGCCAGGATTCGCGGCTCGCCGAGGAATACCGCTCGGTGGCCTTCCGTCTCGCCTACGACGAACGGTTCTCCGACCGCCGCCGTTTGCTGGTGGTGGCCCCTCGCGGGGGCAGCGAAGCGGCGGCGGGGGTGGCGTCCAATCTCGCGGCGTCCTTCGCCGAGACGGGCAAGGACGTCCTGCTGATCGAAGCCGACCTGCGCACCCCGTCCCTCACGGGCCGGCTGCGGGCGAACTCGACCAGCCGCCCCGGCTGGAGCCTGCCGCCCGACTCCGACGAGGCCGGCTGGCCGGGGCAGCGTCAACTTCAGGTGGACGCGGGGGAGTCCGGATCCTTCGACCTCGTTCCCGGCGAGCGGGTACGCAACGTGGCGAGGGCCCTGACCTCCGCTCGGGTGACCCGGCTGATCGAGGAGGCCGACTCCCCGAACGCGACGGTCGTGGTGCTGGCCCCGCCAGTTCTCGCCTACGCCGATGCGCTGGCCCTTGTCGACCGGGTGGACGGTGTGCTGATCGTGTGCGACCCGAGGTCCGTGCACCGCGCCGACCTGGTGAGGATCAGGGAACTGATAACCGGCGCCGGAGGCACCGTACTCGGCGCCGTGACGCACTCCGCGCCCCGCCAGCCGGGACGCCGTGCCGCCAAGTCCGGGCACCGGAGCGGAGGCCGGGCGGTGAACCGTCCGGCACAGAACGAGGAGGCCGGGGAAACCGAGCCGCAGCCTCCCGCCCAGCAGAAGCCCCGGCCCCAGCAGACGCTCATGGGGGACGGCAGCGACACAGTGGCGCTGCGCAGCGTCCGCGCGGGAGACCGGTGAGACGGTCGGCCGTCATCGCCGCATCGGTGCTCGACCAGGCAGCATCAAGTCTGACGAACATCCTGGTGCTGGTGATGGCGGCCAGGGTCTCCACCACATCCGGTTTCGCCGCCTTCTCGATGGTGTACCTCACCTTTACGGTGCTGCTCGGCCTCAACATGTCCTATGTCGGACAGGCGGTCGTGCTGGAGCGCGGTGACGCCGGGACGCTCGCGACGGCCTGCCGTTCGGCCGCGGCCTTCACCGGCTGCGCCGCACTGGGCGCGGGTGTGCTGCTGGCCGCGGGCGGCGCGGTGACCGGGGGCCGTATCGGCGACGCCTTCCTGGCACTCGGATGCGTCCTGCCGGTCGTACTGCTGCAGGACGGGCTGCGCTACTCGTTCTCGGCCCTGCAGCAGCCCCACCGGGCCCTCGCCGCCGATGTACTGCGTCTGATGTGCGTGGTGCCCGCACTGCTGACGCAGCCCCACCACGCGAGTCCGGCCCGGCTCGTCGCCGTGTGGGGTGCGTCCGCCGCGCCCGCGCTGCTGGTCGGACTGCTGCTGCTGCGCCCCTTCGTGCGGGGCGCGGCCACCCGGCTGCGCGGATATGTGCGGCGCGGTCACCTCGGCATGCGGTTCGTCGTCGAGTTCGCGGTGGGCAACGCGTCCAGCCAGCTCGCGGTGCTCGGCCTCGGGCTCTTCGCCAGCCCGCTGGCGGTCGGTGCGCTTCGGGGGGCCACCACGCTCTTCGGCCCGCTCAATGTGCTGTTCAACTCCGTGAACGCCTTCGGCCCTCCGGTACTCGGCAGGCTCGGCGGGCGCCGCGCCACCGCCCGGGCCGCCGCACTGCTCGGCTGTGTGCTGGCCGCGGTGGGCTTCGGCTGGGCAGCGGTGCTGTACGCCCTGCCCGCCCGGATGGGCCACCAACTCCTCGGCGCCACCTGGCGTCCGGCCTCCGCACTGCTCCCGGCCACCGGCAGCCAGTACGCGGTGATGGCCCTCGGGACCTGTGCGCTGGTCACCCTGAGGGTGCTCAGCCCGCGCGCCACCCTGTCGCTGCAGGTGGTCTTCTCGCTGGTGTCGGTGATGCTGATGCTCGGCGGCTACGCCATGGGCGGCGCCATCGGCGCGGCGTGGGGCCTCGCCGCGGGCTCGGCACTGAAGGCCGTCGCAGGCTGGATGCGGGTCGCTGCTCTCGGACCGGCCGCCGAGCCCGCGCCAGAGGGTCAGCGCAGCACGGCGCCTCTGTCCTGACGATACGTCATGATCATTGCGGTGCAGATCATCGCGATCGCCACCCGCCCCGAAGCCTGCAGCAGCGGCCCCCGCAGCAGGATGAACGAGTAACCCGCGACCAGCGGCACCATCAGTGAGATCAGGCTCCCGGGAGGCGCACGCCGGGTGGCCCGCCGGGCGGATCTGCGGTCCACCCGGGCCGCGGCGTACCCCATCCCGAGCAGGCCGAGGCTCATGCCCACCGGGCCGAAGTCGATCCACAGCTCCGCCCACACCGGCGACGAGAGATTGGTGTTGACCGCGCCCATCCACTCGCCGACCATCACGCCCGTGTCATGCGGCTTTCCCGGCCAGACCGAACGGGGCACCGCGAACAGGATGGAGCCCGCCAGCTGGCGGCCGTAGAGATGGCCGCTGCCGGAGCGCTCGAAGGTGATGGTGTTGGCGAACATACCGATCTGGTCGTAGTCCTTGAGCGCCAGGGGTTCCAGCATCGAGGTGGTCTCGACCGGGTGGTAGTTCTTGTCGTCGTAGCGGAAGCGGTCGGCGAACGGGAAGACCACCAGCGCCACCACGACCCCCAGGCTCAGCGCGGATCGGTACATCGCGGCACTGACCGGGAAGACGGTGAACAGCAGGGCGAGCAGAACGGTCAGGAACCAGTAACGCGGATTGGAGATCGGATTGTTGACCACGGCATTCAGCCCGGCGAGTGCGCACCAGACGGCGATCACCACCGGCGATCTGCGGGCCCGGCGTGAGGTGACCAGCCAGCGGGTGTACGCGAGAAGCGCGATCAGGGCGGGGACCGTACCGAATCCGCGGAGCAGGGCCTGGCCGGCCTGGGAGTCGGCCTGCGAGATGCCGGCCTCCGCGATGCCCGCGATGATCTCCTGACGGCTGCTGAAGAAGACAGCGGGGCCGCCCAGTTTCATGATGAACACCGCGCTGCAGGCGAAGGCCGCCGCCACCAGCAGGTAGAGCCTCCGGCGGTGCACGAGCGCCGGGCGGGTCTCCCCGCGCCCCCTGCCGCCGGGCCGGTGCCTGGCGAGCAGCGCGCCCACGTCGAAAGCCACACACCCGATGAGAACGAGTGCGATGGCCTCCGTCACGTCCGAGCGCGGGCCGACAACCGGTGTCGGTACCTTGCCCAGAACCGCCTGGGCGAGCGGGGCGACCCCCATCGCCATATAGACGAAGAGCCAGAAGGAGCCCTGCAGCAGCTTGCGGCGACTGGTCAGGATCATCCCGGAAAGCCGGGCTCCGGCGTACATCGTCAGAATGAGCTGCAGCCAGTACGCGGAGTCGTGCGCACCGTCGCCCGGCTGCACGGCGACCACCACCGGCATGGCGACCGTGAGCCCGAGGGCCAGCGGCACCGACAGAGCACGCGAGAGCAGGGTCCGCGAGGACACCGCAGGGGCGAAGCGCATCACCGAAGCGGGAAGGGGCGCAGCGGCCCCGGCCGGTGCTGCCGGTCGTCTGCCCTGATCCGTGTCCGTCGCCATCCGGCCCCCGCCCCCCGAGAAGATCCCCGCGGCCAGTCTACCGACGGCGCTCTGCCACTCGGCGTCACCCACTAGGCTGAGGCCCAGGCGTCTGGGGAGACGCCGGTGGGGGTGAATTGATGCGGAATCTCCCGGCCTTCACGCTGGCCGGATACGAAAAGGGCCGCGGCAAGCTGGTGCAGGCCCTGTGGTTCGCCGTGCTGAACACCGTCTTCATGGCGTGGTTCTGCCCCGCGGCGCTGCGGGTCGCCCTGCTGCGGGCCTTCGGTGCGACGATCGGCGAAGGCGTACTGATCCGGCACCGGGTGCGGGTGCTGTGGCCCTGGAAGCTGACGATCGGCGATCACAGCTGGATCGGTGAGGGCGCCTGGCTGCTCAATCTCGAGCCCATCACCATCGGCGCACATGTCTGCGTCTCCCAGGAGGCGTTGCTGTGCACCGGCAGCCATGATCATCGCGCCGCCGACTTCCGTTACCGGAATGCCCCGATCGTGGTCGGGGACGGCGCCTGGGTCGCCACCCGGGCCACCGTGCTGGCAGGTGTCACCATCGGCAGGCACGCTGTCGCGGGCGCGGGCACCGTGGTCCACCGGGATCTCCCGGACCTCACCCTGCAGACCGCTGACGGCCGGCGGCCGGTGGAGGAGCCCGTATGAGAGTCCTGCACGCCGTCACCCTGCACAGCCCGACCCATGCCTTCGGCGGTCCTGTGCGGGTGGCGCTCAATCTCTCCCGGGGGCTCAGGACCCGTGGACACGACGCCCGGCTGATCGCACTCGGCGACGGCTTCGACGGGCCGCTGCCCACCGAGGTCGATGGGGTGCCCACCCGGCTCTTCCAGGCCCGCAGATTCCTGCCGTTGGGCTTCAGCGGCATCACGTCGCCCGCGCTGATCGCCGCTGCCGGCCGTCTCGTCCGCGAGGCCGACATCGTCCACGTGCACCTGGCCCGCGATCTGGTGACCCTGCCGGTCGCCCTCGCGGCGCTGCGGGCCGGCAGACCACTGGTACTGCAGACCCACGGCATGGTCGACCCCAGCGAACGGCCGCTGGCGAAGGCCCTGGACGCGCTCGCCGTCCGCCGGCTGCTCCGCCGCGCATCGGCGGTGCTGTATCTGACCGAACACGAACGCAGGGGTCTCGAGGCGGTCACCGGCCCGCCCGCGCTGGACAGCACGACACGACTGGTCAACGGTGTACCCGCGCAGGAGGCGCGCCCCGTTCCCACGGGCGCGCCACGGATCCTCTACGCTGCCCGGCTCCAGGCCCGCAAGCGGCCGCGGGACTTCGTGGCCGCTGTGCCGGAGATCCTCCGTCACCACCCGGAAGCCGAATTCGTCGTGGCAGGCCCCGATGAGGGGGAACTCGCCCCGGTACAGGCGCTGATCGCGGAACTCGGGATGGGGGAGCGTGTGCACTGCCCCGGTTCCCTCTCCGGTGACGAGATGCTCGCCGAGCTGCGGCGGGCCCACGTCTATGTGCTGCCGTCGGTCGACGAGCCCTTCCCGATGTCCGTTCTCGAGGCTCTGTCGGTCGGGACGCCGGCCGTGGTCACGCAATCCAACGGGCTCGCGCGGGACATCGCGGCCTCGGGTGCGGGACGGGTGGTCGCCGATGCGGCCGGGATCGCTCCCGCCGTGCGGGAGCTGCTGGATCCGTCGGCCGGCGAGAAAGCCTCCGCGTCGGCCCGGAGGCTGGCCGCGGAGGCGTTCTCGATGGATGCGGTGCTCGACACACTGCTCGGTGTGTACGGCCGGTCCTACGCGGGCACCCAGGCGTAACAGCCGGACGAGGTGAACTTCTCGGTGCCTGCCGGGACTTTGGCGCTGAACGGGCCCTTGGCTCCGCTCGAGGGCCCGGAGGCGAGCACCTTCCCGCCCACGCCGGTGGCCCGCCAGGTGCAGTCGGCGCTGTCGGTCAGCGCGCGGTAGGTACCCGCGGCCGGCTCTTTCCGGGTGCCGTCGGGGAAGCCCGCCTCGGCGGCCTTGAGCACCGGCTTCTGGGCCGGGCAGAGAAGGGTGATGGCGGCCTTCGCGTCGGGGATGTCACCCGCGATCACCGCCCCCACCGCGGCGTCCTTGTCGTGCTCCGCGGTACGGGCCACGCGCTGGCACGTCTCCTGCCCGGTCTGCAGCACGGCGGCGGGGTCCATGTTCTTGGGCACCCGGCCGCTCAGGTACGCCTTGTCCTTCTTGCTGAAGGAGCCGGTGGCCGGGGTGAGCCGGGCATCGGGAAGAACCGGTCCCTTGGACGGCGAAGGGTCGGGGCCCGTCTCGGTCTCCGGGTCCGGGATGCTCCGGGTCGGAGCGGGGCTGTGCGAGGCGCCCGCCGCGTTGTCGTGCGACGAGCCCGACGAGCTGCTGCAGGCGGAGACGGCGATGAGGGCGGCCAGTACGGCCGCGGCAGCCGCCGGACGCCGGTGAAGTGGACGCATGTTGTGGCTCCTGTGGTACGGGCGTGCGGGGCCCGGCGAACCGGACCCCGCACGCTGTCATTGCGTTGTTGTCACCAGTGCGGCTACGGAGCGCCGAAGGTCAGCACGAGCTGCGGTGTGCCCTCGTTGGCTGTGGCCTCGCTCGACCACAGCCACAGCGGGTCCGTGCCCGTACTCGTGAGCGCCAGGCTGTAGGAACCGCCCAGTGCGGACGAGAGCGCCGCGGTGTCGAGCGATGCCGAGTAGACGGTCGAGCCGTCCGTGGCACCGCTCAGCGTGCCGAGCGTGCCCGAACCGAGCGCCGGCCGGTTGTTGTAGGTCAGCGCCCCTTCGGTCCAGGCCCCGGTGACCGGGACGACGGACTGGCTGTCCGTGGATCCGGCGCCGGACTGGGTCGAGGTCTTCACCGAGAGCCTGGCACTCTTCAGCACCGTGCCGGCCGGGGCCGACGGGAGGGTGAAGCCGAGATAGGAGGCGTACGCCGAGGTACCGCGCACGGCGAGCGAACTCGACGTGCCGTAGTTGGTGCTCGGCGCGCCCGCGTTGACGTAGCTGTCGTCGGTCGCCGGCACCGAGCTGACGGTGTCCGCGGGGGCGCTCGCCAGCTGGTAGTGGTGTGTCACCTGCTGCGAGGTGAGCGCCGACGGGTAGATCGCCGTGTCGTCGATCTGCCCGGCGAAGAAGTTGCTGGTGGGCTGCTGGGGCCAGCCGTTCAGCTGGTCACCGCCGACCCGCCAGTAACCGGTGTACGCCTGGTTGCCCGTCACGTTGTCCGAGTCCTTCAGCGCCCCGTCGACGTAGAGCTTGATGCCGGACGAGTCCTGGGTGGCGACCACATGGTGCCAGCCGCCGTCGTTGTAGGAACCCGATGTGGAGATGGTCCTCGCGGAGCCGGGGTACACACCGAAGACCAGTTTGCCGGCGTTCGTCATGTAGATGTGCTTGTCGTAGTTGCCGCTGGTGGAGGTGGTGTTGTTGCCGAAGCCGACGAGCTTGCCACCCCGGGTGGTTGTCGTCTTGAACCATGTCTCCACGGAGTACGCACCGGTCACCGTGGACCTGCGGTCGCTGTACACCACCTGGTCGCTGCCGTCGAAGCCGATAGCGGTGCTGGGTCCGTTGACGGCGGCCGGGGTCTGCCTCAGCGACGGGTCGTTGAGCTGGACGCCGCTGTTGTCGGCCGAAGACGAGTCACCGGTGAAGGGGCTGGTGGACTCGTCGTAGCGCCAGTACTGGGTGGCGCCGTCATCCAGCACGGCGCTGGGATAGGCCTCAGGGGAGGACGGCACGGTCACCGTCGTCGTGGGCGAGAGACCACTTGCGTTGCCTGCCGCGTCGGTCGCCGTCACCCGGTAGCTGTACGTCTGGCCCGCGGTGACGCTGGTGTCGGTGAAGGACATCTGCGGCCTGGACCACCACAGCGATTCGCCGTCCACGGTCTGGATCGGGGTCGACGAGCCGTTGCGGTAGACCTTGTAGGTCAGCTTGCTGTCGTCCAGGTCGGTGCTCGAGCGCCAGCGCACCTGAACTGCGCCGGGCTTGATGCTGGACGCGCTGGCCTGCGGCACACCGGGGACACCCGTGTCGGGCCCGGATGCGAAACGGGTCAGCCCCTGTGCGGGAGCGGCGTTGACGGTGGTGAACTCGCCGCCGACCCACAGGTACTTGGACGAGCCGGTGTCCGAGATGGCCAGGGCGCGCGGACCGATGCCCTCACCCAGGCCGTCATTGGTGTTCGGGAACCAGCCGAGTTTGCCCACACTGGTCGTGGGCTGGGCGAGCAGATGGTTGCGCTTGCCGTCGGGGAACTCACCCACACTGGAACAGTCATGGGCGTGCGACGCGCTGTAGAGGACGCTCTCGTAGGAGAGCACCGCCTGGGTCGCGCCCAGGCAGGTGTCGCGCCAGCGCTGGCCCAGGTCGCTGAGGTTCAGCGCGATGCGCCCGTCGAAGACACCACCGCCTGTGCCCTCGTTGCCGGTGTAGAAGCCGGTGGCGTCGGTGCCGATCGTCTTGACCACCGAGTTGGTCTCGATGAAGTTCGGGTACGTCTTGACGTTCGCGCCCGTGGTGGCGTCCACCACGGCGAGAGCGTGCGAGTTCGCCCCGTTGACGGTGAAGAAGTCACCGCCGAGCACGACGTCCTTCCCGTCGGGTGTGACCGCAACGGCCCGCCCCGGCAGGTCCACGTCCGCGGTGAACGGCCGCAGCGCCCCTGTGCTGCTGTTCACCGCCGCGTAGCGCTGACGGGCAGCGCCCTCGACGGTGGTGAAGTCCCCGCCCGCGTACACCGTGTCATCGGTGACGGCGAGCGCCCGCACGGTCGCGCTGAAGCTCGGGTGGAAGTCGGCCTTCGGTGTGCACGTCGCGATGTCGATCGCCGCGAGGCTGCTGACCTGCACGCCGTTGACGGCGCCGAAGTAGCCGCCCGCGTACAGCGTCTTCTTGTCGGGCGAGACGACGAGTGAGCGGACCGTCGCCGTGCCACTGCCGATCGTGAACGACAGGTTGCAGGAGGTGGGCGCGCCCGTCGCGGCGTTCATCGCGGCGAAGTTGACGGCACCCTGCGGTGTGCCACTGGCCCCTTCCGGAGGCCTGACCTGCGAGAAAGTGCCACCGACGAAGACAGTCCCCTGTGCCTCCGCCAGTGCCCAGACGATGCCGTTGGTCTGCCAGGTCGGCAGATCGTCCGCGGTGAACGCCACCGGAGGTGTCACCGCCGCGGCCTGTGGTGCGACGGTCACCCCCATGCCGGCAATGACGCTCAGGATGAGGGCAGCCGAAAGCCCCCGGGATCTTCCCATGTACATACCCCCCAGGCATGAAGCCCAGATATATGGCCTGATGTGGCCCAACTGACATGTATATTCGCGCACCTTGTGGCTGAAGGACACTTCATCAACCACACTTGACCAATCCGGTACCAACCGTGACCTGAGCGGTCCGCGGTTCAGCGGTCGATACGCACCGTGGCACCGGCCAACTGGTCCTCGACCTGGCGCAGATCGGCGTCCACCATGATCCGGGCCAGCTCCTCCACCAGCACCTCCGGTTTCCAGCCGAGCAGTCGCTGGGCCTTGCCCGGGTCCCCGATCAGCGCGTCGACCTCGCTGGGACGCTCGTACTTCGGGTCGTACCTGACGTACTCGTTCCAGTCCAGGCCGGCGTGCGCGAAGGCGGTCTCGACGAACTCGCGCACGGTCGCCGCGACCCCGGTCGCCACCACGTAATCCGTCGGCTCGTCGTGCTGGAGCATCCGCCACATCGCGTCCACGTACTCCGGGGCATAGCCCCAGTCGCGTACGGCGTCCAGGTTGCCCATGTAGAGGCGGTCCTGGAGCCCCGCCTTGATACGGGCGACCGCGCGGGTCACCTTGCGGGTCACGAAGGTCTCACCGCGGCGCGGCGACTCATGGTTGAAGAGGATCCCGTTGACGGCGAACATGTCGTACGCCTCGCGGTAGTTGACCGTGGTCCAGTAGCCGAAGACCTTGGCAGCGCCGTAGGGGCTGCGGGGGTGGAACGGGGTCTCCTCGTTCTGCGGGGGAGGCGTCGATCCGAACATCTCGGAGGACGAGGCCTGGTAGTACCTGGTCTCGATGCCGCTGGCGCGGATCGCCTCGAGCAGCCGCAGGGCGCCGAGTCCGGTGACATCGCCGGTGTACAGCGGCGCGTCGAAGGAGACCCTGACATGGGACTGGGCGCCCAGGTTGTACACCTCGTCAGGCCTGATGTCGCGCATCAGGTTCACCAGCGCCACCCCGTCGGACAGATCCGCGTGATGCAGTACGAAGGACCGGTTCGACTGCTGGGGGTCCTGGTAGATGTGGTCGATCCGCTCGGTGTTGAAGCTGGACGACCTCCTGACGAGCCCATGGACCGTGTAGCCCTTGGACAGCAGCAGCTCCGCCAGATAGGAACCGTCCTGCCCGGTGACCCCGGTGATCAGTGCGGACTTGCTCATACGAAATGCCCCTCCCTTGCAGACCGGCTCAGCGCCGGTCCGTCCCCCATGGTTATGTTGTGATTTGAGAAAGAAGTAAGGATCTTGTGCACGCTGACGGGCTTCGTCCTGGCATGATCCGGCCTATGACTGAATCGCTGCTCCTGCCTGAAGGCGCCCGCATATTCGTCGCCGGACACCGTGGTCTGGTCGGCTCCGCCGTGGCCCGCAGGCTCACCGCCGACGGCCATGAGGTGCTCACCCGCACCCGCACCGAGCTGGATCTCCGCGACGCCGCGCGGACTGCGGACTACCTTCGGAACACCCGGCCCGACGCGGTGGTGCTGGCTGCTGCCAAGGTCGGCGGCATCATGGCGAACAGCACATCGCCGGTCCAGTTCATCGAGGAGAACCTGCAGATCCAGCTGAGCGTGATCGCCGGCGCGCACCAGGCGGGTACCGGCCGGCTGCTGTTCCTCGGGTCCTCCTGCATCTATCCCAAGCTCGCACCGCAGCCGATCAGTGAGGATGCCCTGCTCACGGGCCCCCTCGAGCCCACCAACCAGGCCTACGCCCTCGCGAAGATCGCCGGAATCGTTCAGATCCAGTCCTACCGGCAGCAGTACGGGGCCTCGTACATCTCCGCGATGCCGACGAACCTCTACGGGCCCGGCGACAACTTCGACCTGGAGACCTCGCACGTGCTGCCCGCGCTGATCCGCCGCTTCCACGAGGCGCGCGAGGAGGGCCGGGACGAGGTGACGCTCTGGGGTTCGGGATCTCCGCGGCGGGAATTCCTCCACGTCGACGACCTCGCCGCCGCCTGCGCCCTGCTGCTGCGCTCGTACGACGGTGATGAACCGGTCAACGTCGGCTGCGGCACGGATCTCACCATCCGCGAACTCGCCGAGACCGTCGCCGAAGTGACCGGTTTCGCCGGGCGGATCGGCTGGGACACGTCCAAGCCCGACGGCACCCCGCGCAAGCTGCTCGATGTGACACGGCTGAGCTCGCTCGGCTGGAAGCCCGGCATCCCGCTGCGCGAAGGCATCGCCGCCACGTACGAGGCGTGGCGGCGCGCCTGATCCGCCGCGCCGGGATCCCGTGCGCCGGGATCCCGGGCCGCAGGCTGTGACCGGCCTCATCGACCGGTCTCCTCAGTACGCACCGCGACCGTCGACGACGGCGCGGAGCGTACGGGCCATGACGTCGACATCGCTGGTGAACGACCAGTTGTCGACGTACTGAAGGTCAAGCTGAATCGTTTCGTCCCAGGAGAGGTCCGAGCGTCCGCTGATCTGCCACAGCCCGGTCATACCGGGCCGCACCGCCAGCCTCCGGGCCTCCACCTCGTTGTAGAGAGCCACTTCCTCGGGCAGCGGTGGCCGAGGCCCCACCAGGGACATGTCACCTCGCAGCACATTGATCAGCTGGGGGAACTCGTCCAGGGACGCCCGGCGCAGCAGCCGGCCGACCCGTGTCACCCGCGGGTCGCGGCGCATCTTGAACATCGGGCCGTCGATCTCGTTCACGGCGGCCAGTTCGGCCTTGCGCGCGTCCGCGTTCAGATACATCGTGCGGAACTTCCACATGACGAACGGTGTGCCCGACTGGCCGATGCGCTCCTGCCGGTAGAAGACAGGACCCGCTGAACCGAGGCCGACCGCGAGCGCGATCACCAGGAAGACCGGTGAGAGCACAACGATCCCCAGCGCGGCGCCCGCCCTGTCCATGACGGACTTGAGCAGCGGCTGCACCCCACGGCGTACCGGTGGCACGATCCGCAGCAAGGCCATGCCCGCAGCCGAAGTCGGTTCGAGACGCTTGACGGATATCTCCACCAGGCCGGGGGCCAGAGCCAGTTCCACGCCCGCGTCGTGCAGGGCCCAGGACAGTCGCCGCAGCCTCTCTCCCGACATGGTCGCCCCGGGAGCGACCAGCACGACGTGCGCCTGCAGCTCCAGCGCTGCGGCCAGCAGGGGGCCAGTATCCGCGCCGGTGTCGGCCGGTGGGTGGAAGTCTATCCGGCCGGCCAGCCGCGAGCCGCTGGTGATCTCGCCCCCGCCGATCGCGATGATGCCGACCACGACGTACGGGTGGTCCGTGCGGCCTGCCAGATGCTCGGCCACGTCGTCTGCCGCCGAGGGCTCGCCGACCACCAGCACCCGGCTCACCACCTGCGCCTTTCGGCGTGCCGACGCGAGATGGCGGTAGGTCAGTTTGCGGCACACCAGGGTGAGCAGCAGGGAAGGCAGCAGGGCCGCGAGGCAGAGCAGCGGCCCGTGGCGCAGGTCGGCGGCCGCGCGGACCACCGCCAGCACACCCAGCAGGATCAGCCAGTCGTGCAGGACCGGCAGCGCACCCCGGGACTCGCCCATGAGCCGCCCCGCGTACCGGTGCCTGAAGGTCTGGACGCCGAGCCAGGCGGCAGCGGCGACGGCGGCGGACCGCAGGGCGTACGGCTGCCCCGCGGACCGGAAGAACAGTGCCACCGGCAGCGCGGTGCCCGTGACATCGACGAGTAGAGCGGTCGGCAGATACCAACGCGCTTTGAGGTGCATCCCGTGCTGGACTGCACCCATGCTGGTGCGGACCCCGGACGCACCTGTTTCAGGCGTGCGGACATGCCACATGTACCCCCCCGGCACGTGTTGACTGGCTTCGTCCCGTAAGTCGATTCCCCGATCGACGAACAAGCGTCGCAACAGGGAACAGTACGACAAACTCAAGGCCGCACAATGCCGTTTACGTAAACGTTGTGACCGATTGGCGCCTGGTTCATCTGGAGGCACGGTGTCGGGCTCGTGGCGATCCCGTGTAATTCGGTCGTATGATCGCTCATGCGCACGTATCCGGGCGGCCTGGGCCGGCCGGCTGACCTCATGTCCCGGCCCGAAGCCCGCACTTTGTGGGACGTGATGCGGAAGGACAGCCTCACGGTGTACGTCGCAGGTCATCACACGGGCCGCCCGTGGGCCGCCGTGCCGGTGCGGGGGTCCGTAGCCCCGGCCGGCGGCGGAGGCCTGTTGTCCTGGGGCCGCGATTCGGCTCTACTACTGCCCAAACTCCGCAACGCGGGCGGCTGTCCCGGAAGGAACGACGATGGCGGATGCGCCGGTAGGACCTCTGACGCACCGACGCCCCAGGGCGGGCACACGCCGGCTGGTGCTGCCCGGTCTCGCGCTGGGGCTGCTGCTCATCGGCCTGCTGGCCGGAAGCGGTATGGCCTGGTCGCCGATGGGCGGCGGCAAGAAGTCCCCGTCGGCCGCTGCCGGAAACGCGCCGTGGTCTGCCGAGCCGCGCACGCCCGGCCCCTCTGCCGGGGAACCGACCCAGGCCGCGCCCACCGCTGTTCCTTCACCGCGCGGCGCGCCCCGGGCCGGAAAGACGGCACCACAGCCCCGGCTCGGGACGAATCAGGCGCTGCCTTTCGACCTGCCCACCGCGGCCGTGCTGCGCACCAGTAAGCACCTGGTGTTCAGTCACTACTTCACGCCGTACCCGCTGTCGCTGGACAACCAGCCGGCCGGTCAGGACTACTACAGCCGCAACTACCTGACGGCGCAGGGTGAGAACGGCAAGCACGCGAGATACGGCGGCCTCCTCCGCGACCGTCCGCTGCCCGTGGAGCCGCAGGGCGGTGACTGGCAGCTCGCCAACCTCCGCAGGGAGGTCAGGACGGCCCGGGACGCCGGAATCGACGGATTCAGTGTCGACATCCTCTCCCTCTCCGGGCCCAACTGGGACCGGGTCAACCTGCTGCTCAAGGCGGCGGCCTCGGAGGATCCCGGTTTCCGGATCATGCTGATGCCGGACATGACATCGCTCCACACCGACCCCTCTACCCTGGCGGACGCCCTGGCGGGACTGGCGAAATCGCCGTCCGCCCACCGTCTCGCCGACGGCCGGCTGGTGGTCTCGCCGTTCAAGGCCGAGGCCCACGATCCGGGCTGGTGGTCGCAGATGACCACACGGCTCGCACAGCGGTACCGCATCGGCACGGCTCTCGTCCCGTTGTTCCTGAACTTCCCGGCCAACGCCGAGCGGTTCGCGCCGATCAGCTACGGCTTCTCCGAGTGGGGAAACCGGAGCTACACCGGGCAGGCCGGCGCGACGGCGGACACCGCTCTCGCCCACCGGCTCGGCAAGGCCTGGATGCAGCCGGTCTCGGTCCAGGACACCCGCCCCAACCAGGGGGTCTACGACGAGGCCGGCAACACCGCGACCCTGCGCACGACGTGGGGCCATGCGATCGACGACGGAGCCGACTGGGTGCAGCTCACCACCTGGAACGACTACTCCGAGGGCAGCCAGTTCGCGCCTTCCGCGCACAACGGGCACGCCTACCTCGATCTGGCCTCCTATTATCTGAGCCGATTCAAGACGGGGAAGTGGCCGCGGATCGTCCGCGACACCGTGTATCTGACATCCAGGGTCCAGTTCTCCGCGACGACACCCTCGCCCGGTGCCGAGAAGCTGCTGATGAGCCCGCGTGACGGCACCGCACCCCCGCGGGACGCGGTCGAGGCGCTCACGTTCCTGACCGCGCCGGCGACTCTCGACACGGTGGTGGGCACCGACCGGCAGAGCCATCCGGTGCCCGCCGGAGTCCGGCCCACTCTTGTTCCGCTGCACACGGGGTGGAGTTCGGCGGTGGTGCGCCGGGACGGACGGCAGGTCGCCGAGGTCGCCGCTCGGCACCCGGCGGAGAGCCGGGTGGACGTACAGGATCTCCAGTACTACGCGGCAACGAGCGGTCGTCCCGGCGCACCGTGACTCGAGTGCCGGGCAGCGGCGGACAACATGGCGGGAGGCGCCGGATACGGGTGATCCGGTGCCGCCGGTGACGAGGGTGGTTTCGTGGTCGGCCGGACTCCGTTGTCCAGCAGCGCTCGTGGGCCGCAAGCGCACCGTTACCCCGGCGCCCGGAACGGCGGCCTGCCGGGTGGAGAAGAACGCTCTCGGATGACGCTCTTCTGGGGACCCGGTGCCCGCCGGTATAAAGAATCCATGACTGCCGATGTACCGCTGCCGAGTCGTCCCGCGACTCTCGAGGACGTGGCCCGGGTAGCGGGAGTCTCGCGCGCCACCGTCTCCCGGGTGATCAACGGAACACCCACGGTGGATTCGGCGCTCCGCGGAATCGTCGAAGAGGCCGTCGCCGCCATTCACTATGTGCCCAACCGGGCGGCGCGGTCGCTGGTCACCCGGCGGACCGGCTCCATCGCCCTGGTGGTGTCGGAGAAGGAGCGGCGGACCGTCGCCGAGCCGTTCATAGGGCGGATGTTCTCCGACCCGTATTTCGGCAGAGTGGTCAGCGGGCTCCTGCAGGTCCTGCGCCCGGCCGGAGTGCAGATGGTGCTGATGCTGGCGGACGACGAGGATTCCCGCGGGCAGTTGCTGGGATACCTGCGTCAGGGACATGTCGACGGTGTGGTGCTGATCTCGTCGCACGCGGCCGATCCGCTGCCCAGGCTGTTCACCGAGGCGCGGCTGCCCGCCGTACTGGCCGGGAGACCAGGCCATTCGACGGAGCTCTGCTCTGTGGAGGCGGACCAGCGCGCGGGCGCGAGGCTCGCCGCCGACCATCTGGTCGCGCTGGGCCGGCGGCGGATCGGGACGGTGGCCGGACCGCAGGACATGCCGGCCGCCCAGGAACGCCTTGAGGGTTTCCGCGCGGCGCTGGCGGCCCATGGGCTTGCCGCTCCTGCCTGGGCCGAGGGCGACTTCACCCATACCGGCGGCGCCGCGGCCATGAAACAGCTGCTCGCCGAACAGCCCGATCTGGACGGGCTGTTCATCGCGTCCGACCTGATGGCGCTGGGGGCGCTGCCGGTGCTGTCCCGGGCGGGCAAGCGGCTCCCGCAGGACGTGGCGGTGGTGGGCTTCGACGACAGTGTGGCTGCGCTCGCCTGCGATCCACCGTTGTCCACGGTGCGCCAGCCGGTCGAGGAGATGTCCGGGGAGATGGCCAGGCTGCTGCTCCGGCAGATCAATGAGCCGGGCCGCCCCCTCCGGTCGGTGGTCTTCCCTCCCACACTGGTTGTCCGGGGGTCTGCCTGACAGCCGCCGCCTGTACAGCCGTTGCTGGCCCGCAGGAGCGGGGTGGCCGCGAGCAAGAGCAGGAGTTCCGTCCCGTACCGCCGAGGACCCGCTCGCCACTGTCGTGACGGCGGGCCCGGGCAGCGGGCGCCGAGCCCGGGCGGCACCCGGACGTGGCGCCGGTGATGTCGGACGTGAGAAGGCCCCCTCGTTCGATCAAGTCGTCTTCAACGAGGGGACCTTCGTCGTCAGGGCGACGGCAGTGGTGTTTCCGTGAGGCCTCAGGCGTCGACGACGACCCGGTGGTCGGCGGTGAAGGGCTTGCCCGCGACCAGTTCCGACTCGGTGCCGTCGGGTCCGACCGGAGTCTCCCCGATCAGCGTGACCCGGTGCAGCCTGCGCTCCACATCGAGGTGTTCGATGTCCCGCGGGGCGAGGTGGGAGGTGGCGCGGTTGTCCCAGAACGCCACGCTGCCCGGCTCCCAGCGGAATCGGACCGTGTACTCGGGGCGGGTCAGCTCCTCGTACAGCAGATTGAGGATCGCGCGGCTCTCGCGCGGTGAGACGTCCACGATGTGGCTGGTGAACCCCGGATTGACGAAGAGGCCGCGCTCACCGGTGCGGGGATGGACACGGACCACGGGATGGATGGCGACCAGCAGGTTGGCGTTGACCCGCCGGGCGTACTCGCTGTCGCCCGCCGGCTTCTCGGAGCCGCCGTACCGGTGCTCGGCGCGCAGGTTGTCGACGAAGGCACGCACCTGCGGTGAGAGCCCTTCATAGGCCGCCACCAGGTTGGTCCACGTGGTGTCGCCTCCGAACTCGGGCACGGTCTCGGCGCGCAGAATGGAACCCGCGGGCGGGTTGACCGCTGCCGTCACGTCGGTGTGCCAGCCGGAGAAGTAGCTGTACTGCCGCTTCTGTACGGCTTCCTTGAAGCCCTTGCCGTAGCGCTCCTCGTAGCGCCTCGGATCGATGGTGAAGATCTCCGGATGGTCCGCGGGCGGAGCGTCGTCGTGCGGATGGGCGTAGGTCAGATCGCCGAACTGCCGGGCGAAGGCGATCTGACCGGCGTGGTCGAGCTGCTGGCCGCGGAAGAAGACGACCTTCCACCGGTCCAGGGCCGACTGGATGGTGGCGAAGTCGTCGGCCGACAGGGGAGTGGAGAGGTCCACGTCCGAGATGTCGGCGCCGATGTGGCCTGATGCGGGGCGGGCGATAGCGTTCATGGCCCGATTCTCGGCAGGCACCGCGGGCCCCGACAATGATTGCCGACGCGGTGGAAGAAACCCCCGGCTCCCGAAGGAGGGCCTCAGGCCGAGCGTGCCGTGCGCAGATCCATCGGCCTGCGGTAGACGGCGTCGAGCACCGAAGCGCCGGCGGCGACGCCCAGCACCTGATTGCCGAAACTGCTGGTGACCACCGTGCGTTCGGGGTCGGCGAGGTGATGGGAGTGGGAGGCGGTCTCCTCGTAAAGATCCGGCAGCAGCTGCGGCAGCCGGGCCGCGGTACCGTCCGCGACGACCAGTACCTCGGGGTTGATGACATCGAGAAGCAGCGCGGCTGCCCGCCCGACGGTGCGCAGCCGTTCGCGGAGAATCCGCAGCGCTTCACGGTGCCCCTCACCGGCCAGCTCGACCAGCATCGAGAAGCGCGGCTCGGGAATGGTGCCGGAGGCGAACGCCCGCCCAGCGACGGCGAGTTCGGACACGGCTGCCTGGAGGCAGCCCCTGCGGCCGCATCCGCACAGCAGGCCGGGGTCACCCAGCGGCAGATGAGCCACGTCCCCGGCGCCCGATCTGCGGCCGCGCAGCACGGTGCCGCCGGTCGCTATCGCCGCGTCGACCACGTTGCCCGCGAAGAGCTGCACCAGTTCGGAGCGCCCGGCGCCGGCCCCGAAGAGCAGTTCCGCCCGGGCGAGCGCGCGGGCATGTCCGTCGACATGGACCGGCAGCCTGGTGCCGGCAGCGAGCGTGTCGCGTACGGCGACGTCGCGCCAGCCCAGCGCGGCGTGCTCGACGACGACACCCTGGTCGCTGTCCACCCAGCCACCGGTCGCCACCCCGATGCCGAGGACCGAACGGCCGCGTGCCGTCCGGGCGAGGAATCCGGGCAGCCGGCGCAGGATCTGTCCGAGCACCCCGGGGGCGTCCCCGCTGTGCGGCAGGCGTTGCTGTCCGATGACCCGCCCCCGCAAGTCGACCATGGCGAGGGTGGTGTGGCGCAGGGCGATGTGCGCCCCGCAGACCAGGTGATGGCCCGGATCCACGGCGACCGGGATCTGAGGGCGCCCGGCCCTTGGCGGGCCCGGCGGGGTCGGTAGCTCACGCAGCAGTCCGAGCCCGATCAGCTCCGCGATGTGCCGGGAGACCGCGGCCGGGCTGAGTCCGGTGGTGCGCGAGAGGGCGGTCCGGGCGGTCGGCCCGCTGTGCAGCACGGCCCGCATCAGGGCCGATGCCCCGTCACGTGCTCCGTGCCGGGGGTGCGGCGCGGCCGGCAGTGCCACGAGGGCGGGCGGGGCTGCGAGTTCGAAGGCGGGAGACATCGGCTTCCTCAGTGGTCGTCGGGGTGCGTTCAGCAAAGTGAGCGACCTGACAACAGGAGCGGAGCACAGAGGAAGCGGCAGTCATGCACCGATGCTGGCCGTTCGGACAAACCTCGGTCAACGGGGGCGGGTTACAGCTGTGTGGCATGTGTGCGAAGCGAGCGGAGCCACATCGATGCGTTGACATGTACGTACCGGACAGTGAATGGTATTGCTTGAAACTCCAGAGTTCCAAGCACGTCTGCGCAGACATCGCACATTTTGTTGTTCGGTACGAACGGAGAACACTCCTTTGCGGATCCTTGGAAACCGTCCCAGACAGGCGGCGGCCGCCGCAGTGTCGGCGCTGGTACTCGCCCTCACGACCCTGACCGTTCCGGCAGCACAGGCGCACGCGGCGGCGCCACCGTCCGCGGTTCTGGACACCGGCACCCGAAGCGTCACCTGGCAGAGCCCCGTCTACGCCAAGGGCACGGTCGACGCGCCGGACAAGTGCGGCACGGCCGCCGCCGACCCGGACAACGCCGTCTGTGCCCGCTTCGATCTGACCGTGAATCCGCCGGCCGGCCAGTGGGACGACAACCCGGAGGGCGGCGTCCCCGTCTCCATCCAGTGGCAGACACCCACCGACGACTTCGACATGTACATCTACGACGGGGACGGCAAGCAGGTCGCCTCCAGCGCGGGCACCGCGGACCCCGAGGCCACCGTCATCCCCAGGGCTTCGGGGACCTACCGCGTGGTGGTCGTCCCCTACGACGTCCACGACAACTCCTTCACCGGTACCGCGTACCTCCCCCAGCCGACCGACGCGGGCAGCCTCACCGGATTCAGCGGCTCACACGGCGTCTACCGGATCGAGGCGGGTGACCTCACGGCACGCGCCTCGTTCTTCACCGACGGGACGCTGCGGCTGCAGGCGTCCCCCGACGGCGACCTGGCCGATCCGCCGGGCAGCCATATGATCCGGCACCGGCCGAAGGCCCAGCCGCACACCTCGGCCTTCGACGCTGGTTCCTACTGGGGCATCCGTTCACCAGGAGTGGTGCTGCGCGTCTACAAGAAGCCTTTGACATTCGCGCTCTACAAAGCGGACAACCGCACGGTCGTGTGGGCGGAGGCCGATCCGCTGCGCTGGACGGCGGGCGGTATGCGCCAGAGCCTGAAGCGCGGCGCGACGGAGCAGTTCTTCGGCGGCGGCGAGCAGAACGGCAGCTTCTCCCACCGCGGCCAGGTGATGAACGTCGGCAACAACACCAACTGGAACGAGGGCGGCTACAACAACTCCCAGCCGTTCTACATCTCGTCGGCCGGGTACGGAGTCTTCCGCAACACGATGACTCCGGGCGCCTATGACTTCGGTTCGCCGGTGCGCACCGGACAGCAGGAACGGCGTCTCGACGCCTACTACTTCACCGGTGACACGACCTCGGTCATCGGCAAGTACACCGCCCTGGTCGGCAAGCCGTTCATGCCGCCGGTCTACGGTCTCGAGCCGGGCGACTCCGACTGCTATCTGCACAACGCCAACCGGGGCGAACGTCACACCCTGGATGCCCTGAAGGTCGCCGAGGGCTACACCGGGAACCAGATGCCGCTCGGGTGGATGCTGGTCAACGACGGTTACGGCTGCGGCTACGAGGATCTGCCGCGGACCGGCAAGGGTCTCAATGAGAGCCATGCGCAGCTCGGGCTCTGGACCCAGGACGGCTTGCCCAACCAGGCGGAGGAGGCGAAGGCCGGGGTCCGGGTCCGCAAACTGGACGTCGCCTGGGTCGGCAGCGGCTACGGCATGGCTCTCGACGCCTGCGACCAGGCCAAGGCCGGCATCGAGGACAACAGCGATGCCAGGGGTTTCGTCTGGCTGCCGGTCTCCTGGGCCGGCGCCCAGCGCTGCGGCGTGCTGTGGAGCGGTGACCAGAAACTGTCCTGGGACTACATCCGGTGGCAGATTCCCACCTATGCCGGAGCGACCCTGTCGGGCATCGCCTACAACACGGGTGATATCGGATCGATCTACGGCCACGACCCCGCGATGTATGCGCGTGACCTCCAGTGGAAGGCGTTCCTGCCGGCCGTTATGACCATGGACGGGTGGGCGAGTGACCTCACCACCAAGAAGCCGCACGACCAGCAGCCCTGGCTCGACGGTGAGCCCTACACCTCGATCAACCGCAAGTACCTTCAGCTCAAGGAGCGGCTGCTGCCGTACATGTACACCCTGTCGAAGGATGCGACGAGAACCGGTGTCGGAGCGGTGCGGCCGCTGTCGCTCGAATTCCCGGACGATCCGAAGACGCTGGGCCCGGACGCCGAGTACGAGTTCATGTCGGGCAAGGACTTCCTGGTCGCGCCGGTCTACAGCGACACGGACGTCCGCAACGGCATCTACCTGCCCAAGGGCACCTGGACCGACTACTGGTCGGGCCGGACCTACCACGGCCCGACCACGGTCAACGGGTACAAGGCGCCGCTCGACACCCTTCCGCTGTTCGTCAGGGGCGGGTCGATCGTGCCGATGTGGCCCAAGGGGACCACGTCATGGGAGACCCGGGACAAGAGTGAACTGGACTACGACATCTATCCGCAGGGCACCACGGACTACACGCTGTACGAGGACGACGGGGTGACCCGGAAGTTCGCGGACGGCGCATCGGCCACCCAGCACGTCCGGGTCCGGGCGCTCTCGCACGGCAGGGCGGCGACCAGGATCGAGATCGGCGCGAGCGTGGGCGGTTACGCGGGCAAGCCTGCCTCGCGTTCGTACCTCCTCACCGTGCACGCCGAGGACGCACCGGCACAGGTCGTGATCGGCGGCAGCCGGCTGCGGAAGCTGACTTCGGCCACCGCGTTCGCGGCCGCGGGTTCCGGCTGGTACACGGACCCCGCAACGGGAATCACGAAGATCAGGACGCCGGACCGGTCCACCGGTCACGGCTTCTCGGTCGAACTGCGGCCGTAGCGGTCGCCGGCCGTGGGACGCCCGTCAACGGGCGCCCACGGCCGGTCGCACCGGCCCGCGTAGCATGTGCCATCGGCATGAACACGATAACCATCTGGGAGATGGCCGCCCTGGCGGCGGCAGCCACGCTGGTCGGTTTCTCGAAGACCGCGGTCAGCGGGGCCAACACCATCAGTCTCGCGGTCTTCGCTGCGGTGCTCCCTGCCCGCGAATCGACCGGGGTGCTGCTGCCCGTACTGATCGCCGGTGATGTGCTGGCCGTCCTCACCTACCGGCGGCATGCCCACTGGCCCACTCTCTGGCGGCTGTTTCCCGCGGTCGCCGTGGGGGTGGTGATCGGCACCGGGTTCCTGTTCTGGGCCGACGACGCGGTGGTGCGCACCTCGATCGGCGCGATCCTGCTGCTGATGGCGTGCGTCACCCTGTGGCGCAGACGTGTCTCGGGCTCCGTCGACGAAGCGGCGGGGGCGCCCACCCGCCGCGGGCGGGTCAAGGCCCGCTCCTACGGCGTGCTCGGTGGCTTCACCACCATGGTCGCCAACGCCGGCGGCCCGGTGATGTCGCTCTATCTGCTCTCCGCAGGCTTCCGCAAACTCGGCTTCCTCGGCACATCGGCCTGGTTCTTCCTGATCGTCAATACGGCCAAGGTGCCCTTCAGCGTGGGTCTCGGCCTGATCGACGCCAAGTCGCTGTTGCTGGACGCCGCCCTGGTGGCCTTCGTGATCCCCGGCGCGATCATCGGGCGCCTGTGCGTGGACCGGATCGATCAGCTGCTTTTCGAGCGTCTGGTGATCGGGGCCACGGTGCTCGGCGGGCTCGAGCTGCTGCTGCGCTGATCCCGCAGATCCATCACCATGACCGAGCCCCAGTCCCGTCGATCGGCCTCGGTGAAGCCGGTCGCCAAGTAGAACGCGCGGGCCCGCGGGTTGCCGCTTCCGACGCCGAGATGCAGCCCGCGGACCTCCCGTTGCCGCAGCTCCTCGAGCAGAGCCGACATCAGACGCCTGCCGAGCCCGGCCCCCTGGCCGCGCGGCAGGATGTCGATGTGCAGATGGGCGGGGTAGTTCTCGTACAGCGGATCGTGCCCGGCAGGACGGGTGCGGTGAATCTGCTCCACCCGCTGCCAGTCCCGGGTGCCGTCGCCGGGATCGGAAGCCATGGACTGCGGATAGCGCAGGCGCAGCGGCGGCCACCACCGTTCCTCCAGCCATCGCTCGTGCCGGTACGAGTCGGCGGTCGCGACGACATAGCCGAGCACCCCCTGATCATCGGCGGCGACGAAGGCCAGACCGGGATCGGCGGCCGGATAGGGGCCGGCGTAGACATGCGCCAGCAGGTCGGGGTCGTGATAGAGCCCGGTGGCGTCCCGGCCGGAGTCCCCGGTGCACAGGCAGACCCGGTACATCCCGGGCAGGTCGAACGGCTGGAACGGGCGTACGGCGATGCTCATCGGACCGCCCGCCCGACCGGTCGCAACCGTGCTGACCGGGACATCGGTGGGGACAGTTCGGCTCTCATCCCCGCAGCGTAGGCGACAGGACGGCTGGATGTACGCTCTCCAGCCACCGCCGACGGCACACCGTAAGGCGCCGTGACGGTTCACGGGATCAACCGGTGGCGCGCCGCGCGGCCCGGTCCAGGTCCTCCTGCGGCAGGGCCTCCGCGAACCGCAGGCGGGGGAGCAGATCCGGCTCGAGGGTGAAAGCGCGGAAGGCGACGGCGACCGTGACGTCGTGACCGGGGCGGTGCACGATCTCGAGGGGGTCACCGGCCCGGACGTCACCCGGCTCGATCACCCGCAGATAGGCGCCGGGCACCGCTGCCCCGATGAAGCGTGCGGTCCAGCCGGCCCGCTCCAGAAAGCCCTGGAACGTCGAGCACGGGATGCGTGGGCACGACACCTCGAGGACCACGTCAGGCCCGATGCGCCAACGCTCACCGATCAGTGCCTCGTTGACGTCGACACCGAGGGTGGTGAGGTTCTCGCCGAAGACACCGTTGCTCAGCGTCCTGCCCAACTCCCGCTCCCAGGTGTCCAGATCCTCCCTGGCGTAGGCGTACACGGCCTGATCGGTGCCACCGTGGTTCCTGACGTCGTAGCAGCGGTCTCCCGCCAGCCCGACCGCGCCGGTGCCTTTGGGCCCCGGCGCGCTGACGGCGACGGGGCCGTCGACCGGCTGCTTGTCGATGCCGGTCGCGCTGATTCCCTTCCACGGATTGGGGCGGGGCCGGCCGATGTTGACCGTGAGCACCTTCATCAGCGGCTTCCCGTCGATCGGCCCAGATAGGTCAGTGGTCCGGGGTCGGCCACCGGGATCTCGTGGAAGCCGACCCGATCGTAGAACGCCCTGGCGGACGTGTTGGCCGTCACCATGCCGAGATGGACGGCCGGCACCCCCTTCTCCGCGAGGGTGTCGGTGAACCGCCGCATCAGGGCGCGCCCGAACCCGCCGCGCTGATGGCTGGGCAGCAGGTCGATATGGAGGTGGGCCGGGTACGCGGTGAGTTCGGGCAGCAGCATCCGCTCGGGACGGTGCAGCAGATACGCCATCCAGTCGCTCGGCGTCAGCGGCGGGCCGCTCGGATCGGGATACCGCTCGGCGACCGAGGGGAGCCACTCCTTGCGGAAGCGCTCGACGAACCGGGCGGTGTCCGCGGTGCCGAGGACATAGCCGACCGCCCGGCCGCCGTCGTCGACGACGAAGGCGAGGCCGGGTTCAAGCTCCGCATACGGACCGGCGAAGATGCTGGGCAGCAGATCGTGGTCCGGGTAGAGGGCGCGGGCGTCGCCGCCCTCCTCGCCGGTGCGTATGCAGACGTCGTACAGCGCCAGGCGGTCCTGCGCGTGGTAGGGGCGAATGAACGGTTCGGTGGGCACCGGGCAACTATGCGCGCCGTGAAAGCGCTCCCACAACCGGAATTACCTCTCAGGTGGCCCGGCCGGTCCGAGGCGTCAGAGGCTGGTGAGCTCGTACGCCCACAGGGAGTCCCGGTCGGCGACCCGGGTGAATCCCGCCCGGGTGAGCACCCGTTGCGAGGCCTGGTTGCCCGGGTCGGTGCAGGCCAGCACGGTGTGCACGGACGGCAGGCTCAGCGCCCATTGTGAAATGGCAGCCACCGCGTCGGTTGCCCAGCCCGCGCCGCGCGCGGACTCCGTCAGGTCGTAGCCGATCTCGGCGGCGCCGTCGGCCGGCGGACCGTGGAACCCGATCCCGCCGATCGCGGCGCCGTCCTCCGTGCGCTGGATCACGAACAGCCCCCAGCCCGGCGCGAAGACGCCCGCTTCGGCAGCCGTCATAACCATCTTCCCGGCGATCTGGGTGCCGCTGCCGGGGGCTCCGTCGAGCCAGTCGAAGCCGGCCGTACCGGCATCGGCGAGTACCGCGGCCGCGGCGGGCGACTGCTCGCGCAGCGTCAGCCGGCCCGCGTCCATGACCAGCAGGCCGTTCTCCCGGGATATACGCGCAGTCATGACGTCGGGCCGCCTTCGGGTGAGGGAGCGGAGGCCGGTGCCTCCGGAAGCTCGGTGGGATCAGTATCCACCGGCCGCCGATCGTCCCGCCGGCGCCCACCTCCGCCACAGGGCGAACGCCGTCCCCCGCTGACCTGCTGCCGGTGGCGCAGTCGTGCCTCCGTTACGATTCCCGCTCATGAGCACTCCTGACCAGAGCGAAGCGGTGGACACGGAAGCGACCGAACCCGAGGCACCGGGCCTGACGCCCCGTCAGGCCCGGCGGATACGGATAGCGGTGGCGTCCGTGATGATGGTCGCCGTCGCCGTGGTGCTCGCGGTGCGGCTCGACCGCCGGTCGTCGCTTCTGGTGGTCGCCGACTACGGACTGGCCCTGATCCTCTGCGGGGTGGTCATCGAACTCAGCCGCAGTGGCCGCACCCGGCTGGCGAGCTGGCTGCTGGGGGCCGGCCTGGTCGCGGCAGTGGCCGCCGACTGGCTGGTACTGCCCTGACCACGGCCGTCCCGGTTCTCAGGTGTTCTCGCCCGATCCGGTGCCCGATGCCGGAGCGGGCTTGATGCCCCGGGTGATGTCGTCCATGACGGACAGGGCGGGCGCCTTGGCGTTGATGTCGAAACCGGAGCGGACAACGATCAGCAGATCCTTGGCGGTGGGCGAGGGGAAGGCCAGCGACTGGACGTACCCGTCGTCGCCCTTCTTCGTCACCACCTTCCAGCGCACCAGGTAGCCCTGCCGGCCCGCGACCGTCACCGCCTCGGCCTTGAGCCGGCTGTGCGAGGTGATCCCTCCGGAGGTCTCGCCGTACGACTCCTTGGCGTTGCCCGCGATGTCCTGCTGTGCTGCGGCCTTCGCCGTGGTGGCGGAGAGCTTCAGGGCGACGGACGGGGCCGAGAACACGCCACCGCGCACACACGTGGCGGGCTTGCCCTTGTCGTCGGTGCCGGTGGCGCACTTGTACGTGCCGGTCGTCACTCCGGCCCCGACGGTCCCGGACTGGCCGGTCCATCCCTTGGGCACCGGGATGCTGATTCCGCTGGCCGCGTCCGTCGCGTAGCCGTCATCGGCCGGCGGGGCCTGCTCGCCCTGCGGATCCGGGCTCCGGCCCCCGCCGCCCCCGCTCCCGTCCGGCGCCCCGGGACGCGAGGGGGCTCCGGAAGGCCGGGCGGACGGAGTAGTGGCGGCGCTGTCCGAGCCGTGTCCTGAATCGTGAGACAGCAGGTAGAGCCCGCCTCCGACGGCCGCGAGCACCACGACGGCCGCTGTGACGGCGGCGCCGATGCGCACCCGGCGCCGGCGGACCGGCGCCGGCGGAACTCTGAGGTGGTCGGTCCACTGGCTGCCGTCCCACCAGCGTTCCTGGGCGGGGCCTGTTCCTGTATACCCGGGGTCCGAATGCCAGCCGGGAGGGCTCATCTGGGTCACGGGGGTCACCGTAGTTGGGCTGCGTGAAAATCACATGAGTCCGGGTTCCGGTGGTCCGGGCAGGGCGCATTCCGCGGTCCCTGCCGTGCACCCGGCGGATCCTGCAACGCCTTCAGCGGTCCCGGAACTCCGGCAGCGCCTCGGTCAGCCAGGAGATCCAGTACCTCTCGAGATCGATGCCGCCGCGCAGCACCAAGTGCTGCAGACGCGTCTCCGCCGAGGGGCCGGGGTCCGAGAAATCGCGCTCCTCGATCGCCAGATACTCGGCGAGCTGCCGCTGGTGCAGTCCGAGATGGCGCTCGAGTTCCGCGCCGAGGCCCTGCGATCCCACCACTGCCGCCGCCCGCAGCCGCAGCAGCAGGGGATCGCGTACCGCCCTCGGGTCCTCCGTCCTGGCCACCCAGCCGGTCAGCTCGTCGCGGCCGGCGGGCAGCACCTCGTACTCCCGCTTCTGCCCCCGGGACGGCTGCCGGGGGAGGGGTCTGATGAAGCCGGACTTCTCCAGCTTCGCCAGCTCGCGATAGATCTGCTGATGGGTGGCCGGCCAGAAGTAGCCGATCGACTTGTCGAATCTGCGGGTCAGCTCCAGTCCCGACGACGGCTTCTCGAGGAGGGCGGTGAGGATCGCGTGCGGGAGTGACATGCGGGCATCCTAGAGATCCGCGGACCTCCGGGCCGCCGCGCGGCGTCCCGGAGGGTGTCCGCTCAGAGCGCCGCGGCCAGCTCGGTGCCCTGCCGGATGGCCCGCTTGGCGTCCAGTTCGGATGCGACATCGGCGCCTCCGATCACATGCACCGAGAGTCCCGCCGCGTGCAGCGCGTCGGACAGCTCGCGCCGTGGTTCCTGCCCGGTGCACAGCACGATCGTGTCGACTCCGATGACGTCGCTCACGCCGTCGACCGTCACGTGCAGCCCCGCGTCGTCGATCCGGTCGTACGTCGCTCCTGCGACCATCGTGACGCCGCGGTGCTTGAGTTCCGTACGGTGGATCCAGCCCGTGGTCTTGCCCAGCCCCGCGCCCACCTTGGTGGCCTTGCGCTGGAGGAGGTGGACGGTCCTCGGCGATGCGGTGCGCACCGGCTCGCGCAGCCCCCCGGGGGTCCGGTGCTCGGTGTCGACACCCCACTGACGGAAGAAGACCTCCGGATCCCGGCTTGCCGATTCGCCGCTGTCGGTGAGGAATTCCGCAACATCGAACCCGATGCCGCCCGCACCGATGACCGCGACCCGGGAACCGACCTCCGCGCCGTCGCGCAGCACATCGAGGTAGGTCAGGACGCTCGGGTGGTCCAGACCCGGGATCTCGGGCGTGCGCGGAGTGACACCGGTGGCGAGGACGATCTCGTCGAAACCCTCCCCGGTCAGCGCGTCGGCAGTGACCAGCTTCCCCAACCGGACGTCCACGCCGTGCAGTTCCAGCTGAACGCGGTAGTAGCGGAGCGTCTCGTCGAACTCCTCCTTACCGGGTATCTGCCGTGCCACGTTGAGCTGCCCGCCGATCTCGTCGGCGGCGTCGAAGAGGGTGACCTGGTGACCGCGCTCGGCCGCCGACACGGCGAACGCGAGCCCCGCGGGTCCGGCTCCGACCACTCCGATGCGCTTGCGGTGCCGGGTCGGTGAGAGCACCAGCTCGGTCTCCCGGCAGGCTCGCGGATTGACGAGGCAGGAGGTGATCAGACCGCTGAAGGTGTGGTCGAGGCACGCCTGGTTACAGCCGATGCAGGTGTTGATGGTGTCGGCTCGCCCCTGGCGTGCCTTCTCGACGAACTCGGGGTCGGCCAGGAAGGGTCGGGCCATGGAGACCATGTCGCCGAATCCTCCGGCGAGCAGCTCCTCCGCCAGTTCGGGGGTGTTGATGCGGTTGCTGGTCACCACCGGGATGGCCACGGAGCCCATGACCTTCTTGGTCACCCAGGTGTACGCGCCGCGGGGGACCGAGGTGACGATGGTCGGGATCCGCGCCTCGTGCCAGCCGATCCCGGTGTTGATGATGGTCGCCCCGGCTGCCTCGATCTGCTGCGCGAGGGAGATCACTTCCTCCAGCGAGGACCCGCCGGGGATCAGATCCAGCATGGAGAGCCGGTAGATCAGGATGAAATCGGGACCGACCCGTTCGCGTACCCGCCGCACGATCTCCAGGGGGAAGCGGGTGCGGTTCTCGTACGAGCCGCCCCAGCGGTCCTCGCGGTGATTCGTCTGTGCCGCGATGAACTCATTGATCAGATAGCCCTCCGACCCCATGATCTCGACACCGTCGTAGCCCGCGCGCCGGGCGAGTTCCGCGGCCCTCACGAAGTCCTCGATGGTCTGCTCGACCTCGTCGTCGCTCAGGGCGTGCGGGGCGAAGGGGCTGATGGGCGCCTGGATCGCGCTCGGTGCCACCAGGCCGGGGTGGTAGGCGTACCGGCCGAAGTGCAGGATCTGCATGGCGATACGCCCGCCCGCCCGGTGAACGGCGGCGGTCACGGTCGCGTGCTCGGCGACCTCGGCCTCGGTGGTCAGCTTGGCGCCGCCGTCGTAGGGCCTGCCCTGCTCATTGGGGGATATCCCGCCGGTCACGATGAGTCCGACACCGGCGCGGGCGCGGGTCGCGTAGAACTCCGCCATCCGCTCGAAGCCGTCCTGGGCCTCTTCGAGACCGATGTGCATCGATCCCATCAGGACGCGGTTGGGCAGCGTCGTGAAGCCCAGGTCGAGAGGGCTCAGCAGGTGGGGGTACGGGCTCATCCGGCGCCTCCGTGCGCAGTGGTGGTGAGACCTTTCTAGACCACCCGGAACTCTTTATGCAACAAGTTGCAGAATGGGCTGCGTCACGCCGCCGGCGCCGTCGGCCCCTTACGGCTGCCGTCGGGTGGGCCTATCCTCCCGATCATGCGCGTCGCACTCTTCGTCACCTGCGTCAACGACGCTGTCCACCCGTCCACCGGCATCGCCGTCGTCAGACTGCTGGAGCGGCTGGGTGTGGAGGTCGGCTTCCCGGCCGGACAGACCTGCTGCGGGCAGCCGCAGTACAACACGGGCTACCGCAGGGAGACCGAACCGCTGGTGCGGCGGATGGGCAGAGTCTTCGAGGGGTACGACCATGTGGTCACCCCGTCCGGCTCGTGCGCGGCGATGGTGCGCGACAACTATCCGAGGATCGCCCGCAAGGGATCGGACCCGGAACTCAGCCGGGTCGCTGGTTCACTGGTGCCACGGATGTACGAACTGACCGAGTTCCTGGTGGACGTGCTGGGGGTGACCGATGTCGGTGCCTGCTACCCGCACACGGTGACCTACCACCCGTCCTGCCACGGGCTGCGGATGCTGGGGCTGGGGGAGCGGCCGCGCAAGCTGCTCGAGGCGGTGAAGGGTCTGGAACTGAGAGAGCTTCCCGGCGCGGAGGAGTGCTGCGGTTTCGGCGGCACCTTCGCCCTGAAGAACGCGGCCGTGTCGGCGGCCATGGGCGAGGACAAGGTACGCAACGCGGTGTCGACGGGCGCCGAGGTGCTGTGCGGGGCCGACAACTCCTGCCTGATGCACATCGGTGGCATCCTGCACCGCCAGGACGCCCCGCTGCGCGCCCTGCACCTCGCCGAGATCCTGGCCAGCACCGAAGAGGAGCCCCACGCATGAGCGGTACCTATCTCGGTATGCCGTCCTTCCCCGAGGCGGCCGGGAAGGCCGTACGCGACGAGACACTGCGCGGGAATCTGCGGCACGCCACCCACACCATCCGCGACAAGCGGGCGAAAGCGGTGTCGGAGCTGGTGGACTGGCCCGGGCTGCGGGAAGCCGGCAAACAGATCAAGGACCGGACGCTCCGTCATCTGGACGACTATCTGGTGCAGTTGGAGAAATCGGTCACCGCGGCCGGCGGCACCGTCCACTGGGCGGCTGATGCCGACGAGGCGAACCGGATCGTCGCGGAGCTCGTGAAGGCGACCGGTGAACGCGAGGTCGTCAAGGTCAAGTCGATGGCGACCCAGGAGATCGGCCTCAACGAGGCGCTGGAGGCCGAAGGCATCACCGCCTACGAAACGGATCTCGCCGAGCTGATCGTGCAGCTGGGTGAGGACCGGCCCAGCCACATCCTGGTTCCGGCGATCCACCGGAACCGCGGCGAGATCCGGGAGATCTTCGCCCGGACGATGAGCGAATGGGGACGGCCGGCCCCGGAAGGCCTGACGGATGCGCCGGCCGAGCTGGCCGAGGCGGCCAGGCTGCATCTCAGGGAGAAGTTCCTGCGGGCGAAGGTGGGCATCTCGGGAGCCAATTTCATGGTCGCCGAGACCGGCACCCTGGTCGTGGTGGAATCGGAGGGCAACGGCCGGATGTGTCTGACCCTGCCCGAGACGCTGATCTCGGTGGTGGGCATCGAGAAGACCGTGCCGACCTGGCAGGACCTGGAGGTCTTCCTCCAGACACTGCCGCGTTCGTCGACGGCCGAGCGGATGAACCCCTACACCAGCACCTGGACCGGAACCACCGAAGCCGACGGCCCGAAGAACTTCCATCTGGTGCTGCTCGACAACGGCCGCACGGCCACGCTGGCCGACGAGGTGGGCCGGCAGGCGCTGCGCTGTATCCGCTGCTCGGCCTGTCTCAATGTCTGCCCGGTGTACGAGCGTGCGGGCGGCCATGCGTACGGCTCGGTCTATCCGGGACCCATCGGCGCCATCCTCAGCCCCCAACTCCGGGGCATGGAAAGTGAGATCGACGCCTCGCTCCCGTATGCCTCCTCGCTCTGCGGCGCCTGCTACGACGTGTGCCCGGTGGCCATCGACATCCCCGAAGTGCTCGTCCACCTCAGGGAAAGGGCCGCCGGCCGGGGAGGCAGGGGTCATCGCCTGGAGAAAGCCGCGATGAAGGCGGCGGGCTGGGTGCTCAACCATCCCGCTGTCCTGGCCGCCGGAGAGAAAGTGGCGTCGAAGACCCGAGGCCTGCACCCGAAGCGGCTGCCGGGAGCTTCGGCGTGGACCGACAGCCGTGATCTCCCGGAACTGCCGCCCGAACCGTTCCGAGACTGGTGGAAGAAGAACCGCACATGAGCTCCCGCGACCTGATTCTCGCCCGCGTCCGCGCCGCCGTCGCCGATGCGCCGGAGGCGGCCGAGGTCTCCCGTGACTACCTCACCAGCCACACCGCCGACGATCCGGCGGCCGTCCTGGACCTCCTCCACGAGAACCTGGCGGACTACCGCGCCCTGGTCCACCGGACCCGCCCGGCCGGTCTGCCCGCCCTCATCGCGCGGCTGCTCGCTCAGCGGGGCGCCACGCAGGTGCTGGCCCCTATGGGGCTTCCGGCGCCGTGGCTGGCCAGGGCCGCGGCCACCCGCATCGATGACCGGGAGACATCGACCGCACAGGAACTCGACGCGGTGGACAGTGTGGTCACCGGATGCGCGGTCGCCATCGCCGAGACCGGCACCATCGTCCTGGACGGCGGCGCGGATCAGGGGCGCCGCCGGATCACCCTCGTCCCGGACCACCACATCTGCGTCGTACGGGCCCCCGACCAGGTGGTGGCCTCGGTGCCGCAGGCTCTGCCGCGCCTCGACCCGGCACGCCCGCTCACCTGGATCTCCGGCCCCTCGGCCACCAGCGACATCGAACTCGACCGGGTGGAGGGCGTCCACGGCCCCCGAACCCTTGAAGTCGTCCTGCTCGAAGGGTGAGGGGCGGCCGGGCCGGGCCGCCCTGCGTCAGCCGGCGGTCAGTCGCGGGGCCGACGTGCTCGCGTCGACCGGCCCGGTGAGCCCGTCGGCGAGCCGGCGGGCCCACGACGTCAGGCCGGGAATGTCGATCCGGTACGGGCCTGCGTCCGCGTATCCGGCAAGCCCGTCCGCGCCCCTGAGCAGCAGACGCGCCCCGCCCGCCGTATTGCCGCGGGCCGCGTGCGTCAGTCCCACCGCGAGCTGTGCGAGGGCGCGCCACAGGGCCCGCTCCGCATCGGGCCCCGACTTCCAGGCGTCCTCGAACACTTCGTGCGCGTGGAACGGCATTCCGGCGTCCAGCAGGGCCTGCGCGTCCCGGAGGGTCTGATCCGGGGTGCGCACCACACCTTCGGGCTGACGGTCCACACCCCGCGCCCCGTAGGGCAGGGGACGCCCCAGCCCGTCCCTGGGCCGCGCGTTGAGGGCCCTTCCTGCCGCGTCGCGATCTCGTTCGTCGTCCATCAGCCGATTGTCGCCCGGCCGGGCGCCCGCCATGAGGCGCCCGGCCGGGCGCCTCATGGCGGAGTCGGCCGTGCGCACGGAGTGCGGTATGGTTCTCATGCAGGTCGGGCCCGGGGAAACCCCAGGTCAGACGGGTGCCGGGACGTGGCGCAGCTTGGTAGCGCACTTGACTGGGGGTCAAGGGGTCGCAGGTTCAAATCCTGTCGTCCCGACGGTACAGAAGGGCTTCGAGCCCAGGTCAGGGCCCTGTCTCACTTCGGTGAGGCAGGGCCCTCGACCGTTTTCGGGGGCTGTCGTCCCACGGTTTCCTACCAGGGCCGTTGATCAAGGCCGGCCGAGCGGTACTGCCGGCTTCTCCGAGCCCGCACCGAGCGACCGGGGGGTCGGGGTGCACCTGCCGATCGTTTCGGCATGAGGTGCGGAGCCGGCGCAAACACCCGATGCCGCACGCCGGGGCAGGGAACGCCGCCGCGCGACACGGGGAACGCGGTCACCGCAACGGCGCCCGGTGCGCGTCGCACCGGCCGCCCGTCGGCCTGCGCCAGTCACCGGGGCGTGCTGAGCCGTAGCCGAAGCGGCGCGTAGACGCCGAGCGCGACGAGGAAGGCCACGTAGTACGAGAGGTCGGCGCCGTGCAGAGCGGACGCCACCGGGCCCACGTACAGGCTGGTGTTCATGAACGGCACGGCCGCGGCGAAGGCGACGACGAATGCCGCCAACGGGGGCCATCCGGACTGCGGACGGGCGGTCTCGGCGGCGAGGTCGATCGGCGCACCGAGCCGTCTCCGGGCGCGGGCACGCCAGTCGACGACGACGATCGCCAGGAACCCGGGGATCCAGTAGCCGACGAACAGCAGCACGTTCTGGAATCGGGCGGTGGTGTCGGCGGCATGCATCCAGAGCACCAGGGGGAAGCCGAGCGCGGCGGCGAGGGCGGCGGCCGCCGGGCGCGGGAGACGTACTCCGACGGTCTGCAGAGCGAGAGAACCGCTGTAGTCGTTCATGGCGTTACTGCAGAGGGCCGCCAGCGCCACGGCGAACAGCCCGAACGCACCCAGTGCCCCACCGCCCAGCACCTTGTCCACACCTTCGGCGGTCTGGTCGGTCAGTACGGACGCGCCCAGCAGACCGAGGGCCTGGACGGCCACGAAGGACACCACGAGGCCGAGCAGCGTGCACCAGAACATCCGCGGCCGCGAGGTGGTGCGCGGCAGATACCGGCTGAAGTCGCTTGCGTACGGGGCCCAGGACAGGGCCAGGCTCAGCGCGATGGTGCTGGTCAGCACGAACGCGCCGGCTCGGTCGGCTCCGTGCGCGGTGCCGTTGACGGCCGGGTGGACGCCGTCGAGCAGCCGGTGGGCGATCAGCGCGAACGCGGCGGCGAGCACGAAGGTCATGATGATCTGGAGCCGGTGGATGGCCTCGTAGCCCAGAACGCCCAGGGCGCCCTGGACCACCATCATGGCCAGCACACCCAGCCAGAACGGCCAACCGCACAGACGCGCGAGCGCGTCCCCGCCGAACAGCCCGATCAGCGCGTCCCACGCGACCGAGGACAGCCACTGCAGGATGCCGGGCACCGTCACCGCCCGGCCGAAGGCGAGCCGGGCCAGCGGCAACTGCCCGGCACCTGTCCGGCTCCCCCAGGTGCCCAGATAGGCGGTGGGCACCGCTCCGACCATGGTGCCCAGTACGACAGCGGCCAGCGCGGTGGCGAAATCCAGACCGAGGGCTATCCCCACGGTGCCGGTGAACACGCCGGTCATGGTCAGGTTCGGTGCGAACCACACGGTGAACAGGCGACCGGGACCGCCGTAGCGGTTGCTCTCGGGGACCGGCTCGATTCCGTGCGCCTCGACACGGAGGTCACCGGGGGCCGCCGGCATACGCCCGTCGAAGACGGGCTGCCGGGAGTCGGCGGGCAGCCCGCCGGGAACATGCGTCAAAGGCATGGAAGACATCCCTCCGCCAGTGCGAACTGGTTCAGGTTCGACGGGTGTGATCTCAGCCCTCGGATGGGGCACCCCGTGTCCGGTACGACGGACAGACTAACCCGATGAGGAGTTCCTCATGCAACCGTGGACGGCGATCGTGCGCGGCCGCATCGCGACGGACATTCGAGGCCGGAGAGCGGGATCTCCGGCCCGCGGCGCGCCGGCGCTCGCCGGACGATCAGCGGGGCGCGCCGCCTTTGATCGCGTGGCCGGCGGGACGGCGGCGCCGTTGACGACGGATGGGGCGGTCAGCCGTTACCCGAAGGTCCTCATGCCCTCGTTCTGCTGATGGGGCATCAAACTTTTGCACAGCGGATTTCTCCGCCGGCGGGTGCGGGCCCCGATCGGGCGGGCGCTCGGCAAAGGTTTTTCACAGGAGTCCGAATCTTTTATTGACGACGGAAAAGAATGACCCTAAGTTCCCGGCCATGCCCTCTCCGCACGAGACGGCCCCGTCGACGACGCCGGCCGCTTCGCTCGTCTTCACGACTGTGCTCTCCCGGGGTCCTCTCACCCGCGCCGAGATCGCGCGGCGGACGACACTGTCCGCTGCCGCGGTCACCAAGGCGGTGCGCCCGCTGATGGAGGCCGGCTACCTGGCCGAGGGCGCGGACGAGGCGGCCCGGCCTGCTCTCGGCCGACCGGCCAACCTGGTACGTGTGCAGGCGGGCAAGGCGCTGTTCATCGGGGTCAAGGTGACAGGCGACGAGATCATCGCCGTCCTTGCCGATCTGCGCTGCCGGATCCGGCTGGCCCGGCATGTACGGCTCACCGAACGCGAGCCGGATGCGGTGATCTCCGCCATCACCGCGCTGGTGCGGGAACTCCGCACGGAGGCCGACGGATTCGGGGTGCAGGTCCGGGGGCTGGGCATCGCCGTCTCGGGCGACGTGGACCGCGCGGAGGGTGTGGTCCGCTACTCACCCTTCCTGGAGTGGCGGGACATCCCCCTCGCCGAGACCACCGAGACCGCGACCGGACTCCCGGTCACGGTCGACAACGACGTGCGTGCCCTCACCGTCGCCGAGCAGTGGTTCGGTGCCGGAGTCGGACTCTCCGACTTCGCCCTGGTGACCGTGGGCGCGGGCATCGGCTGCGGCCTGGTGGTGCACGGGCGGGTGGTGTCGGGCGCGCACGGGGTGGCCGGCGAGATCGGACATCTGTCCATCGATCCGCTGGGCCCGCTCTGCCACTGCGGCAACAACGGGTGTGTCGAGGCCATCGCGGCGGACCCCGCGATCCTGCGCGGGGTCCGCGAGGCCGCGGGCAGGCCCGTGGCCACCGCAGCGGAGGCGCTCGACCTGGCCCGCAGCGGCGACCCCGGTGTCCGAGAGGTCTACGCTCGCGCCGGTGAGGCCATCGGCAGGGCCATCGGTTCCGTGGTCAACGTGCTCGGCCCGGAGCGAGTGATCATCTCGGGTGAGGGCCTGGCTGCCCACGACCTGTTCGCCGACGGTATCCGCGAGGCGTTCGCCGCTTCCGCCTTCGGTACCGCCGCGCAGTGCGACGTGATGACACGTCCACTGCCTTTCGAGGAGTGGGCACGTGGGGCCGCGGCCACCGCGATCCAGTCCTTCATCGGTTCGGGCGCATGGCGCTCGCGAACCGTAATCGGTCCGGATCCACAACGACTCCGCCCGGCGCCCGTCGCAGATCCGGACGGATGACAGACCGCCGCTTTCCACGCCCCGGCCCGGGCGGCCCGACCGGTACGTCACCACCCGTACCTCGTCACGGAACGAAGGGCCGGCCGCGGGGCCCGCGTCCAGGTCCTGTGACTCCCTGAACGCCCGTGCCCTGCCCGTCCACATCGCTGTCCCAGTGATCCGACAACAGGAGGTCCGGCCCATGTGGTCACCCTCGTACTCAGCCCCTTCCGGGGGTGCCGCCGGCCCCGTGCGCCGGACCATACGGAGCGGGCTGGTCCTGGCCGTCACGGCCGCTCTCGCGACGGCCGTTCCCGCCGCCGCGACCCCTGCCGGGGCGAAGGGCGCCGCCACCGCGTCCCCGGCCGCTGCCTCCGCCCCGGCAGCAACAACGGGGGACGGCTCCTCCGGCCCCGCGGCCAAGCCGTACATGGGCTGGTCAAGCTGGAGCATGCAGTCCTCCAAGTACCCGGGCCTCAATCCGGACGGTGACTACAGCTATCTGACGGAGGCGAACGTCCTCAAGCAGACGGACGCCCTCGCCGCCAAACTGAAGACATTCGGCTACGACCACGTCAACATCGATGCCGGCTGGTGGATGGACAAGGACTGGAAGTCAGGTTTCGACCAGTACGGCCGGCAGCGGCCCGATCCGGTCCGTTTCCCCCACGGCATGCAGCCGGTTGCCGACCACATTCACTCCAAGGGCCTCAAGGCGGGCATCTACCTGCCCGTGGGCCTGGAGAAGGGGGCCTACGGCCACGGCGCGGTGCCGATCCGGAACGCGCCGGGCTGTACCACCGCCGACATCGTCTACCCGGACCTGCGCACGACCAACGGCTGGGACAGCGCCTACAAGCTGGACTTCGACAAGCCCTGCGCGCAGCAGTACATCGACTCGCAGGCGCAGATGTTCGCCGACTGGGGCTACGACTTCCTCAAGCTGGACGGCGTGGGCCCTGGGTCAGCCAAGTCCGGTGACAACTACGACAACGTCGCCGACGTCGCCGCCTGGCACAAGGCCATCGACGCCACCGGACACCCGATCCACCTCGAGCTCTCCTGGTCGCTCGACATCGCGCACGCCGCCGACTGGAAGCAGTACTCCAACGGCTGGCGCATCGACACCGACGTCGAGTGCTACTGCAACACGCTTGTCAGCTGGGAGAATTCGGTCAACGACCGGTGGGACGACGCCCCGGCGTGGAGCAGCAAGGCCGGCCCGGGCGGCTGGAACGACCTCGACGCGGTCGACGTCGGCAACGGGACGATGGACGGCCTGACCAAGGCCGAGCGGCAGAGCTACATGACTCTATGGGCCATCAACAAGTCGCCGCTCTTCACCGGCGACGACCTCACGAAGCTGGACAGTTACGGTGTCTCGCTGCTGACCGACCAGGAGGTGATCGGAGTCGACCAGAACGACTCACCCGTCGCGCGACCGGTCACCACCGTGGGCGACCAGCAGGTCTGGGGCACCAAGAACTCCGACGGCAGCTACACCGTCGCCCTGTTCAACCTCGGGGACTCCCCGGCCTCCGTCACCGCCGACTGGGCATCCTTCGGATTTGCCGGGAACGCCTCCGTGCGTGACCTGTGGAACAAGGAGAACCTCGGGACCCACAAGAACAAGATCACCGAAGCGCTGCCCGCGCACGGCTCGAGGCTCTTCACCGTCAAGCCCGGCGGCACCACGCCGGCGACCAGGAGCTACGAGGCCGAGTCCGCCGCCAACACCCTCAGCGGCAACGCCTCCATCGCCGGATGCGACGCCTGCTCCGGTGGCAAGAAGGTCGGCAACCTCTACACCGGCGGCAAGCTGCAGTTCAACGACATCACGGTGAAGAAGGACGGGATCTACACCGTCAACGTCGCCTACGTCAGCGGCGACCCCCGTTCGGTGACCGTCTACTCCAACAGCGGTAACGGCACCAGCCTGAAGTTCCCCTCCACAGGTGACTGGAGCACAGCCGACACCGTCAGTGTCCAGCTGGCTCTGAAGGCGGGCTCCAACTCCGTCACCTTCGACAGCGGCAGCAGCGGTTACGCGCCCGACATCGACAGGATCGACGTACCGCAGTCCCTCTGACGCACCCCCGCGGGGCCGGGCCGCGGCCTGGCCCCGCACCTGGCGGCCGGCTTCACCCGGCCGCCCCACACGCTCATCGAGTGAGCTTCCGACGAATGGCCCCCGGCCCGCGGTCGTCACTTTCCCTCACGCGTATTTCCCGGATATGGAGTGCACAACCGTGGACATCCAGCACACCGAACCACGCGACCATCGCCCCAGCCGCCGAGGCTTCCTCACTCTCGCCGCAGCTGCCGGAGCGGCCACCGCACTCGGCGGCCTGCCCGCCTTCACCGCATCGGCGGCCCCCCTGCGACCCACCGTTTCGCCCATGCTGTCCGCGGCCGACGCCGCGAAGAACCAGCTGTGGTGGGGGGCTCCCGGCTCCGCCAAGTCGATGATCGAGCAGGGGCTGCCGGTCGGGAACGGGCGGCTCGGTGCGCTCGCGAGCAACGACCCCGCCGGTGAACTCCTGATGATCACCGATGCCACCCTGTGGACCGGAGGTCTCAACGACAAACTGCAGAGCGACGGCCAGTTCCCCTACGGCCGCGACGACTTCGGCTCCTTGACCCTGCTGGCCGAACTCACCGTCGCCATCCCCGACCACGACCTGGGCAGCGTCGGCAACTACCGTCGCTCCCTCGACCTGGCCCAGGGCCTGATCAGCACCTCGTACGACATCTCCGGCGTCACCTACCGGCGGCAGGTCTTCGCCAGCCGACCCGACGACGCCGTCGTCCTGTACTTCTCCCAGCAGGGCGGCGGCTCCTATACCGGTACCGTCTCCCTCGCCGGGACCCATGGCGAGTCCACCACCGCCGACAGCGCGGGCCGCTACGCGTCGTTCGGCGCCTCCTTGGCCAACGGCCTGAAGTACGGCGCCGCCGTCACCGCCCGCAGCAGCACCGGAAAGGTCGCCGTCAGCGGATCGTCCATCTCCTTCAGCGACTGCAAGGACCTCACCGTCGTCGTCAGCGGTGGCACCGACTACGCGCCCGATGCCGCCGCGAAGTTCCGCGACCCGTCCGTGGACCCGCAGCGCCTTGCCAGGAGCAAGGTCCTGGACGCGGCCGCTCACTCGGCGAGCACCCTGCTGCACACCCACGTCGCCGACTTCCGCTCCGTGTTCGGACAACTGGACATCAACCTCGGCGCGTCGACCGCCGCGCAGCTCGAACTGGACACCTGGGAACGAATCCAGGCGCGCTACCGGGACGACGTCCCCGACCCGGAACTCGAAGCCGCCTACCTGCAGTTCGGCCGCTACCTGATGATCTCCGGATCGCGGGGCAGCCTGCCGATGGGCCTCCAGGGTCCCTGGCTGGACGGCAACGACCCGGACTGGATGGGCGACTACCACACCGACATCAACGTCCAGATGAACTACTGGATGGCCGACCGGGCGGGCCTTTCCGACTGCTTCGACGCCTTCACGGACTACTGTCTCGTGCAGCTGCCCGACTGGACGGACCTCACCCAGCGGCTGTTCAACGACCCGTCCAACAGATACCGCAACTCCAGCGGCAAGATCGCCGGCTGGACCGTGGCCATCTCCACCAACCCCTACGGCGGTGGCGGCTGGTGGTGGCACCCGGCAGGCAACGCCTGGCTCTGCCAGAGCCTGTTCGAGCACTACGAGTACACCCAGGACCGCGCCTACCTCAAGAAGGTCTACCCACTGATCAAGGGAGCGGTGGAGTTCTGGGAGGCCCGCCTCGTCACCACGACCCTCACCGACGCGTCCGGAGCATCGCGCGAGGTCCTGATCGCCGACAGCGACTGGTCTCCCGAGCAGGGACCGCTCGACGCCAAGGGCATCACCTACGCGCAGGAACTGGTGTGGAACCTCTTCGGTAACTACCGCACCGCCACCGAGGTGCTCGGCAAGGACGCCGGCTACAGCAAGACCGTCGACGGTCTGCGTGAGCGGCTGTATCTGCCCGTGGTCAGCCCCAAGACCGGCTGGCTGGAGGAGTGGATGTCGCCCGACAACCTCGGTGAGACCACGCACCGGCACCTCTCGCCGCTCATCGGCCTCTTCCCCGGCGACAGGATCCGGCCCGACGAGTCCACCCCGAAGGACATCCTCGCCGGCGCGACGGCCCTCCTGACCGCTCGTGGCATGAACAGCTACGGCTGGTCCAACGCCTGGCGCAGCCTGTGCTGGGCCCGTCTGAAGAACGCGGAGAACGCCTACCAGCTCGTCGTCAACAACCTGAAGCCGTCGGTGAGCGGTAGCAACGGCTCGGCGCCGAACCTCTTTGACATCATGGACATGGGGGAAGGCCGCGGCATCTTCCAGATCGAAGCGAACTTCGGTACCCCGGCCGCGATCATCGAGATGCTGGTCTACTCGCGGCCCGGCCACGTCGAGCTGCTGCCGGCGCTGCCCGCCGCATGGGCGGCATCCGGCTCGGTGTCCGGCGTGGGCGTACGCGGTGGCTTCGTCGCCGACTTCAGCTGGAAGAACGGCAAGGTCACCCGGGCGACACTCAGGAGTGTCGGCGGCCGCCGTACGACCGTCCTCGCCGGCGCCACATCGAGGAACGTCACCCTCGAACCGGGCCGGTCGGTCACCTTGCGGAACCTCGGATGAGCGCCGACTCGATGCACCGCACCGGACGGAGGGAACGGTCCGCCTGGCGGGGCCGCATGATGGGTGCCGTCACCGCGTTGATCGTGGCGGTCTGCATACCCCTGACCAACGCATCGACGGTACAGGCGCAGAGTGCGGCGCCCTCAGCGGCGGCCCCGGCGGGGCAGCACTCGGTGGTGACCTGGGGCGCCGCCGCCGACCGGCAGGGTGCCGGGCCCGCCGACCGCAGCTACCGGCTGATCGTGCGCACCAGCGCCGGCGGCACGGGCATGCGCATCCGGCTGTCCAACGCCTTCGGCGACCACCCGGTGACCTTCGCGAGTGCCTACGCGGGGCTGCAGAAGCAGGGTGCGGAGCTGGTCCACCACAGCAATCGCCGTTTGACCTTCGGCCGGGCCGAGTCCGTCACCGTCCCGGCCGGTGAGATCGTGCTCAGCGATCCGCTGCCCGGAAAACTGGCCGCCCAGAGCAATCTGGTCATCAGCCTGTACGTGACGGGCGCTCTGGGACCGACGACCGGCCACGGCATGGCTATGCAGACCAACTACGCGACTGCGGGCGACCACGCTGCCGAAGAGGGCGCGTCCAACTGGACCGACCCGATGGGCTCCTGGTATTGGCTGGACGCCGTCAACGTGGAGACGTCCATGGCGGTCGGCTCGGTGGTCGCCCTCGGCGACTCCATCACCGACGGATGGGCCTCGACGACGGACGGGAACCGTCGCTGGCCCGACTATCTCTCCCGGCGGCTCCAGGCAGCGTCCGGGATCCCGGTGAAGGGAGTGGCGAACGAAGGCGTCTCGGGCAACAAGGTACTCGCGGACGGCAACGGACAGTCCGCGCTGAACAGGTTGCAGCGTGATGTGCTCTCCCAGCCAGGTGTCAGCACGGTGTTCCTGCTTGAGGGCATCAACGACCTCAAAGCACACACCGGCGTCACGGCGGACGACCTGATCGCCGGCTATCACCAGATCATCGACAGGGCGCACGCCGCGGGCAAGTGTGTCGTCGGCGCGACCGTGATGCCGTACAAGGGCTGGTCCGAGTACGACGCTCCTGGTGAGGCCGTGCGCCAGGGCGTCAACGACTGGATCAGGAGCGACGGCGAGTTCGACGCAGTGACGGACCTCGACAGGATCATGCGCAATCCGTACGACCGGCAGGAGATGCTGCCGTTCTTCGACAGCGGCGACCACGTCCACCCCAACGACAAGGGGATGCAGGCGATGGCCGACGCTGTCGATCTGCCGGCTCTGCGGTGCGACCGCTGAGCCGGCAGTCCTATCCGGTGCGGCGGGAGACGGCGCGCGTGGTACCGGCGACGGTCACCGGCCGTATCGGTCCGTCCTGACGGACCGGCCCTCCCGGTCGGCCGTCGTCCGGGAGGGTGGATTCGCGCCCTGACGCCCCGTCATGCGTCAGGGCAGACCACCCGGTCGGCACATGCTGGTCGCCGTCCCGCAGCCGGCCGGTCGCCCACACACTCACCAGGCCGGTGAGCGACAGATAGCCACAGGCCGGCCATGGGCTGCCCGAGCCGAGCGCCAGCAGCGCGGTCATGATCAGCGGAGTGACGCCGGACGCGAATATGCCGGACATCTGGTAGACGAACGACATACCCGTGTACCGGACCGGTGTGGCGAACAGGCCGGCGAACAAGGTGCCCTGGGCGCCGTAGAACCACGCGTGCACGATCCCCAGCGTGACGACGAGCGTCGCCGCGAAGGGCCAGGTACCGCCGGTACCGAAGAGCCAGAACGCCGGAAAGACGCTGACGGTGAAAGCGGTCAGGCCCGTGAGGTAGACCGTGCGGGCCCCCCAGCGGTCGACCGCGGCCCCGGACAGCGGTATCAGTACGGCCATGACGAGCGCCGCTGCGGTGACGGCGAGCAGTACCGGAGTGCGGTCCAGCTTCAGCGTCCCGGCCGCATAGGTGATCGCGAAGACGCCCCAGGTGTTGAAGGCCGCCCCCTCGCCCCACCGAGCGAGCATTCCGAGCAGGACGTGCCGGCGCGCCGCCGGGTCACGCACCACCGCCACCAGCGGCGCCGCTCTCGGCAGTTCCTGAAAACGGCGCGCGGCACGGAAGGCCGGCGTTTCGTCGATTCGAAGACGCACGGTCAGCCCGACCACGACGAGCAGCAGGCTGATGAGGAAGGCGATCCGCCATCCGTAGTCGAGGAACGCGGCTTCGCTGAGCACGTCGCTCAGCAGCGCGAACACGCCGGTACCCAGTGCCAGTCCGAGCGCCAGCCCGATCTGCGGATAGCTGCCGAACCGGCCCTTGCGCCCCGCAGGTCCGTACTCCACGGCCAGCAGCACCGCGCCGGCCCACTCCCCGCCCAGGGCGATACCCTGCACGACCCGCAGGACCAGGAGCAGCGCGGGGGCGAGAATGCCCACCTGCTGGTACGTGGGCAGCAGGCCGATGAGGGCGGTGGAGACGCCCATCAGGCCCATGGTGAAGGCCAGGGTGTGCCGGCGGCCGATCCGGTCGCCGATGTGCCCGAAGAGCAGGCCGCCTATGGGGCGGGCGACGAAACCCACTGCAAACGTCGCGAACGACAGCATCGTGCCGACCGTGCCGTCGGCCGTGGGGAAGAACAGCTTGCTGAACACCAGCCCGGCAGCCGTGCTGTAGAGGAAGAAGTCGTACCACTCCACGGTGGTGCCCAGCAGGCTGGCGAGTACCACGGTTGTCAGCCGCCCGTCGGCGGAGGAGCCCTGTTCCGGCCCAGGGGCGCCGGCCGGTGCCTGCGAGGGTGTGGGGACCGCGCTCATCGGGCGGCGAACGGGACGAAGCCCGCCTCGACGGTTTGCGGGCCTGCGGGGTGCTGCCACAGGCCGCGCTTCTCCAGCAACGGCAGAACGCCCTCGCCGAACCAGTACGCCTCTTCCAGATGTGGCACCCCGGACAGGACGAACTCCTCTATGCCGAGCTGGTGGTACTCCTCGATCAGGTCGGCGACCTCCGTATGACTGCCCACCAGCGCCGTGCCGGCGCCGCCGCGGACCAGTCCGACGCCTGCCCACAGGTTGGGGTGGATCTCCAGGTCGCCCGTGTCCCCGCTGTTGTGCAGTTCGCGCATACGCCGCTGCCCCTCGGACTCGCTGGTCGCCAGCCCTTGCTGCACCCTCTTGATGCGCTCCGGATCCATGGCCTTGAGCAGCCGCTCCGCCTCCGCCCACGCCTGCGCCGAGGTGTCCCGGCTGATGGTGTGCAGCCGGATGCCGAACCGTACGGTGCGGCCCTGCGCGGCGGCCAGTGAACGCACCCAGTCGATCTTCTGTTTCACCTGCTGCGGCGGTTCGCCCCAGGTCAGGTACACGTCGGTGTACCGCGCCGCCACTTCACCGGCGGCGGGCGACGAGCCGCCGAAGTAGATCTGCGGCGCGGGTTCCGGCAGCCGGCTCAACTCGGCGCCCTCGACGCGCAGATGCTCGCCGCTGTGGTCGACCCTTTCACCGGCCCACAGCCGCCGGACGATGTCCAGGAACTCTCCGGTCCTGGCGTACCGCTGGTCCTTGTCGAGGAAGTCGCCGTACGCACGCTGTTCGGCGGACTCCCCGCCCGTCACGACGTTGAGCAGCAGCCGGCCGTGCGACTGCCGCTGGTAGGTCGCGGCCATCTGCGCCGAGAGCGTCGGGGTGATCTGGCCGGGACGGAAGGCGACCAGGAACTTCAGCCGCTCGGTGACCTGGGTGAGCATGGCCGTGGTCAGCCAGGCGTCCTCGCACCACGCGCCGGTCGGGGTGAGCGCCCCGGCGAAGCCGAGCTGCTCCGCGGTCCGGGCGATCTGGCCCAGGTACTCGACGGAGGCCGGACGGTCCCCGCCGGCGGTGCCTGGCGTGGAACCGTGGCCGCCGCCGACGATGTGCCGGCTGTCACCGGTCGTGGGCAGGAACCAATGGAAGGTAAGGGCAGACATGCTGGCTCCGAAGGCCGAGGATGGTGTGCCGGGCATGCCGGATCAGGCATGCCGCAGTGGCCCGGCGACGTACGTTCAGGTACGCGTCAGGGCACGCAGGGAGGCACGGAGGGAACGCGGCCGCAGCGCTGTGCGCTGTGCCGTGGGGATGCGGATACGGGAGTAGCCGAGGGCCGACCGGCCCTGCGGCTCCATGGGCCCGGCAGGGGTCAGTCGCGACAGGTGGCGCTGGACTGACGGCACAGGTCGACGTGCAGGCGTCCCACAAGGAAGGCGGCGGCAGCGGTCATGTCAGGCATTGTGCGGGAGACGCCCCACCCGGTTCAAGTGCTCCCCGGCCGGCATTTCGCCAGGTGAGACGGGCAGTTGCTCCGGGTGCGGCTCTGTTCAGCACCCGATCGGACGAGCACGGGGGCCGCCGCACCCTCCACGACCGGCAGCGCCGGACGGCGTCGGCCCGCAGAACACCGTGGAAAGCCGGCCGCCGCCGGAATGGATTGTCCGGCGGCAGCGCGGTGGTGGCGGCCCCGTGTCCGGCCGTCACCGTCCCCCGGCGCTCATCACGCCCGCGCCGGGATGACGGCCGATGTCAGCGGTGGCCGACCGACAGCGGGTCGAAGGCGACGCGGGTCGTCGTCCCGTCCGTCCAGTGGACCTCGACGGTGTCCCCCTCCACCCGCACCTCGCTCACCGCTTCGGCGAGCGGGGAGGCTCCGGGTTCCGCGGTGAGGGAGGCCAGGGCGACGAGCAGCATGGCGGGCTCGGCCTCCGCGCTGAGCCGGGGCACGGATGCCCAGCGGGTGAACGCGGTGCCCTGCGGGGCCCGTACCTCGTCCCGGGTCTCCCAGCCGTGCAGTCCGAGCAGGTCGGACCTGGCGCCGTCGCGGAGCCCGGTCGCCCAGCCGGTGTGCTCCACCCGGGCCCCGTCGGGTGCCCCGAGGACCCGGTGCACCCGTAGCTCGTAGCGTCCGCGGACCACCGTGACGTTCTCCACCCTCAGCCCCGGAACCATCGGCGCGCCCGATGTGAAGACCGGGCGGTGCCACGAGCCGGCCCACCCCCACCCGTCCCCGTGGCCCGCGCCCAGCGGGCGGATGGCCCGCCGGCCGCTGCGCGCGCCCGCCACCACCACCGCCAGATGGTTGTCCGCCGCGTTCTCCCGGGCCGTCGGGCCGGTGACCGTCGAGTAGGCCTGACGGCTGTAGAGCGGGTCGTCGGGGGCGCCCGACTCGCCCTGATGCGGGCCGATGTGGTCGGTGCCGTGGTTGTGCAGCCGGACGATCCCGTCCGCCTGCGTGGTCTGCACGAGCAGTCCGGGCGCCGGCAGCGCCAGCACCCGGTCGGGGCCTTCGCTGGGCGCGCTCTCCTCGGTCGCCGTCCACAGCGGGTGGTCGGGTGGGGCGAGCAGTGAGACGAAGGCCTTGGACGCCCAGTAGGGGGACGCGGGACCCGAGTAGTGCTGGAGGGTGGCGGCGTGCGGGCCGTGCCAGCCGAGACTCAGCAGGCCGTCGTCGCCGGTAGCGCCACGGTCCAGGAAGTAGCGCAGCGAACCGCTGGCCAGCCGTCGTGAGGCACCGGGGGTCAGCGGGGTGTGACCGGTCAGCGCGCCGAGCGCCACCGCAGACGAGGCCGCGAAGCGGTAGGTCAGCGAGCGGCCGAAGTGGAGCGGCGCGCCGTCGGCCCCGAACAGCAGGGAGAAGCCCTCCAGGTGCTCGCGCAACCGTCCTCCGTAGTGCGCGGACAGTACGGGATCACCCGAGAGATACGCGTCGAGCACCGGATACAGGTGCAGCGCCCAGCCGTTGTAGTGGTCGAAGGCGCGGCCGTCGCCGTCCGCGTACCAGCCCTGTCCGCGGTACCAGCCGTCGAGCAGCTCGATCGCCCGCTCCCTGGCACGGGTCGTCTCCGCGTCGCCGCGGCCGACCGACTCCAGGAAAGCGGCGACCGAATAGGGGAAGAGGTACCAGTTGTTGGGTGCCGGTGTATGGCGCAGCGAGCCCCGCAGCCATTCCTCCGCGCGATCCTGTGTACCCGGGTCCAGCTGGTTCCACAGCCAGGGCCTGGTCAGTCGCAGGCCGATGGCGATCGACGCGGACTCGACCATCGGCTGGCCGAACACCGTGTGGTCACGGATCAGCGGCCAGGACTCCGTGTCGTCCCGGCCGGGTGTGCGAGTGCCTGCGGTGAGCCCGTGCGCGTACCGCTCCAGCCAGCCGTGCGGGTCCTTTCCCTCGGCCCCGGCGACCCGGAAGGCGGCGGCGAGGAAGGTGCGTGCGTACCCCTCCAGTCCGTCGGACCGCACCCCCGAGCCGGATGGCCGGCCCGGCAGGTCGAGCATCGCCCGGCCGGGTGTGGCCCACTTCCACGCCGCGTGCAGCAGACCGTCCGCTGCCCCCTCCCAGTGCGCCCGGGTGTAGCCGGTGTGCGGACTCAGAACGCGGTCGTCGGCGGGGAGTCCAAGAGGAGATGTCATGCGAGAAACGCCAGCCTTTCGCGGTGTACGGGGTGGGCGAAGCCGTCGCCCGCGGCCCAGCGGGCGACCTCGCCGACCGCGAGGTCGGCCAGCCGCCGCCACTCGTTGCCCTGGGAGCCCGCCAGATGCGGGGTGATCAGTGCGTTGTCGCACTCCCAAAGGGGGTGCTCCGGCGGCAGGATCTCGGGGTCGGTGACATCGAGGATCGCCCGGATCCGGTTCTTCCGCAGAACGTCCAGCAAGGCATCCTGGTCGACGACCTGGCCGCGCGAGGTGTTGACGAGTACGGCGTCCGGGCGCATCGAAACAAGCAGTTCGCGGCTGACCAGACCCCGGGTGGCGGGCAGCAGCGGGGTGTGGACGCTCACCACGTCACTCTGCGCGAAGAGTTCACCGAGCCCGGTCTGCCGGACACCGAGTGCGGCGGCCTCGGCGGCCGACACATACGGATCGTGCAGCAGCACCCGCAGGTCGTAGGGCGCCAGCAGTTCGATGACGCGCCGCCCGATGAGCGAGGCGGACAGAATGCCCACGGTGCGGCCGTAGTTGCCCACATCGGGCGGGGTGTCGAGCCAGTCGTCCCGGCGCCGCGTGGCGCGCAGGGAGCGGGCGCGTTCCAGCACGCGCTTGCCGGAGAGCAGGATCATCGCAACGGTGTACTCGGCGACCGGCAGGGCATTGGCGGCAGCGGCCGAGGACACCTCGATGCCACGTTCCCAGCAGGCTTCGGTGATGTGACCGCGGACGCTACCCGCCGTGTGTACGACGGCACGCAGCCGGGGTGCCGCTGCCAGGACAGCCGCGTCGAGCGGCGGACAGCCCCAGCCGGTGAGCAGGAGCTCCGCGTCGGCCAGGGCGGCGCGCGCCCGGTCCGTGGTCAGGTCGTCGAGCACCGGCAGCGGCGCCAGGTCACAGACCTCCGCCAGTGCTGCCAGAGATCCGGGGCCGAGTACGGCGGTTGCCGCGTGGCGACTCATAGCCGGTACGGTGCGCGGACGGGGGCGGGAGTGGGGGATGGTGCTTGGCATCGTTCTCCTGTGCGGGGAGTGGTGGCCGGGCGGGTCCGGTTACTTGACGGCACCGGCCGTGAGCCCCGAGCGCCAGAAGCGCTGGAGCAGCGCGAAGGCGAGGATCAGCGGAAGTACCGCGAGCAGTGAACCCATGATCACCACGGGGTAGTACTCGGGAGAGACAGTGGCGGAGCTGTTCCAGGTGTAGAGACCGAGACTGACCGGATACAGGTCCTGGTCGGAGAGCATCACCATCGGCAGGAAGAAGTTGTTCCAGATGGCGGTGAGCTGGAAGAGGAAGACGGTGACCAGGCCCGGTCCCAGCATCCGCAGTGCGACCCGGAAGTAGGTGGCCAGCTCGCCGGCGCCGTCCACCCGCGCGGCTTCGAGCACCTCATCCGGCACATAGCCCTGACTGAAGATCCTTCCGAGATACACGCCGAACGGGTTGAAGAGCACGGGGATGAAGACCGACCAGAAGGTGTTCACCACGCCGGTCGCCGATGCCATCAGATAGAGCGGCAGTGCGAGAACGGTCTGCGGCACCATGACGGCGGCCAGAACAAGGCCGAACAGTTTCTCCTTGTGAGCGAAGCGGTACTTGTCGAAGGCGTAGCCGCAGGCGACGCTCAGCAGGGCACCGAGCGCTGCGCCGAGGACGGCGTACAGCAGGCTGTTGCCGTACCACCTCGCGTACTCCCCACCGTCCATCGCGAACAGGTTCTTCAGGTTGTGCAGGAACGAGAAGTGGCTGGGCGAGAGCAGCTTGCTGCCGAAGAGCGAGTCCTGGTCCTTGGCCGCCGCGAGCACCAGCCACAGCACGGGCAGCAGGGTGTACAGCACCGAGACGCCCACCACGAGACGGACCACGGAGCGGCCGAGCAGCCGGGGCCGCAGCGCGGCCGCTGTACGGGAGGCACCGGTCGTGCTCATCGGGCAGCCTCCTGGGGGGAGTTGGTGCGGCTGGTCCAGCGGGTCACGCCGTAGGAGAGTGCGATCGTCAGGATCAGCAGGATCACTGAGGCGGCGGCGGCCAGACCGTAGTTGTTACGGGTGAACGCGGCGTCGTAGACGTACATGCTGGGCGAGAAACGGGAGCTGATCATCGGCGTGGACTGACCGAGCAGCATCGGCTCGGTGAACAGCTGCAGAGCGAAGATGAGGGTGAACATGGCCACCATCACGATCGACGAGCGCACCAGCGGGGCCTTGATCCTCAGTGCGATACGCACCGGTCCGGCGCCGTCGACGTGCGACGCCTCGATGATCTCGCGCGGCACGGCCTGCAGCGCCGCGTAGAAAACCACCATGTTGTAACCGAGATTGCTCCACAGTGCGATGTTCACGATCGACGGGATCACGGTGTGCACGCCGAGGAAGTCGACGGTGATGTCCGCCCTGCCGAGCAGGTCGATCACCGGACTCAGCCCGGGGGTGTAGAGGTACAGCCAGATGACAGCGGCGATGATGCCGGGCACGGCATGCGGAAGGAACAGTCCGAGCTGGGCCCATGAGCGCAGCCGCACGACTCCGGAGTCGAGCAGCAGCGCCAGGGCGAGTGCGCCGATCACCATCAGCGGTATGTAGAGCACGCTGTACAGGACGATGGTGCCTAGCCCACTGAGAAACGTAGGGTCCGTCAGCACCGCGGTGTAGCTGCGCAGTCCGACGAAGACCCGGTGCTCGGGGCCGAAGCCCAGTCCCGGCTCGTCATCACTGAAGAAGCTCAGCCATACGGCTGTTCCCACCGGGATCAGGAAGACCGTGGCGAGAAGGATGAAGAAAGGTGTCATCAGGATTCCGCACGCACCGAGTTCTCGGCGCCTGGCCGTCCTGCGTGTGGAGTCCGCCGGCCCGGAAGCCGAGGGCGCCTGCGCCTTCTGCAGGCCTGCGGCCGGCCGGAGGGAAGCGGGTGTGTTGGCGGGGCTGGTCATGGGTGTCACTTGCCTCTCTGCTGCTGGGAGGTCCTGCTGCTGAGATGTGTCCGGTGCGGGAGGTCGTGGTGCGGGCCGGAAATCTGGCACCCCGCAGCGCTGCACATCAGTTGCTGCGCTCGGTCGTGGCGAGGCCCAGTGCCTTGAGGTCCGGCATGGTGCCGCGTTGCGCCGCGCCTACGGCTTCGACGAGGGAGTCCTGTCCGTCGCTCGCCCGGGCGAAGCCGTCCTGCATCACCCTTCCGGTCGCCGTCATCCGTGGCCCCCAGACCCAGCCGTCACGTATCTTGTGCGCTTCCTTCTCGAAGAGCGTGTAGATGTCCTGGCCGCTGTAGTAGCGGCGGTCGAACGCCTTACGGCCGACGGCGACAAGCCCCGGGGCGGCCGGATACTGACTGCTGGCGCCGCTGGAGAGCCGGGCGCGCAGCGCGTCGGGATGCGCCACCTGCCACTCGATGAATTCCAGGGCCGCCTCCGGGTGCGCACTGCTCCTGGTGACCGCGAAGGTGGAGCCGCCGTGGGTGCCGATGGCGGGCTTCGCCGGGTCCCACTGGGGGATCGGGGCGATCGCCCACTGTCCCTGCTGGGCCGGGTGGGCGGACATCTGCGCCCCGGCGTCCCAGGCGCCGCTGAGCCGGACGAGAGCCAGGCCGTCGCCGATCTGAGCGTCGTTCTGCTGACTGTCCACGGCGTTCACGAACACCAGGTCCTGGTCGATGAGCCGCTGCCAGTAGGCCGCCACCCGGCGGCTCGGCCGGTCGGTGAGCGAGACGTTCCAGGCACCTCCCGAGGTGTCGAACCACTGGGCGCCTGCCTGCCAGGCGAGCGCCGCGAACTGCATGGCGCCGTCCGTGGGGAAGGTGGTGAGCCTGCGGCCGCCGCCCCTGCCGCGCACGATCCGGGCCGCATCCTCGAACTCGTCCCAGGTACTCGGCACTTCGAGTCCGTACTGCTTGAACAGGTCGGTGCGGTAATGCATCACCATCGGCTCGACATCCAGCGGCACGCTGAAGACGCGCTTCTCGAAGGTGGTCAGCCCCAGCGCCTGGGGAAGCAGTCCGGCGCGCAGCCGGTCGCTGATCATCCCTGTGATGTCACGGGCGACACCGTCGATGGCGAAACCGGGGAGCTGGGGGTATTCGATCGTGGCGACGTCCGGGGCGTTGCCCGCCCGGGCGGCGTTGCTGAGTTTCGCGTAACCGCCCTGGCCTCCGGTGGGTATCTGCTGGAAGTCCACCTGAATACGGTCATGGGTGCGGTTGAAGGCGTCCACCACTTCCTGGCTGCCGCGCAGCGCGGACCAGAAGGTGATGTGTGTGGCGCTCCTCGTTCTCTTGGTGCTGAGGTCGCGGTCACTGCCCGCTGCTGATGACGGCCCGTCACTGCCGCTGCAGGCGCTCAGCGCACCCGTCAGTGGCAGGGCGGCGATCGTGGCGAGCACGGACCGGCGGCTCTGTCGACCAGGCATGGGCGCCTCCCGCGGCTGCTGATTCGAGACACGGGGAATCCTGATCGGCTGATCGGAGTGGGTCAATAGATCGATCAAAAGGAAGTTGAAGCGGTCAAACGATCAGTTGTCTGACGGTGTCTCGGGCACGGCGTGCGCAGGGGTGTGGGCCTGTGCCGATCCGCGGACTTTCAGTACCGGCAGCAGTTCCGTCCTGCGTACCGGTGCGGTGTCGCCGGCCGGTCGCGACAGCCGGTGCAGCAGCAGTCCGGCAGCCGCCCGCCCGATCTCCGTCTTCGGGGGTGAGACGGCGGTGAGCGGAGTACTGCCCAGCCCGGCGACCACATCGTCGTAGGCCACGACCGAGCAGTCCTGCGGCACCCGCATCCCGCTCTCGGTGAGCCGTTGCACCAGCATCAGCGCGTCCACGTCGCCGTGCAGTACCGCCCCGGTGGCTCCGCGCTCACGCAGCAGCCCGGCCAGATCCAGCGGATGGGCTTCGTGCGGCGCCACGGCCGGCCGAACGGACTGCGCCCCGCCGGTCGCGTGGTGCCACGCGGGGCCAGGGCCCGGCACGGCGTCCGGAGTGCTGAGAACCACCTTCCAGTCCTCCACCTCCGGCCTGGCAGCGGCGATCTCGGCGAACGCGGCCCGCACGGTGCGCGCCGTGGGGCTGTCGTCGCGGGCCGCCAGCACGATACGGCGGTGCCCAAGGGACACCAGATGATCGATGGCGAGGTGGACCCCGTACCAGTGATCGGAACAGACCGAGTCCAGCGCGTGCAGCGCGCTGCCCGGCCGGGGGCGCCGCTCCATCAGGACGGTGGGCACCCGCACATCCGCGAGCCAGCCGTAGTCCGCCTCTTCCGAGACGGCACTGCGCCACCGCGGTGCGATCAGCAGCCCCCGCGCGCCGTCGGCCAGCGCCCGCTCCACCAGCGGCCGTTCCGCGCCCGCCGACTGCGAAGCGATGTGCAGGGCGATCCGTATCCCGGACTCCTCCAGAACGCTGCGGGCACCGTGCAGGGTCTCGTAGAGGTACGAGTGCCGCTCCGGTACGACCAGGGCGACCGCGCCACTCTCCCCGGCCGGCTCGCCGGACCGCGCGGCCGGAGCGCCGGGCAGCGCCTCGACGTCGTCCACCGGCCGGGCCACCCCGTGCCCCCGCCGCAGCTTTCCCGCGCCGGCCAGTTCCTCGACGTCGCGCCGGACGGTGACCACCGAGACCTCCAGCTCGGCGGCCAGCACGCTGACCTTGACTGCGCCGCGCGACTGCACCACCGAGAGGATGCGCTGACGCCTCAGTTCGACTGGCTCCCGCATGCTGTGGCCCTCTCGCCGTACCGCTCCGCACCGTTCGTTTGAACGCTTTGACTGAGCGTCTGTCGCAGCATAGCGACCGGCCCCCGGCTGTCCACTGCCCGCCGTCCGGGCCGCTCCTCCGTCGTGGGGCCGGGCTTCGGGGAGCCGGCCGGACTATTCGGTTGCCCGCCGGGGTGCCGCCTGCTGTACTTCGTGCGCCAGGAAATCGACCCGGGAGCTGATAATGCGCGGATCTCTCATGTTCATTCGGACAGGAATTCACCCCTATTTCGAGGACATGGAACTTCGTGCGAACACTGAACCTGGGAATTCTGGCCCATGTCGACGCCGGTAAGACCAGTCTGACCGAGCGGCTGCTGCATACCGCGGGTGTCATCGAAGAGATCGGCACCGTCGATGACGGAAATACCAGTACCGATACCCTCGAGCTGGAGCGGCAGCGGGGCATCACCATCAAATCGGCCGTCGTGTCCTTCGACATCGACGATGTGACGGTCAATCTGATCGACACACCGGGACACCCGGACTTCATCGCCGAGGTGGAACGCGCGCTGAGCGTGCTGGACGGCGCCGTGCTGGTCATCTCCGCCGTGGAAGCGGTGCAGGCCCAGACCCGCGTCCTGATGCGGACGCTTCAGCGCCTCCGCATCCCGACCCTCTTCTTCGTGAACAAGATCGACCGGACCGGCGCCCAGGGCGAACGCACACTGCGGGACATCACCGGCAGACTGACCAGGGCTGCCATCGCGATGGGCACCGCCCATGAAGTCGGCACGCCAGAAACGGTGTTCGCGCCGTACGGCCCCGATGACACCCACTTCACGGAGGCGCTGACCGATCTGCTCGCCGAGAACGACGACGCGTTCCTCGCTGCCTGTGTCGATGACCGCACCACGGTCCCGTACAGCGGTCTGCGGCAGGTGCTCGCAGTGCAGACCCGCCAGGCACTGGTGCACCCGGTGTTCTTCGGCTCGGCTGCGACGGGTGCGGGTGTGGACGCGCTGACCGCCGGAATCAGGGAGCTGCTGCCCTCCTCCGAAGGCGATGCCGACGGCCCGGTCTCGGGCACCGTCTTCAAGGTCGAACGCGGCCCGGCCGGCGAGAAGATCGCCTATGTGCGTATGTTCTCCGGGAGCGTGCACACCAGGCAGCGGCTCCGGTTCGGCCGGGACGGTGAGGCAAAGGTCACCGCGATCGGCGCCTTCGAACGCGGTACGGCCGTCGAACGGCCATCGGTTGCCGCAGGGCAGATCGGCACCGTCCGAGGCCTCGGCGAGATCCAGGTGGGCGATGTGATCGGAGAGCCGCGCAAGGGCGCCCCGCCGCGCCGTCAATTCGCCCCGCCCACGCTCGAAACGGTTGTCGTTCCCCACTGCCCGTCCGACAGCGGCTCCCTGCATGTGGCCCTCTCCCAACTGGCCGAGCAGGACCCGCTGATCAATCTGCGACAGGACGGGACGCGGCAGGAAGTCTCCGTTTCGCTCTACGGCGAGGTCCAGAAAGAGGTGATTCAGGCAACGCTGGCGAGTGAATTCGGTTTGGTTGTCTCCTTCCGCGAGACCACTCCCATCTGCATTGAGCGGCCCGCCGGAACCGGGGCCGCGGTCGAGTACATCGGGAAGGATCCCAATCCCTTTCTCGCCACGGTCGGACTGCGTGTCGAACCGGCACCGGTTGGCAGCGGCGTGGCCTTCCGGCTCCAGGTCGAACTGGGCTCGATGCCCTACTCCCTGATCAAAGCAGTCGAGGACACCGTGCGGGAGACCCTGGGCCAGGGGATGCGCGGATGGCAGGTCACCGACTGCACGGTCACCATGACGCATTCCGGTTACTGGGCGCGGCAGAGCCACTCGCACGGCACCTTCGACAAGAGCATGTCGAGCACCGCAGGGGACTTCCGCAATCTGACGCCGCTGGTACTGATGAGCGCACTCCGGCAAGCGGGCACCACGGTGCACGAGCCGATGCACCGTTTCCGGCTCGAGGTCCCGGCCGACGCGTTCGGTGTGGTGCTGCCCGTGCTGGGGCGGCTGCGCGCCGTTCCGCACACCCAGTCCGTGCACGGCGCGTCGTACCTCCTGGAGGGGGACATCCCCGCGGCCTCGGTGCACCGGCTGGCGCAGCAACTGCCGACGCTGACCAGCGGCGAGGGCGTGATGGAGTCCGTCTTCGACCACTACCGGCCGGTGGTCGCGGAGATTCCGTCCCGGACCAGGACGGACAACGATCCGCTCGACCGCAAGGGGTACCTGCTGCGGGTCGTACGGCGGGTCGCGGGGCAGGAAAGCACCGGCTGAGCGGACCGGCGGGGACAGGGCGCCCTCCTCCCTGGGGGGCGCCTACTGAACGGTTCTCGCGAGGATGCCCAGGGTGGCGCGCAGCGCGGCTTCGGGGATGACCGGGAAGATGCCCTTGTCGCGGTAGCGCTCCTCGACCTGGCTCCAGTCGTAGTAGGACGTCACCAGCGTCCCGCCGGCACTGGACTCGAGGCGGTAGCCGTACAGGTGCTTGATCGGGGGCTGCACCGTCCCGGAGATCGTCCACTCGATCAGGGCGTCCGGCTCGAGCCGGGTGATGATCACCGTGACGTCGTACTTCCCCATCGGGAAGTCATTGAGTGCCTCCCGGTCCATATGCACGACAAAAGTGTCGCCCACCTGCCGCACGGTGTTCCCGTCAGCGGACTGGAGCATGCCTGAACTGTCGATGTTCACATGGCCGGTGGGGTCGCACAGGAGGGAGAACACCCTGCTGGGGGCCGCCGAGATCTGCCGCTGGACCTCAAAGCGCTCTGTCGTCATGGGCGCCACCCTCGCACGGAGGGCAGGCCCAAAGCGAGCACGGGTCCCGCTGCCCGGATGGCCGCACTACGTCGCCTCCCGCAGCGCCCGGCGGCAGAGCGCGTCGGCGAGGCGGGTGGACTCCGGGAGGCGGTAGTCGGGCGACAGTCGCAGTGTGTGGGCGCAGGCATTGCCGAGACCGACGCGATGGCCCACGGAGACGAAGACCGGCTTGACGCCGTCCTGGGTGCGCAGCGCCCGGCCCACCTCTTCGCCCTCCTCGGTTACCAGAGGCGCGAACTCGCCCCGCCGGAGGCCGGGTTGTTCGTAGGAGAAGGCAAAGGGGTTCTTGGCGACACCTATCACCGGCAGCCCGGTCAGTACGCCCAGGTGACTGGCGAGCCCGAAGCGCCGCGGATGCGCGAGACCGTAGCCGTCGCAGACGACGAGCCCCGGATCGGTCTCGAGTGCTTCCAGCGCCGCCAGGACGGTCGGTATCTCCCGGAACGCCAGGAGCCCGGGGACGTAGGGGAAAGCGACCCGGCCGACCGCGGTGGTCTCTTCGACGACCGCCAGGGTGACGGCGTCCAGGACCACCGCAGCTGCGGCGACCACGTCCCGTTCGTCGTCGTACGCCACATCGACACCGGTGATCAGGCCGGTGCCAGGCGGGGGGCCTGGTTCGTCCAGCACCACGCGGGTCCGCAGCTCGTCCTGGATCGCGCGGGCCGCTGCCTCGTCGGCGGGAGTATCCATGGGTCCACTGTATGAGGGCCCCGCACACCCCATGGAGGCGATACGTGCTCCGGTCGCACCGCCCGAATGGCCCAGCCCCGGTGCCGGTGGGCGCCGCCGCGCGTCGAGAGTGGAGAGGTACGCCCGTAGCCTTTCCCTCCGCCACACCTCTGGAGAACCGATGACCTGCATCAATCGACGTGACATCGGCCTGCTCGTACTGCGCATCGGTACCGGGGCCGTGCTCGCGGCGCACGGGTCGCAGAAGCTGTTCGGCTGGTTCGGCGGCGGAGGCCTCGACGCGACCGCCGCGGGGATGGAGCACATGGGATTCAAGCCCGGGCGCCACAGCGCCGCCGCCGCGGGTCTCGGCGAGGCGGGCGGTGGTGCACTGCTGGCGCTGGGGCTCGCCACGCCCGTAGCCGGGGCCGCGGCCGCGGGCGCCATGGCCGGAGCTGTCGCCGTTCACGCCCCTGCCGGTTTCTTCGCCCAGGGCGGCGGCTTCGAGTACCCCGCCTTTCTGGGCTTCACAGCCGCCGTGATCGGCCTGACGGGGCCGGGCCGCTACTCACTCGACCGGGCCACCTGCCACCGCTTCGACCAGCCCTGGACGGTTGCCGTCGCCTTCACGGGCAGCGCGCTGGCGACGGCGGCCGTGGTCAGCAGGCGGACCAGGGTGCTGGCCGAGGCGAAGACCGCAGCGGACAACGGGGCGGACCCGGAGGGCCAGAACGCTTAGGGGCACAGCACAGGGCCGATGGTTACGGAATGGTGGGCTGCGGACCCGCACTCGCCGGAACGCCGTGTGCCGTCCGTTCACGGACCGTCGACCCCGTCGGCGGTCCGGTGGGGGAGCGCCGACGCCCTCGGGGGTGCGGCAAACGGGCCTCCCGCTCGGGCATCAGGGCCTCCCGCTCGGCTCGAGCCGTCGAACGGTGCGGGAGGCCCTTTTGCCCAAGCGGGCCCTGAGAGCCCCGGACCTGTCAGCTCACCGAGAGGGCGAAGATGTGGATCGCGTCCTCGTCGGGCAGTGTCACCGACTCCACGGTTTTCCCTTCCGTGAGCGGTACGGAGTTGCCGAAGAGTTTGTAGCCGACGCCGAAGTTCGCCGGGCCGTCCGGTGTGTTGCGGTGGTCGGCCGTTGCCACCGTGACGGCCCCGTAGTCGGTGCCCGCCGTGCAGCACCAGTTGGGGAAGCCGAGTTTGCCGGTGCTCCGGCTGCCGTCGGTGTAGGTGACGGTTACCGTTCCTTCGACAGCGCCCGCCTCGGCGCCGAGGAACCAGAGAGCCGGCCCCCGGCCACTGGTGCGGATGACCTGTCCCGCGGCGGAGACGTTGTCCGCACTTCCCGGCTTCGCAGCGGGAAAGGTCCAGCTCACACCGTTCTTGGTGAGCTGTGCGCCCGGTGTGACGCCGACTGCCGCGAGGGCCTGCGCGGAGTAGCTGTCGCCGTCACCGTCGAAGTTGCCCGTGGTGTAGTTGCCATCGGTGGGTGGAGCGGATTCATTGGTGACGCCGGCGTTGTTGAAGGCGGATGCGAGATCCGGGTAAGGCACCACCACCGTGTCTGTTGCCTCTCCGGAAACAGCCCGCTGTCCTGCGGCGCCCGCGCGGTAGTGGGCGGTTGCGGTGAGCGTGCTCGCGGTGGTGCCGGGGTTCGCGTCGGGCCCGGCGGACCGTACGGTCAGCGACGCGGAACGGCCCGGTGCGATCCTGCCGAGACGCGCCCGGGGCGGGGTGAGCGTCCATCCATCAGGTGCGCCGGTCGCCAGCTCGGTGCCGGACAACGCTGTATGACCGTGGTCGGCGACGCTGATCTTCCATGTCGCATGTGTTCCAGCGCCGGAGGTCCGGTGCCAACTGACCGTGGTGGCCGGTGCGGTGTGTGCGGTGGCCCCCTTGCGGACCCGGTACAGGACGGTGCCATGCGCCGGCACGTTCGCCTCGATGGTGCCGGCGGTCTCCGTCGTCCTCTTGGACCAGAGATCCCGCAATGTGTACGACGAGGCCGCCGGAAGTCCTGCTTCAGCCGCCGTGGTGGTGATCGTGCGTGCCTGATCGGAGGAGTTGAACAGAGCGACCGCCCGTTCCCCGCCGGTGAGTTGCTTCGACAGAACGTCGTAACCGTCGCCCTGCTGCACGATCCGGCCCTGCAGCCCGGTCCGGTCCTGGTCCACCGCGATGACGTCGGTGTTTCCTAGCACGGACAGGGCGTCCGGGCCGGCCTTCGTTAGATCAGCGCTGGAAATCAACGGGGCCGCCATGACCGCCCACAGGGACATCTGACTGCGGATCTCATCGCCGGTGAGCCGGGACTGTCCGGCGAGGAGGAAGTCCGGGTCGTTCCAGCGGCCGGGGCTCTGCAGATCGGTGAGCCCCACGTTGTAGTCGTAGTTGTACGTGATCGACGACCACTTGGCACGGGCACTGGCCGGCTCCATCGCGATGTCCGCGCCCTCCCGCCAGAGGTTGCCGACCTGGCCTGACCAGGAGATGACCTTGTGCCAGGTCTCCGGGGTGTCGTACTGGAAGTAGGCGGGGGCCGAGACCGAGAAGACGATCGGCCTCCTGGTGGCGAGAAGCGCTTTGCTCATGTCGGAGTAGACGGACCGGTAGACCTCCTCCTGGGTCTCTCCGGAGCCCGAGGGGACGTTGCATCCGTCCAGTTTGAGATAGTCCACCTTCCAGGAGGCGAAGAGGCGGGCGTCCTGCTCGATGTGACCCCAGGAGCCGGGGTAGCCACCGCAGGTGCTGGTGCCCGCATCCTCGTATATGCCGAACTTCAGCCCTATCGAGTGCAGTTGCTTGCCCAGCCAGGCCATGCCGTGCGGGAAGCGCTGTGCGTCGGCGACGAGATCGCCCCGGGCGTCCCGGCTGTGGGTCATCCAGCAGTCATCCGTGGTGACGGTGTCGTAGCCCTTGGCTGCCAGGCCGGACGAGACCAGCTTGCGGGCGTTGGACAGGACGTCGTTCTCGCTGATGTCGCAGCCGTAGTAGGACCAGTTGTTCCACCCCATCGGGGGAGTGGGCGAGAGGTTGGGGTACGGGGCAGCGGACGGGACGGCGCCGGGCCGTGGTGCCGGGCCGGGCGCCGAAGAAGCCCCGGGGGCACTGGCCGTGGCGCTCAGCACCAGCGCCGCGACCGTGCCGGCCACAGTGACGACCGGACGGCGGAGGGCGCGGGACGTGCTTGTTCTTCCGAGCAAGGCTGCTCTCCCTTGTTCGCACGCGCAGGGGTGGGATGGCGAACACCCTGCCGAGGAAAGCTCGTTGATGCAATATAAAGAGGGATTTCAATCAGAAACACGCATCGAAAGAGGCGACTCATCCTCCTTTCGGAGGTGATATGAGCATTGTGGTGATGGGCTACGGAGTGCGCGTGCCGGTCGGTCACGGCCGTACGCGCTATTCGATGGTCGAGCCGACGCCGGACCGCCGGTTCGTCCGGGCGGTGCAGGGGGATGGGTCGCAGGATGAGCGGTGCCGGGCCGCGCGGGCTCATGGCCACGTCCGCTCTCCACAGCGTCGAGTGCGAGCGGCGCACCACGGTGCGATGTGCGCGGAGCCGTCCTGCCCGGGCTGTCAGCATCTGCGGAAGGGGGGAAGCCCGGTGAGCAACGTCATGCGCCCGGTCGCAGTCGAGGGGGCGTCAGGGGCGTGGCAGAACCACGCGGAGACGGTCAGCGGGCGCAGGGAAGCTGGGGAAGGGCCGGGCATGGTTCACCGGCTGAACGAGCGGGACCGGCGGCCGATATGCCGGCCCCCGCCGGCCTATCGGTCGCCCGGTGAGCTGGGGACGCGGCGGCCGGCGGGTCGAGCTGTCACGGCGAAGAAGTGCTGCGGAGGCGGGTCAGGCGATGGACGCCGAAATGATGGCCGCCACCGCGATGTTGCAGGAGGCCGTGACCCATACCGCCGGGTGCGGCTCCTGCTCGACCAGGGTCGCGCCGAGCTTGCCCGGGGTGACCAGGTCGACGATCAGGAAGGCCACCGCCATCATCACGAGGCCCAGCAGGCCGAACAGGGCCGTCGACGCCAGGCCCTTGCCGAAGTCGTCGTAGGTCGTCCATATCGAAGTGAACACGATCCCGCCTATGCCGAGCAGTGCCGAGCTGAGCAGCGTGGCGGCGTTGCGGTTGCGCTCTTCCCAGATCTGCCGGCCGAGCTTTCCAGGGGTCAGCAGGTCCACCAGGACGATGCCGAGAATCAGCAGCACCACCCCGAGGGCTCCGTAGACGGCGGCGCGGCCAAGTCCGTTGACGATGTCGTTCATGGGAAAGCGTGTCTCCACTGGTCAGGTTGTTCATGGTCAAGGCGACGCAAAACTTATCGCACCCCTGTCGGCGCGGGGCAGACCAAGAACGCGGAATCTTCCGCACGTTGACCGCCGGTCCGGCCCGCCGGGCCGGTGCCACTCACATGTCTGCCACGACTCCTGCCGCAATCGCTGTCGTGCCGCCGCCCGCAACCCCGCACCCCCGGCAGTTCGACGTGCCGTGGTGACCCCTACGGCACCTCTGACCGATCAGGTCTGTGGAAAGACCGGTGGCGCTGTGGTGCCGGCCGGTCCTCGCATGTTCTGCCCGCACGAGCCCGTCGAGTTCGGGATCCTCGATGGCTGGGCTGCCGCACGGTGAGGCGTTACTCCTCACGAGCTTCGCGCTCTGGACACGGCGTGCGCCCGTGCGGTTCGGCAGTGCCGCGCACGGCTGATGAAGTGGCGGACCGTGGAGTCCTGGATGGTGCGCCCTGCGGCCCGTGTGCTCGCCTTCATGAACTGCACCGGCGAAGGGGCGGGAAATGGACGTGTTCTGCGGGATCGACCGGGCGGAGGGACACCACGACGTTGCGGCTGATGCCGACCAACGCTGGCCGCAAGCGCGGCATCGCAGAGGATGCCGAACGTCTTCACACGCTCTTCCGGCAGCCCGCCCGCCAGCCGGCCGCGGTCGAGGAGGCCATGGGCATCCAGGCATCCGGCGAACGCAAGTACGTCGGCCGCCGGTTCGTGAAGAACAACCGGCTCAACCACGCCGGCTACCTGTGGGCCTTCGCCACCCTCAGCCACTCACCCGGCGCCAACGCCCACTACAGCGCCGACGTGAGGCCGGAGACTGGCATGCCCAGCCTTGCGGCGCTTGTTCAACCGCATGCTCGGACAACTCCACCACTGCCTCCAGAACCGGGTGACCTTCGACGCGGCCATCGCTTTCCCCGCAGGGCAGGAGGCCACTGCAGGGTGACCAGAGGTGCTCGAATGGCTCATCACAGCCGGCCGGTGGAAGGACGCCGACCCGGAGATCCTGATCGTGGTGGACGCCGGATACGACGTGCCACGTCTGGCCTTCCTTCTGGAGGATCTGCCGGTGCAGGTGCTGGGCCGGATGCGCTCGGACCGCGTCCTGCGACACGCGGTCCCACCCCGTGAGCTTGCAGTTCGGGGCCGCCCGCCCCGCCACGGCGGCGAGTTCGTCTTCGGTGACCCGGCGACCTGGAACACACCCGACATTCAGACGGTGACCGCGACCCGCCTTTACGGCAGCGCCACCGCACGGGCCTGGGACCGGCTCCACCCGAGACTGACCCACCGCTCGGCCTGGACCGCCGAGCTGGGTGCCCTGCCGGTCATCGAGGGCGCCGTGATCCGTCTGCAGGTCGAGCACCTGCCCAGCGGCGCGACATCGAAGCCGGTCTGGCTGTGGTGGTCAGGCACCGCCGCCACCGTCGACCTGCTCTGGCAGGCATTCCTGCGACGCTTCGACATCGAACACACCTTCCGGCTCTTCAAACAGACCCTGGGCTGGACCTGCCCGAAGATCCGCAGCCCCGAAGCCGCCGATCGCTGGACCTGGCTGATCCTCGCCGCCTTCACCCAGCTCCGGCTCGCACGCCCACTGGCGGCAGACCTCCGACGGCCGTGGGAGAAGCCTGTCCCGCCTGACAGGCTTCTCCCCCGCACGAGTCCGCCGCGACTTTCGGCACCTCCGCACGAAGGCCGCCTGTCCAGCCGAAGCACCGAAAACCGCCCGGCCCGGCCCAGGACGCCCGCCCGGCCGCAAGAACAACCAGCGCACTGCCCGCTATGGCGTGCACACAGTTGGCAGACCAGGCTCCGCGAAGCGACGCACGAAGAAGTCAACGACCCCGCGTCCGCGCCGCACAGGTTAAAGATCAAGTTAGAGCTCGTAAGAGGATCACGGGTGTTGCGCTCCCGGTCCCAGCGTTAGGGTCCCGTCATGGAGATCATCAAGGGTGCAGGCGTGTGGACGCGCCCCGGCGAAGCGGGCAATGACTGGATCGAGCAGCTGCGGACGTCGGATCTGTCGGTGGGAACGTACTGCATCCCGGTCGGCGGGCGTGATGCCCAGAGCCCGCACACCGAGGATGAGATCTATGTCGTCACAGCCGGACGCGCCAAGATCGAAACACCAGGCGGAACGGACGAGGTGAGTCCCGGGACGGTGATCTTCGTGCCGGCCGGTGAAGAACATCGATTCACAGAAGTGGCCGAAGACCTGGTGCTGCTCGTGGTGTTCGGGCCGGCGTATGGCTCGCGCCCGACCAAGTCTTAGCCATCAGGAGGTGGCTCTTCTCAGATGTCGCCAGCAGGTCAGACTGCAGGCCAACGACAAGAAGTCATCGTGGAGTTCGACGCGCCGTTCCCAACGCACGGCGAGGCATTCGGGAGATCTCCTTGGTTCCCGTCCGAGCAGCCACGTGAGTACGTTGGGATTGCGAGGCGCCTATGCCAAGGGGGGCCATGGCGGATCCGGTGAAGGGTGTCCAGGAACCGGAGTACGTCCGGGAGAAGGTGGCCATCCCGTCTCTCGCCTATGTGAAAAAGGCGCTTCTCGTCGCCGACGAGGACCTCGCCCTGGAGATCGCCATGATGGCGGGATGCAGCCTGCGAAACGGCGAGGCGCGGGTGGTGAACGTCAACAGTGTCGTGGCGCGGGACGTCTCCCGGGTGCGTGAGCAGATCCATTCCAACACCCTGAGGCCGGCGAAGCTGAAGCACCGCAAGGTGGGGGAGTTCAGGGAGGCTCCTCTGTCGCGGTCGGTCCGGGAGACGATTGAGCGCTACGAAGCCAAACTCGGCACCACGAGCGACGGCTACCTGCTGCGTGGTCCGGGTGGCTATTTCACGGAAGGCATGGAGCGGCGCCGTGTCAAGAAGCTCTTTGCGAACCTTCCGGCGGAGGAAGGGGCGGGGATGTACGGGCTTCCGGCACTACTTCGCCTCGAACGCTCTCGGAAACGGGATCCCCATCACCGACGTAGCGGAATGGATGGGCCACAAGTCCATCGAGGAGACGTACCGGACCTACCGGCACCCGCTGCCGGGGAGTATCAGCAAGGCCGCTCGGGCCCCGGATGGCGGCCTCTGGGAAGTGGCCTGAGGAGTTGGATGGAAGGCGGAGGGGCCCGCGGTCGGCGGTGCGCAGCAGGGCCGAGCCTCTCTCACGGCGCGGAGCGCTGTGGCTGTCCGAGAGGGGGCCCGGTCCCCGGACCGATCGGGCGATCAGTGGTTGTGGACGCCGTTGGCCGAGAGGACCGGGATTTCGTTCAGGATGTGCGAGAGGGGCTCGTCAGCCTTGGCCTGCCGGTCGCCTCCCGCATCTCCTCCTGCTGTGCCCGGTGCGCGATCAGGGTCGGCGCTTCCACCGCCGAAGGCGGAGGCGGACGCGCCGGGGCCGACCACGGCGGTGCGCTTGCCGTTGTACCGGGCGCGGACGATGTAGTTGCCCCCGAAGGCAAGCCGAGGCGGTTCGGCGAGCTCATGGATGCGTTGGGTGGGAGGACCACCCCCGAGGCTTGACCGACCGAAGCCGAGGAGCCGCCCGGTCTCGGTCACCCACAGGGTGGCGCTCACGGTTGTGGGGCGTGCCGGCCAGGGAGTCCATCGCCAGATCGGCCAGTTCCTCCGCCGGAACCCTGGGACAGAGTGCGGGCGGCAGTACGGAGAGGATGTGCACCACCGTCAGCGCCCCGTGCACCATCATCTGCGCTTCGGGCTCCGACAGCTCGGGTCGGCTGGAACGCAGCAGCACGGCGCACTCCATCGCGAACCCCTCACGCACCTGCTCCAGCCATTCCTGCCGCTCCGCGGGTAGGTGCGCCATCTCGCTGGCCAGCAGCTGGGTGGCACTCGTCCGCAGTCCCCAGAGGGTGGCGTAGGCGCACAGCACCCGCCGAAGCGCCCCCTGCGCCGTCTTGCTCTCGGACAGAGCCCGCACGAGAGCGAAGTGCAGTACTTCCGCTTCCCGGTGCAGTGCTGCCTCCAGGATTTTAGTCTTCCCCGCGAAGTAGGCGAACCCTCCCACGTGTATTCCATTGAACTTTCTCATGCATGGGGCGGACTGCCACCGCGCGACTGCGGCCGGCACCGAATCCTGTGGACGTCCGGGCGGGGACTGCGTCGGCGTCTTTTCACGCCGACGCAGCCCGGTTCACGCTGGGTCAGTCGAAGTACCGTACGACGGCCTCCGCGACACAGTGCGGCTTGCCTCCGGCCCCGGATTCGACGGTAAACGTGATGACGGCCTGCACACCGCCCGGAACGTCTTCGACGGACGTGAGGTCGGCAGTGGCGCGGAGCGCTGTGCCCGCCGGGACGGGAGCGGGGAATCGCACCCGGTTCAGCCCGTAGTTGACCATCATGCTCATGGTGTCGATGCGGTAGCACTCCTCGGCAAACACCGGGAGCAGCGACAGCGTGAGGTAGCCGTGCACGATCGTCGTGCCGAAAGGGCCGTCCGCCGCCCGCGCGGAGTCGACGTGGATCCACTGGTGATCGCCCGTGGCCTCGGCGAACAGGTCCACCCGGTCCTGACCGACGGTGTGCAGGCCGCTGACTCCCAGGCGGGTGCCGACGGCGTCCCTCAGTTCGGCCGGGCTCTTGAAGACTCTCATCGGCTCGCCGTTTCCGGGCGGACGATGTCGCGCTTGAGGATCTTTCCCGTAGCGCCCTTGGGGAGCAAGTCGAGGATCCACACTTCGCGCGGGTACTTGTACGGCGCCACCCGCTCCTTCACGAACTGCTTGAGTTCCCCCGCAGTGGTGCCCGAGCCGTGGCGCAGTGTGACCGCCGCTGCGACCTCCTCGCCGAGCATGGCGTGCGGGACACCGATCACCGCCGCTTCGGCGACCGACGGGTGCTCGTACAGGACCTCCTCGATCTCGCGGGGGTAGATGTTGAACCCGCCGCGGATGACGAGGTCCTTCTTGCGGTCGACGACGAAGTAGTAGCCGTCCGCGTCGACTCGGGCGAGGTCGCCGGTGTGCAGCCAGCCGTCCTGGACGGTCTCGGCGGTGGCTTCGTGTCGGCCCCAGTACCCCTTCATGACGTTGTGGCCGCGCACGCAGAGCTCGCCCACTCCGTCCTTCTCGTCGACGAGGCGCATCTCGACGCCCTCGACCGGGGTGCCGATGGAGCCGGCCTTGCGCGGCTTGTCGGGGTGGTTGAAGGATGCGACGGGGGAGGTCTCGGACATGCCGAAGCCCTCAAGGACGGGGCACTCGAACGCGGCTTCGAAGGCGTGCAGCACCTCTACCGGCAGCGCCGAGCCGCCGGACGCGCACAGGCGCAGCGAGGATGCGTCGACGCCGTCGTGGTTCTGGCCGAGCAGGGCGGCATACATGGTGGGCACGCCCTCGAAGATCGTGATGCGCTCGCGGGCGATCGTCTCCCAGGCCGCGCCCGGCTCGAACCGGGGCAGCAGGACGAGCCGGGCGCCCGCGCCCACGGCCGCGTTCATGGCGCAGGTCTGGCCGAAGGCGTGGAACAGGGGGAGGCACCCCATGACGGCGTCGTCGGGCGTGAGCGCGAAGAGCGAGCATGCCGTGAGGTCGGCGTTGCGCGCCAGGTTCGCGTGGGTGAGCTCGGCGCCCTTGGGGACGCCGGTGGTGCCGGAGGTGTAGAGGATGACGGCGGTGTCGTCCTGGCCGCCACCGGCGGTCGACGCCGGTTCCTCGTAACCGGCCAGGAGCGTGTCCAGGGATCCGGCCTCGATCTTCACGACATGCGCCGGCGTCCCCTCGGCTCCCGCCGTCGCCCTCTCGGCCACCGGTCCGAACGCGAAGATCAGACGTGCCCCGGAATCCCTCAGGTAGTGCGCCACCTCACGTGACTTGAGAAGCGGGTTCATCGGCACCACGATTCCCCCGGCGCGCAGGACCCCGTAGTAGAGGACGGGGAATTCCAGCATATTGGGCAGCATCACCGCGACGCGGTCGCCGGGGACTACGCCCCGTTCGGCGAGCAGCGCGGCCACCCGCCCCGCGAGGTTGTCCAACTGGGCGTAGGTGAGGTGCTGTTCCCCGCTGGACACGGCGGCACGCGCGCCGTACCGATCCGCCGACCGGCTCAAGATGTCGCTGAGATTCATGAGTTCGTCTTCCGTGACGTCGAAGGAGCGGGGCATCAGCCGCGCAGTGCGGAGGAGAAGACGGCGGGCAGCCGCATGAGGCCGGGGGCGGCGGTGAACCGGGTCACGCGCTGGATGGTGGTCAGGGCGGTGCGGTTGGTGACGAAGTAGGGCGGCTTCGGCGAGAGTGACGGGGAGCCGCCGAACAGGCCGCGCGGAGCGGGGGCGAACGGAGCGCGCAGCACCGTCTTCTCGATGTCCTCGAGCAGGAACGCGTTGTGGACGAACCCGACGCCGCTGCCGATGTCCTGGCGGGTATGGCCCGGGTGGGCGCCCCATGGAGTGAAGCCGAGCAGGAAGCCGATCGCCGACCAGCAGTTGACCCCGAGCGTGCCGTAGCGCAGGTCGGCGACGGCGCGGTCCACCAGGTCCCGTTCCGCCTTCTCGGTCCTGGGATGGACGATGAGGGTGGCGCCGAGCGTGCCCGGGAGCGTGTTGTTGGCGAAGTCGACGGCGCCGGGCAAGAATTCGGCGGCCGTGGCGCCGGGAAGGCGGACGACTCCGAGGGCACTGGCGAAGACCTCGTCGGTGATCATTACGTCATCGTGTGCGGCGATGTCCGGGACCAGGACCCGGCACTCTCCCTCGCCATAGGTCTCCGCATCGGGGTGGGCCTTCAGAACCGCCGCGATACGCCGGTCCGCCCCCGGGTAGTAGTCGCCGCGCGCCGGGAGTTCACGCAGCACCGCACGGATGGCGTCGAGGAGTTTCGCGGTGCCATCCCACTCGCGGGGCAGTACGAGGATCTGGCTGGCGATGCAGTTGTGGCCCGAGTTGTTCATCTTGCTGGTGACGATGTGCTCGGCCTGGAAGCGGAAGTCCGCCTCGCTCCACGGCCCCGGGGCAACGATGCAGGGGCTGATCCCGCCGAGTTCGCTGGTGAACGGCTTGGTGACCAGCGGGGTGTCGGACGTGCGACGCTCCTCGGCACGGTCGTCGGTGCCCCAGACGATCGCGTCGTGGGTGCGGCCACTGCCGGTGACGTGGATTTCGTCGATGCCTTCGTGGGTGGCGAGGTAGCCGCCCTCGGCGGCACCGCCGTCGACGAAGCGGAGCCATCCGCACTCGATGAACTCCGCGAATATCTTCTCGAAGTGCGGGCGGACGTAGGCGTTGACCGGGTTCATCTTCGCGAGGACGACCTGGCCCTCGGCGTAGAGCTTGTGGAGGATGTCGAGGGCGGTGATCGCGGCGACATTTCCCGCGCCGAGGACCAGAGCCACGGCCGTGCGGCCGGGCCTGCCGCGGTACTCGCCCGCCGCCCGCTCGATCGCCTGCGCCGGGGTGGTTCCGGGGGTCAGCCACACCTGGGCGGTGAAGCCGTTGAGCAGCAAGGCGTCCCAGCCGGTGCCGGGGAAGACGTCGACCAGGGTTCGGTCACCGCGCTCGTGCACAGCGCCGCTCGCGACGGGTTCCTTCCCTGCGGCGATCCGGCGCAGGACGTGAAGGTACGCACCGATGTTCTGGACCACGGCCCAGGGGCCGGTGGTCCAGTCCTCGGCAGCCCAGGGCGACGCCGGGTCGTAGCCTTTGGCGTGGGCTCCGGCAGCGGCGAGTGCCGAGGCGTTCTCGATGACCTTCGGCATCATGCGTTCGAGCAGCGCGATGCGTTCGGCGAGGGGAACTGCGGTCCAGGTCCGGCTGCCGGACCGCAGCTCGGCGACAGCACGGTCCAAGACGGCGCAGTCCAGCTCGGGGGCGGTCTCTGTGCTCACAGCTTGGCTCCTTCTACGGGGGTGGGGGGATTTGCTGTACGGCCGGGGTCAGGACGCCTTGAGGGCGGCGCGCTTGCGCCGGATGATCGGCATGACGTCGCGGCCGAAGCGCTCCGCGGCGTCGTCATGCGGGTAGCCGGAGAGGCAGAAGTGCGTGCAGCCTGCGTCGACGAAGTCCAGGAGGGTGTCGGCCACTTGCTCGGGATTGCCCACGACCGCGACGCCGGCTCCCGGACGTACGCTCGAAATGCCACTCCACAGGTGCGGGGCGATGCGGTAGTTGTCCGCCTGGACGAGCTCACGCATCCGGTCCTGGGCGCGGGACTCGGTCCAGTCGCCGTTCCACTTCTGCTGACCGACGGGTCCGGCGATGAGGTCCTCGGCCGCAGCCCAGGCTTCCTCCTCCGTGTCACGGACGATGGTCTGCAGGCGCATGCCGTAGCCGAGTTGGTCGGCGCGGCCGTAGTGGGCGGCGCGCTCCTTCGCCTTGGCGATGTTCGTGGCGATGTTCTCCGGGGTGTCGCCCCAGAACAGATAGACGTCCGCGTGCTTGGCGCAGATCTCCCTCGCGCTGTCCGAGAGACCGCCGAGGAAGAACTGGGGGAAAGGCTTCTGGTAGGGCTTGGGCTTGACGACCGCTCCTTCGACGGTGAAGAACTTGCCCTTGTGGTCGACGGGTTCGTCCTCGGTCCACACCCGCTTCATCAGGGTGACCGTCTCGTCCATGATCTCGTAGCGCTCGTCGTGCTCGTGGAACATGCCGTCGGCCGCCGCCTCGCGCGGCGATCCGCCCGCGATCAGGTTGACGGCGACGCGTCCGCCGGACAGCTGGTCGAATGTACTGATCATCTTGGCGGTGACCGTGGGCGCGATCAGCCCGGGCCGGGCGGCCACGAGCAGGGTGAGCGAGGTGGTACGTGCGGCGATCATGGCGCAGCTGATCCATGCCTCGTAGCACTCGGTCTGCACAGGAACGAGGGCGTACTCCATGCCGGCCTTCTCGGCGGCCTGGGCGACCCGCACGAACATCTCCATGTTCGGCTCTATCCGGGCGGAGGGGTCGCCGAACGCGGCGGTGTCGCCCATGGTGGGGATGAACCAGCCGAAATGCAGTCCGTCGGGGGCGGACGCGGGGGCTGCAGCGGGCTGACGGGACGATACGGACATAGTTCTCTCCCTGTGTTCTCGAGCGGTGGCCACGAGCGCGACGGCGGAGATCCGTGGCGGACCGGGCTCAGCGCCCCAGGGGGAGATCTCTCTCCGTACCGGGGGGCACGGCAGCCATGATCATGCCGACGACGAACTCGACCGAGCGCTCGTCCACGCCCTTCTGTTCGATGATGGAGCGGTAGTAGAAGGAGCCATTGATCATCGCGGCGAGCAGCTCGACATCCGTGTCGGGCCGCACCTCGCCCCGGGCGATCCCGCGCTGGATGATGAGGCGCATCGCGGCCGGGAAGCGGTCGATGAACGGCTGGACCTCACCGTGGAATTCCTCGTCCTCGGTGCAGGCGGCGATCATGCCGGCCATGATGCGCCGCACCCTGGGGCTGCGGTACATCTCGCCACGGTTGCGCAGGAACTCCGTGACCTCGGCCTTGAACGAGCCAAGGTCGGGAATGTCCGCCGGTGCGACGAACCGCTCGATCGCCGTGATGAGCAGTTCACGCTTGGCCGACCAGCGTCGATAGACGGTCGGCTTGCTGACTCCGGCGCGGGCGGCGACGGCGTCGATGGTGACTGCCGCGAAGCCGACCTCGCCCCACAGCTCCAGTGTCGCGTCCAGGATGACGCCCGTGGTGCTGTCGTCCAGAGGGCGCCCACGGCGCCGTTCCTGCTGCCGTGACACGTTGACTCCCTCTGAGCTCTCCGCTGACAAACGTGACGCTAGCGTTTCGTAACTCTCATCGCAATGGGGGCGCTGCGGTTTCCTTCCGGGATCCGGACTGATCCAGCAGTACCAAAGTTTTTTGGGACCGATGTGACCAGTGAGAAGTCTCGTTTCGCGGAGGATCGTCGCGTCAGGGGTATTGACGAAACGAAACAGTGTCGTAATTCTTTCGTCTCACGCCGTAGGCCCGAAGATGCACCGGGCCGCGGTTGCGTCGGCTGCACCCCAGTCCGACGTCCCCCGAAGCCGCTGATCTGCGCGCTCGAGATGGGAGAGCCATGCCTGCCCAGTCCTCACCCCCTCCGGACGCCCGCCGCGCCTGGGCCGTGGCCGCACTCCTGTGCGTGCTCATGGCCGTCAACTTCGCCGACAAGAGTGTCCTCGGTCTCTCGGCGGACGACCTCACCGAGGAACTCGGTCTGACAGCGCGGCAGTTCGGCCTCGCCGGGAGCATCTTCTTCCTGTTGTTCGGTATCACGGGTGTCGTCGTCGGATTCCTCGGCAACCGGGTCACCAGCACGCGCCTGTTGCTCACCGTGGCCCTCGCCTGGTCGGCGGCCATGGGGCCGCTCCTGCTCTATCCCACCTTCGTGACCCTGCTGATCAGCCGCCTGCTGCTCGGTGCGGCCGAGGGCCCGACGTCCCCGGCCGCTGGCCACGCGATCCACAAGTGGTTCCCCGAGTCGCGGCGCGCCGTGCCCACGTCGCTCATCTTCGTGGGTGCCTCGGCCGGTGTCGCGATCTCCGCGCCCGTGCTCACCTACTTGATCGAGCACCATGGATGGGCCTCCGCATACTGGGCCCTGGCCCTCCTGGGCATCGCGTGGTCGGCGGCCTGGCTGCTGGTCGGGCGGGACGGCCCGTACACCACGTACGCTGCGGCGTCGGACCTGTCGCCGGCCGCGTCCACCGATCCCGCCGAGCGGCGCACGCCGTATCGCAAACTGTTCGCTGCGTCCGGCTGGTGGGGGCCACTGCTGGCGCTGGCACCGGGCTACTTCGCCATGGCCCTGTTCAGCGTCTGGGGTCCGAGCTACCTCGGCGCCGTGCTCGGCTATTCGAAGCAGTCGGTGGGGCTCCTCATCGGCTTCTACGGACTGGTCGCCGGCGCGGCCCAGATCGGTCTCAGCTGGCTCAGCGGACGGTTGATCAGGTCGGGGATGTCCACTCGATGGGCTCGAGGCGCCTATACGGGCGGCACGGTCGCCCTCAGCGGAATCCTGCTCATCGCCTCGATGGCGGCGCACCGCAGCGAAGCGTCCGCGTGGCTGATGCTGGTGGCCTTCGGGCTCGCCAACAGCATGTACACCATCGGCTATCTGCTCGTCTCCGAGACCTCTCCGGTACGCCAGCGCAGCGCGATGCTCGCGAGCTTCAACTCCGCGATGACGGCGGGCGCCGTGCTCGCGCCCTTCCTCGGCGGCCTGTTGGTGCAGCAGGCCCCCACGGAGACCGAGGGCTTCCGGGCTGCCTTCCTGCTCGCCGGTTTGCTGCTCCTCGTGGGCGGCCTGGCAGCGGCTTGGTTCACCGATCCGGTACGGGACGCCAGGCGTCTCGGCCTGCGAAACGCCGAGGCACCGATGCCGACATCCACGTCCGTCCCCAGCCCTTCCTAGATCAAGGAGTACGTCATATGTCAGACCGTAAGCAGAGCCTGGCCGCAACCTGGGACTCCGTGTGGAACCGGGGCGAGGTCGACGACCTCGACAGCCTGCTCAAGCCCGGTTACGTACGCCACTCCAGCATCGCCGACCACAGCGCCACTCAGCTCAAGGGCTCGGTCGTCGCCGCAAGGCTCGCGTTCCCCGACCTTCATGTGTCCATTGAGGACAGTGTCGCCGAGGGGGACCGCCTCGCGACCCGCTGGCACGGCTCGGCGACCCACACCGGCTCCTACCTCGGCGTCCCTCCGACCGGCCGCGCCCTCACCGTCTCCGGGGTCACCATCTCCCGATTCGAGGGCGCCACCATCGCCGAGGAGTGGGTCACCTGGGACCCGAGGGGACTGCTCGGGGCGCTCGGAATCATCTCCCTCGGCAACGCCGCCTGACCACGAACCACACAGCACAGACAGGAGTACTCCGTGAGCACCGCCGTCGCGAGCAACACCGTCGACCCGGCCGATCTCAAGGGCGTTCACCGCACCTTCGTCACCGGCGTCACCGTCGTCACCACCCAGCATGAGGGCACCCCCCGAGGACTGGCCGTCAACGCTTTCTCCAGCATCTCCCTGGACCCCCCGCTCGTCATGGTCTGCGTTCAGAAGACCTCGTCGACGTACGAATCCCTCTTTGCGTCCCGCCACTTGGCGATCAATATCCTCGCCGCCGACCAGCTCGGCGTCGCTGGGACGTTCGCGGGCAAGAGCCAGGACAAGTTCTCCGAGATCCGCTGGCACCCCGGGACCCACGGCTCACCCGTCGTCGACGGTGCGTGCGCCCACGTGGAGGCTGAGATCTGCGAGCGCCTCCAGACGGACACGCACACCGTCTTCATCGCCCGCGTCCTTGAGGCCGAGCACTCCGACCGTGCGCCCCTCGTCTACAGCGCGGGCAGCTTCTACGACGGCGGCAGGCTCGCGCCGGCAGAGACAGCCTGATCGGCTGACTCGAACCCTGTCCGTCCGTCACCTGCTGTTAGGTGCAGCGTTCCGTGTCCAGGACCGTCGAGTGCTGGGGTCTGCCCCGTTTCGCGGGCGAGATCCTCAAGCAGTACGAAGAATCGGGAGCAGGGGTGCATTTTCCGCATCCCGAAAGGCGCCTGACTGGGAAATTCCCTGGCCAGGCGCCATCCGCCTCGGTCTGCAAGAAGCAGGCGCGCCAAGGGAGTCCCAGGAGGAGGTGGCCGAGACGTTGCAGAGTCCGGGGTGTACCTGGGCTTGAGCGGACCGCGGTAGCACCAACCGTAGGCGCGAGCACCCGCCGCATCCTTGTCTCCGCGGTGCGCCTGACCAGAGGCTCCGCCGCCTTCAACACGGCCCCGGCAGAGGGCTCGGCGCCGGCCCTCGGGGGGTTGACACGCCGGGAGGCGCTGGACACAGTGAGCTGCCGTGGATCACATAGTGGGGCGTTCGGACCTGCGGGAATCGGCAACGAGCCGCCTGGCGGCGGGCGGAAGCGTGCTGCTGTCCGGCCCTGCTGGGATCGGCAAGACCACAGTCATCGCCGCGATCGCCGCCGAGGCCGAGACGGAGGCGCGGGTCTTGCGCAGTGCGCCGACACCGGCCGATGCCACAGTCCCCTTCCTCACCCTCATTGACCTGGTCGCCCCGATCGCCGATGGGTTCGCGGCATCGCTGCCGGCTCCGCAGGCCCGGACCATCGACCTACTGCTGCACCGGACCCCCGGGGGAGCCGTGGACCGGCTCGCCGTCCGATTGAGCGTGCTGGGAGCGTTCAGCGCGGCGACCCGACAGGCTCCGCTGCTGCTCGTGCTGGACGATCTCCAGTGCGTGGACGCCGAGAGCGCCGACGTGCTCGGGTTCCTGGTCCGGCGCGTCGAGGGCCGGGCGCTGCGAGTGCTCGCCGGCGAACGGGTGTCGGACCACGGGGAAGCGGAGCACCAGGCGCTGTGCGTTCCGCCCCTGCTGGAGCTGCGGGTGGGCCCCATGTCAGCGGCCGATATCGCTCAGGTGGTCAAGCTGAGGACCGCGACCGACCTCCCGGCCGCCGCACTGCGTGACATCCACGCCGTCAGCGGCGGCAACCCCCTGTTTGCCGTGGAGTTGGCCCGCGCGCTCGCCCGCCGGGGCGAGCCCTTCACAGCCGGTCGGTCGATGCCTGTACCGCGACGTCTGCGGACGCTGATGGCCGAGCGGCTGGACCGGCTCGGCGGCACCGCACGGGAGACCCTGCTCGTGGCGGCCGCCCTGGCCCGGCCGACACCCTGGCTGCTCACCCGGGCCGGACGCGGCGAGGCCGAGCAGGATCTCGAACAGGCGGCTCTTCTCCAGGTGGCCGACACCGACGAGGACGGCGTCGTGCGCTTCGCCCACCCGTTGCTCGCCGCGACCCTCTATGACAGTGCGACCGGGATCTGCCGACGCGCTGTCCACGCCCAACTCGCCCAGGTGGTGCCGGATCCGGTGGAACGGGCCCGGCACCTGGCGCTTGCCGGCTCGCAGGCCGCGGAGCCGGTGGCCCGTTCGCTCATCGACGCCGCGATGGTGTCGCGCGGGCGCGGTGCGGCTGCGGTGGCCGCACAACTGGCGTCCCTGGCCGCGGACAGAACTCCCCGGGAGACGGCCGAACTCGCTGCCGAGCGGCGGCTGTTCGCCGCCGAGTGCGCGATGATGGCCGGACTCTACGACGACGCCCGACGCACCGCGGAGCGGGTGCTCGAAACGGCCGAGCTCCCGGCCAACCGGGTTGGCGCGCGGCTGCTCCTGATCGACTCGTCAGGGCAGGCGATCGCCCGGGGCGACTCGGGCCGGCTGTTCGACGAGGCTCTGGCCGACGCCGGGGCCGACCCGGTACTCCAGGCCTCGGTGCGCGTGCGCCTGGCCTTGCGTGAACTCGCCGGCGGAAGTCTCATCGCCGCCGAGTCCGAGGCGTCCTGCGCGGCTGCCCTGGCCGCCCAGGGCGGAGCCGACCCGCAGGTGTCCCTGCGCACGGAGCGGCTCGCGCTTGAGGTGCTGGCGGCAGTGCAGACCTGGCGGGGGGACCCCGCAGCCGCCGATACCGCGGAGCGCGCTGTCGCTCTGAGCGCGGGTAGCGAGGACCTCGGTAACAGCCCCCACCTGGTGCGGGCCCGGCTGCGGTTCCTCACGGACCGACCGGCCGAGGCCCGGGCGGAGCTCGAACAGCTGATGACGGACGCCGAACGCCAAGGGCGCACCGACCACGTCTGGTCCTCCCTGGTCAGCCTTGTGGAGGTGGAAGCCCGTACGGGTAACTGCGGCCGGGCCCTGCGCCTGGCCCGCAGGACGCTGCAGCTCGCCGGGGACGCGGAGTTGAGCCGCGGTCCCGCGCTGTATGTCTCGGCCCTGGCCGAGGCTTCAGGCGGGAGTGCTTTCCGTGCGGCCGAGTTGGCCGCCGAGGGAGTTGCCGCCGCCGAGGCGGACGGCGACCGGCTGTACCTCCTGCGCAACTTGGCAGTCCAGGGCCATGCAGCTCTGGTGCTCGCCACACCGGGCGCCGCACTTGGGCCGCTGCGGAGGGCGGCCGATTTGTACCGGGACCTGCAGTTGGGCGAACCCGGCATCTCGCTGTGGCACGCGGACCTGGCGGAGGCACTGATCACCGTCGGCGAGCACGAGGAGGCAGCCGAACTTCTCGACCTGGTAGGCGCGCAGGCACGACGCCTTCGCCGCCGCGGCGTACTGGCCTGCCTGGACCGCGCCGCTGCCCTGCAGAAGGCAGCGATGGGCAACCCCGCCGAGGCGGCCGACGAGCTGCGCGCCGTCGCGGAGCAACTGGGCTCCCTGCCCATGCCGTTGGAGCTCGGGCGGACTCTTCTGGCGATCGGCCAGGTCGAACGGCGCTCCCGGCGCCGCGCCCGGGCCCGGGAGGCACTGGGTCATGCGGGGGAGGTCTTCGCGGCTGCCGGAGCCGCGCCGTGGCAGGCCCGGACGCGGGGCGAACTGGACCGGATCGGGGTGCGAACCGGGTCCTCGGATGCGGGTCTGCTCACCGATGACGAGACCCGGGTGGCGCGGATGGCCGCCGGCGGCGCGACCAACGCGGAGATCGCTGCCGCCCTGTTCGTCAGCATCAAGACCGTCGAGACCAAGCTGTCCCGCGTCTACACCAAGCTCGGCATCCGCTCCCGGGTGGGACTCGCGGCCAACCTCCCCAAGAACTGACCCTGTTCGACGCAAGGGACTCCCCTCATTCATTCGGCGTGCCTCTCTCCTAGCGTGGGCACCGCCGGGGCCGTCCCGGCTGTGGTGCCCCCTGCGCCACACCCCCAACGCCGTCGGCCGGTCCTGCCACCTGGAGTTGTACCGGCCGCCGATCCGGACCGGCCCCCGAGAAAGAGAAGCCCATGCTGCTGCGCACCATCCTCTCGCGGCGAAGAGCCCCCGCAATCGCCACGGCGCTCACGCTGATGCTGTTCGCAGTCCCGGTCCAGGCTGTGGCAGCCGCCCAGATGCCGACCGACGCCCTGCCCGCGGCAGGTGCGGACCTTGCGCTCCCGACGCACGGCGATCCCGTCCAGCGTTTCTGCGACGCCGCTTCCACTCCGGGAGAGATGGCCTGCCTGGCCGTCAAGCGGACCGACGTGGCCCAGCACCGCAGCATGGCCCCCGACGACGTGCCGAACGGCTACGGCCCCACCGACCTCCACAGCGCCTACCACCTGCCCGCCGGCCGCCAGGGCAGCGGTCGCACCGTCGCCGTCGTCGACGCGTACGACAACCCCAAAGCCGAGTCCGACCTCGCGGTCTACCGGGCCCAGTACGGACTGCCCGCCTGCACCACCGACAACGGGTGCTTCCGCAAGGTCAACCAGGAGGGAGCAGCCAGCCCCTTGCCTCCCGTGGACTCAGGCTGGGCGGCCGAGATATCCCTCGACCTGGACATGGTCTCGGCCGTCTGTCCGGACTGCCGGATCCTCCTCGTGGAGGCCGACGCGCCCTATATGGACGGCCTGGGCACCGCCGTCGACACGGCGGTACGCATGGGAGCCGAGTACGTGTCCAACAGCTACGGCGGCAGCGAACCCAGCGCGGCCGATCTCCCGGTGACGGAGGCATACTTCGACCACCCGGGCGTGGCCATCACAGCAAGCTCCGGTGACAGCGGATACGGGGTGTCCTACCCTGCCTCGTCCGCATTGGTGACCGCGGTCGGCGGCACCTCCCTGTCTCGGGACAGCAGTGCCCGCGGCTGGACCGAGTCCGCGTGGACCGGTGCCGGATCCGGGTGCTCCGCTGTCAGCGTCAAGCCGGACTTCCAGCACGACCCCGGCTGCGGCCGACGCTCTGTCACGGACGTCTCGGCGGTCGCCGACCCGGCTACCGGCGTCGCGGTCTACAACTCGTTCCAGGAAGGCGGCTGGGCTGTCTACGGCGGCACCAGCGCCGCCTCGCCGATCGTCGCCGCGGTGTACGCGCTGGCGGGGCAGCCCGCCACGGGCAGCCGCCCCAACACCTACCCCGCCCTGAGCGGGCGCGGACTCAACGACGTGGTCGCGGGGAGCAACGGCACCTGTCCGACAGCGGCCGCCTACCTGTGCGCCGCCGGTGCGGGCTACGACGGCCCCACCGGCCTGGGCACCCCGGACGGCACGGCCGCGTTTACCGACCCCGGGCCGCACGGGACACTGACCGGCACGGTCAACGGGGCCGGGCACAAGCCCGTGGCCGGTGCCACCATCTCCGTCGCGGGCGCCTCGACGACCACCGACGCGCACGGCGGGTTCAATCTCACGCTTCCCGCCGGGAACTACACCGTTGACGTCACCGCCTACGGCTACACCGACGTGGCCCTCCGAGGCGTATCTCTCCGCGACGGCGCCACCGTGGACCGCACGGTTACGCTGAAGCAGGCACCTATGACCACGATCCACGGGACGGTGACCGACAGCTCAGGACACGGCTGGCCGCTCTCGGCCACCGTGCAGGTGGCTGGGCGCCCCGGTGCCCCCGTAAGGACAGACCCCGCAACCGGTAAGTACCAGCTGACCGTTCCCCAGAAAGCCGCCTACGAGCTCACGTTCAGCGCGGTCTACCCGGGCTACCGCCCGGAACAGCGCGCTGTCACCGTCGGCGCCTCCGGCACCCGTGCGGACATGGCGCTCCACGTGGACGCGGCGAGCTGCACAGCCCCCGGATACGCGACGCAGACCGACACCCTCGTCGACGAGTCCTTCAACGACAACTCCCTGCCCACCGGCTGGACAGGCGCGGACGCGAACCCCAACGGCGGGTGGCGCTTCGACAACCCTGGCGCACGGGGCAACAACACCGGTGGCAGCGGCCCGTTCGCCATCGTCGACAGCGACTACTACGGCGCCCCCAAGCGCCAGGACACCGTCCTGCAGACATCCGCGGTGAACCTCGCCGGCGACTCCGCCCCGGTGCTGACCTTCGGCAGCGACTTCTCCTGGTACGGATCGGACACGGCGGACGTGGACCTCAGCCTGGACGGGGGCTCGGCGTGGCAGACCGTCTGGCACCAGAAGGCCGACCACCGTTTCCGGAGTGAGCGGATTCCGCTGCCGACCGCCGCAGGCCACTCGGACGTGCTGGTGCGATTCCACTACACAGGTGCCTGGAGCGGTTTCTGGGCCGTCGACGATGTTCGGCTCAAGGCAACCCGGTGCACCGCCACCCCCGGCGGGCTCCTCGTCGGCCGGGTCACCGACCGGAACACCGGTGCGGGTGTGGGCTTCGCGACAGTTGGCGCAGGCTCGGCCACTTCCGCACCCACCAGCACCGACCTCAACGACACACCGGCCTCAGGCGCCTACTGGTTGTTCTCCCCGCAGACGGGAAAGCTCCCGGTGACCGCTGTCCGCGGCGGCTACGGCACCTCCCGTTCGACCGCGCGGGTGGCCGCCGACCAGGTGTCCCACGCCGATATCGCGCTCGGCGCGGGACACATCACCGTCGAGCCCGGCAGCATCTCCAGGACACTGCCCCAGGGCCACACCCGCTCCGTGGACCTGACGCTCCGCAATGACGGGCAGCAGCCCGCGACGGTCCGCCTCACCGAGGACCTCGGCTCGTCCGGCGCGGCCTCGGCCGCCGGAACTCCGCTGCGCACGGTGACCGGCCACTTCCGGCCCGGTCCGACCGCAGTTGCACACGATCAGGCGACCGCACCGCCCGCAGCCGGCGCGAGCCCCGCACCGTCCGACTCGCCCGCCTCGGCCTGGTCGGCGGCCGCGGCTTACCCGACCCGGGTCATGGACAACCTCGCCGCGGCCCACAACGGGCGGGTGTACTCCGTCGGAGGCACGGACGGCACGGACATCCTGGCCACCGGCCAGGTCTACGACCCGGTTGCCGACGCGTGGTCCCCGATCTCCCCGATGCAGCACCGCCGCATGGGCGGCTACGGCGCCTTCATCGGCGATCGGCTCTACGTCGCCGGCGGCCTCGACCAGCTCGACGGACAGCCTCTGCCAGCCCTGGAGATCTACGACCCGAAGACCGACCACTGGTCCTCCGGTGCCCTGGCCCCCGACGGCTTCTCGGCTGCGGCCACGGCCGTGCTGGACGGCCGGATGTACACAGTCGGTGGCTGCACCTCCGACCTCTGCGGCCAGACCTCGGTCTCCTTCTACGACCCGGCAACCGACAGCTGGAGCCGCGTGGCCGACTACCCCGAGCCGACCTCCTACGCCGCCTGCGGCGGCCTCGCCGGCAAGGTCTACTGCACCGGCGGCACCACCGACGCGGGAGCGAGCAGCCACAAGACCTACGCCTACAACCCTGCCTCCGACACATGGTCCCCTGCCCCGGACCTGCCCCTGGACCTGTGGGGTGCGGGGTACAGCGTGGCCGACGGCCGACTGCTGGTCTCCGGCGGGGTCACCGGTCACAACTCCACTCTCACCAACCAGGGCTATGCCTTCGACCCGACTGCCCAGACCTGGACGGCCCTGCCCACCGCCCCGGAAACCAGCTACCGAGGCGGCAGTGCGTGCGGCTTCTACCGCATCGGCGGCGCGACGGGCGGATCCACGCTCTCCGCGCAGACCTCGGTTCTGCCCGGCTTCGACAGCTGCGGCACCACCGATGACATCGAGTGGCTCTCGGAGGACGCCACCCGCGTGGCCATCGCACCGGGCCGAACCGTCCACGTCAAGGTGACCCTCGACAGCGGCCGCACCGCCGGCCCAGGACGCCACACGGCGCGCCTGAACGTGGCCACGGACACCCCGTACGACGTCCCGCCGGTGGAGGTCACGCTGCACGTCCCAGGGCGGCACTGAGACCGCAGGTCCCCGGCACCCGGCCTGCCCTTCCCCGCCGGGATCCTGCCCGTCATTCCCCACGAATTCCGTGCGGCGGCCGATCATCGGCCGCCGCACGGGTCGGCATGCCCGCTCCACCGTTCCTACGCACACGCCACCCGTCCGATGCACGACGAAGGGGACCCGATGCACCTTCTCAGACCTCATCGGCGCCGACCTCGGGGGCACAGGCGTCTCCGGGCCTGGGCCGTGGCAGCCACCGTGGCCGTAGTCACTGCGCTGGTCCCCACCGGAGCCCTCGCGGCGCCGACGACAGCCGCCGCGGGGCCGGTTGCTCCGATAACCGAGCATTCGGCGCACCCGGTGCACCAGCTGTGCCCGGCCCCGACCAAGCCCGGGAAGATGACCTGTCTGGGCATCGCCCGTGACGACGTGCCCGGCCACATGGGCCGGATGACCGCGGACGCGGACCCGGCCGGCTACGGCCCGGCCGATCTGCGCAGCGCCTACACCCTGCCGAACGGGACGGCCGGCACCGGGCAGACCGTGGCGATCGTCGACGCCTACGACAACCCCGGAGCCGAAGCGGATCTCGCCGTCTACCGGGCGCAATACGGACTGCCCGCCTGCACCACGGCCAACGGCTGCTTCCGTAAGATCGACCAGCGTGGCGGCACCGCCTACCCGTCGCCGGACGCCGGCTGGGCGGGCGAGATCTCGCTCGACCTGGACATGGTCTCCGCGGTATGCCCCAACTGCCGGATCCTGCTGGTCGAGGCCGACGCTCCGTCGATGGAGGACCTCGGCGCGGCCGTCAACCAGGCGGTGTCCCTGGGCGCCAAGTACGTCTCCAACAGCTACGGCGGTGGCGAGGACCCTTCCCTCGACGAGACCGACGCCCAGTACTTCGACCACCCGGGCGTGGCCATCACGGCCAGCTCCGGCGACAACGGCTACGGGGTCTCCTACCCCGCCTCGTCGAAGTACGTGACCGCGGTCGGTGGCACCTCGCTGAACCGGGACTCCGGCGCCCGTGGCTGGAGTGAGCGGGCCTGGTCCGGCTCCGGCAGCGGCTGCTCCGCATACGCGCAGAAGCCCCCCGCACAGCAGGACAGCGGCTGCTCGCGGCGGATGGTCGCCGACGTCTCGGCCGTGGCCGATCCGCAGACCGGTCTGGCCGTCTACAACTCGTACCAGGCCGGAGGCTGGTCGGTCTACGGCGGCACCAGCGCCTCCGCCCCCATCATCGCCGGCGTCTACGCGCTGGCCAGCACTCCGGCCGCGGGCAGTCGGCCCAACGCCTACCCCTACGCCGCCGACTCCGGCCTCAACGACGTCACCGCGGGTGCCAACGGCAGCTGCTCCGACTCCTACTTGTGCACGGCCATAGCAGGCTACGACGGGCCCACCGGCCTGGGCGCCCCGCAGGGTGTCTCTGCCTTCGGCGCGATCGGTGACCACAGCCAGCTTTCCGGCGCGGTGACCGACCGGACCACCGGCGCGCCATTGGCCGGGGCGCGGATCACCGCCGGAGACGTCTCAGCGACCACCGACGCGCAGGGTCACTACACGCTGCTCGCCGACCCGGGGGAGTACGACGTGACCGCGGAGGCCTTCGGCTACGCCGACGCACCGGTCCACCTGACGCTGGACAAGGGCGGGATCCAAACCCGGGACTTCGCCCTCGCGCCGGTGCCCAGCGTCACAGTCACCGGCCGGGTGGCCGACGGCTCCGGCCACGGCTGGCCGCTCTACGCGGCGATCACCTCGCCGGACATCCCCGGCCGCACCATCCACACCGACCCGTACACCGGCGCCTACAGCGTGGAACTGCCGGTGCGCGACACCTACCGGCTGCACATCGCCGCTGTCTACCCGGGCTACTCGGCGGTGGACCAGACCCTCGAAGTGGGCACAGTGGACGTCGCCCACGACGTGGCGGTGCCGGTCGACGCGGTG